>JAAYHI010000112.1 GCA_012727415.1 Bacillota bacterium
ACTTGGGGATTCCCCCTGGGAGAGTAGGACGTTGCCGGATCAATGAAGAAGTCGGAAGCACGAGGTCAGAAATCTGACTTCTGCTTCCGGCTTTTGATTATTGGGGGTGTAGCTCAGTTGGGAGAGCACCTGCTTCGCAAGTAGGGGGTCAGCGGTTCGAATCCGCTCATCTCCACCATGAAAATAACCGTCGCTTTGCGGCGGTTTTGTGTTTGTCCTGGGCCGGCTTTACATTGCTAATGCCTTGGCATAAATGAATAATTCCCTTCATATTGTGTGTACAGGGCAGATTGCTCTTAAATCTGTCCAATAATGCATTGGCTATCCGGCGAGATATCCTTCAGTAATGGCTGTTGGTTCTATTACCTCCAGCAATGTCCGCTCCTCTTTCTCCAGCACAGGTTCCACCCTGGAGATCATGGCCCCGGGCTCAAACATTTACAGCACCACTTATAACGGCAGCTACGGGACTATGAGCGGCACATCCATGGCCTGCCCCCATGTGGCAGGGGTGGCAGCCCTGGTATGGAGCGCAAAGCCCAGCCTGACAAATGTTCAGCTTCGCAACGCCCTTAATGAAACCGCCAACGACATGTGGCATGATCCCTGGCGCTATGGCAACGGTCTTGTGGACGCCTGGGCAGCCTATCAATATGTCACCAGTGGTACTGATCCCGGAGATCCCGGAGACCCCGACCCAGATCCCCAATACCTGAATGTAAGCATATCCACCAATTACAGTTATTACTATATGTACGAAACCATGCGCATGACAGTCACGGTTAGTGATGAAAACAATGCCTTGGTTCCCAACGCCCATGTAACCCTCAAGCTCACTACTGCCTCCGGCAATGTGCGGCAAGGTTCCGGGTACACCAATTCCAGCGGTTCGATCACATTCACGTACACCATTGCCTACGCTGACGGCAGGGGATATTACACCATAGAAGCTACTGCCACCAGCGGCACTGCCACAGGATATGCAACTAAGACAGTGCGTGTGTACTGACAGCAGGCCCCCGAAAGGGGGTCTTTTTTTGTGCCAGGTATGCTCAACCGCTATTATTTGGCAAGTCTCGGACAGGGAAAACAGCAGGAACTGACAGGGCAAATGGCGAATAAATCATAGATGCTGGATTAGAAAAGAGGGTCCTAAAGTGAAAGATTTTAAAAAACGCCACCAGCCGCAAAAGCTGACCAGTTTGCTGGAAGGCATCTCCTATACTGCAACCGGTGCTGACGATATCTTAATCAGCGATGTTTGTTATGACTCCAGGAAAGTAACCCCCGGCAGCCTCTTTGTCTGCTTGCTCGGTTCCTTCCATGACGGTCATGATTTTGCCGCCGATGCAGTTAAGCGTGGTGCCTCAGCCCTGATGGTTGAGCGCAGCCTTGATTTGCCCTGTCCGCAAATTATTGTGGAAAATACCCGCAAGTCCCTGGCTCAGGTTGCCGTCAATTTCTTTTCTCACCCCTGCAGAGACTTGACAGTCGTCGGGGTTACCGGCACTAATGGCAAGACTACCATTGTCCACATGTTAAAATCGATAATGGGACAAGCTGCCCCCTCGGCTTTGATAGGCACTATTGGCGTAAAAATAGGAGATGGCGAGTACTTCGCCACAGGCAATACCACTCCGGAGTCTTTGGAGTTGCAGTTCCAGCTGCGGAAGATGGTTGACCAGGGTATTGCTTCGGTAGCAATCGAGGCCAGCTCCCAAGGGCTGGCCAAGTACAGATTTGACCATGCGCAAGTGGATGCTGCAGTTTTTTCTAATTTAAGCTGGGATCACATGGATTACCACAAAAATATGGAGCACTATTTTCTCTGTAAGGCAAAGCTCTTTCAACAGATAAAGCCCGGGGGCATCGCTGTCATCAATATCGATGACCCCTATGGCGTCAAAATGGCCTCTCTGGCCAAGGAGCGGCTGGTGACATACAGCCTGAAAAAAAAGGCTGCATGTTCGGCAAAAATCCTGGAACGCTATTCTTCCGGCACAAAAATTCATTTCCGCTTCGGAACCGATTCCTTTGAGGCGGTTGTGCCCATCGCGTTCGACTATAA
>JAAYHI010000113.1 GCA_012727415.1 Bacillota bacterium
CGGCTCAACCACAAGCCGCCGAAAGTAGCCCTGGTAGGTGAGGTCTACCTCATTGCCGAGCCCGCCGCCAATTTACACATCGAAGAGAGGCTGGGCAATATGGGGGTGGAGGTGTGCCGTCATGTCTGGATATCCCAGTGGCTTCGCGTCAATATCTTCCTGGATTTTTTGCGCCTGCGCCGCCGGGAAAAGGCGGAAAAATTAGCCCGTCCATACCTGCAGTGCTTTGTGGGCGGTCATGGCCAACATTCAGTGGGAGAGACCAGGAAGGCAATTCTGGAGGGGACAGATGGCGTAATCCACGTCTACCCCTTTACCTGCACCCCGGAAATTGTCGCCCGGGGGATAATGCAAAAAATGGCTGCCAAAGCGGGAATGCCCCTGGTTTGTTTCTCAATGGATGAGCATTCCGGGGAGGCTGGCTTTCAGACTCGTCTGGAAGCCTTTGTCGATATATTGGGAATGAAGGGCAAGGGGAAATGCCATGGATGAAAAATATTATCTGGGTGTAGATGTGGGGTCGGTAAGCACCAATTTTGTCCTCCTTGGTGAAGATAAGCAAGTGGTATATTCCTCCTATCTCAGGACCAGGGGACAGCCCATCAACACAGTCAAAGAGGGCCTGGCTGAGGTAAGAGGCTTTGTCGGCCCCGGGCAGGTGGCCGGGGTGGGGGTAACCGGCAGCGGCCGCAACCTGGCGGCAGTGCTGCTGGGTGCCGATGTGGTGAAAAATGAGATCACTGCCCATGCAGTAGCTGCCGGCGATACTTGCCCGGGAGTTAATACCGTCCTGGAAATCGGCGGCCAGGACTCGAAGCTCATCATCCTGCGCCAGGGAGTGGTTGTGGATTTTGCCATGAACAGCGTGTGTGCGGCCGGCACCGGCTCTTTTCTCGACCAACAGGCTGCCCGCCTGGGGATACCAATTGCTGAATTCGGCAGCCTGGCATTACAAGGGGAAAACCCGGTGCGCATTGCCGGCCGTTGCTCGGTCTTTGCCGAGTCGGACATGATCCACAAGCAACAGATGGGCAACTCCCTGCCGGACATCATTGCCGGCCTTTGCGCTGCGCTTGTCCGGAACTACCTCAACAACCTGGCCAAGGGCAAGGAAATTAAGTCGCCGGTGGTGTTCCAGGGGGGAGTGGCTGCCAATGCCGGCATCAAGAGGGCCTTTGAAGAGGCATTGGGGATGGAGGTACTGGTGCCCAAGCATTATGGTGTCATGGGGGCTCTGGGGGCAGCCCTCCTTGCCCATGCCCGGCCGGAGAATAAGCCCAGCAGCTTCCGGGGTTTTGGCGTCAGTGAAATGAGGCATAAAAGCTGCAGCTTTTACTGCAACCATTGCGCCAATAACTGTGAAATTGTTGAGCTCACCTGCGAGGGCAATATTCTCGCCCGCTGGGGTGACCGCTGCGGGAGGTGGTCGGGACTGGCCTGCAAAGATATAGGGTAAAGTCTTGCCCTTGTGTTTTTCAGGCTGAAATGATTTAATGGCTATTGGGTATATCTTCCGCCAGCTTGCTGTGCAGCTGGAATATGTTATGGAGGGAAAAAGAATGAGAAAACGCTTCTACGTTTATGCCCTGCTCCTGGTTCTCCTGGCAACAGTAATCATAAGCGGCTGCCAGGTTCAACTGCCACCCTGGAAAAGACTCACCGGCAGAGGCAAAGTCATTACTCAGGAACATACTCTTTCGGGGGACAGTTACTCCCTGGTCATTACCGACATTAAGTTTGCCCGCTCCTACAACGGAGTCATTGAAATTGATGAAAGTTTGCCTGATAAGCTCACCCTTGACACCCAGCAGAATATTGCTGATTCCATCACAGTCACTGTTGACGACGAAAAGGGCACAATTCTTTTTAAGGGAAATAAAAAATACAGCTATAGTACCGATACTTTTACTATTAAAATTGGCGTTCCCTTGAGTAGTGTGAGGATCGACGGAGGCTTCACCCTGGATATGAAGCTTCCTTCCGTCAAAGATTTTTCTCTGGATATTAACGGTGCCATTTCCGGAGACCTTGAATTTGGCCAACTGGATACCCTCGCCGTGGACATAAACGGTGCCAGCAGTATTGTGATGGCCGGTGAGTGTCAACAATGCACAGTTGTAATCAACGGCGCCTCCGACATTGACGCTGCAGATCTTTTTACCCGGGATTCCGCCATTACCATTAACGGTGCCGGCAGTTATACCGCCAATGCTACAGGCACTCTGGATGCTTATGTCAATGGCGTCGGGACCATTACCTATGTTGGCGAACCGGAAGTGATAAACGACAGAATAGCGGGATTGGGCACTATTAAGCAGCAAGGGGAGTAGCATTCTCCTGCCAAAGGGAATCTTCATGGCTGCCTGGATTTTTTGCCGGCAGCCTTTATATGTACCTGCGGGGCAGATATGGTATAATTATTGGCAGGATTGAGGAGGTGAGACTATGGAGGTCATTGTCAGCCATGGGGGCACAGATTTTGACGGACTGGCCGCCATGGTCGCCTGCGCCAAATTGCACCCCCAGGCAGTTATGGTCCTAGTTGGCGGTCAAAGCCCTGGGGTTCGTCGCTTTATAGCCGAACATAAAGGTTATTTGCCCCTCTGCCGCCCGGAGCAACTGCAAGAGAAAGGAATCTCCACTTTATACATAGTCGATGCCCAGCAGCCCCGGCAGCTGGGGGATTCGGCCTGGCTTTGGGAGAAGGCGGGCACAATCGTCACCTACGACCATCATCCTCCTTTTGCTGAGGCGGGCCCGGGGATACGCCAGCAGGTTGGGGCAGTGACCACCCTCCTGGTGGAACTGTTGCGGGCGCAGGCAATGCCCCTTACCTCCTTTGAGGCTTCCTTGTTTTTATTGGGAATCTATGAGGATACCCATTGCCTGACCAACCTGGCCACTACTCCCAGAGACATGCAGGCGGCAGCCTGGCTGCTGGAGCAGGGGGGAAGGTTGTCTCAGGTCAGCCAGTACATAGATATTTCCCTTGCTCCCCAGCAACGGGATTTGCTGGCGGCTTTGCTGGGAGAGGCGCGGCTGGAAAAGATAAATCAGCGCAGCATCCTGGTAATGGCAGCCAGTGCGGGTAAATTTGTCAGCGGCTTAGGCGGCCTCACCCAGCGCCTGGCCGAATTGGAGGACTGCGACCTGGCAGTAAGCATAGTAGTGATGGGAAATCAGGTGCACCTGGTTGCCCGCAGCCGCCGGCCGGAGCTGGACCTCCTGGATATTTTTGCGCCTCTGCAGCCCAGGGGGCATGCAGGGGCCATTGCCATGACCTTTGCTGCCCTGGAGCCTGCTGCCCTGTACTCTCAGGTAATGGCCCTCCTGAGAGAGCGCTTGCCTAAGGTGCAAGTGGCGGGGGATATAATGTCTGCCCCTGTCAAGACTATATCTGAGGACACTTCCATTGCCGAAGCCCATCGCCTGATGCTTCGCTACGGGCATATGGGGATGCCGGTAATCAGCAGCCAGCAAGGAGTAGTTGGCATCGTTACCCGCAGAGATATTGACAAGGCCATGGGCTTTAACCTGGGCCATATCCCTGTGCGGAGGTACATGACCCGCAATGTGGTAACTGTCGATGTCCTCACCCCGGTTGCTGAGGTGATTCGCCTGATGACCCAATACGACATTGGCCGGGTGCCGGTGGTCGACCGGGGGCAATTGGCAGGGATTATTACCCGCTCAGATTTGCTGGCCCATATTGTCGGGGGTAATGCAGAAGATGCGGAATCCCTGTTTACGCCGGGGGATTTTCGCCTGGCAAAACGGGAAGACAATATCACCGGCCTCATTAACAGCAGGTTGCCCCGGCGGATCCAGGGAATCTTAATGCTGTTGGGGAAAATAGCCCAGGAGGAAGGATTTGCCGCTTACGCCGTTGGCGGCTTTGTGCGGGATCTGCTGCTGGGACTGCCTAACCTGGATTTGGATGTGGCTGTGGAGGACGACGCCATAAAATTTGCCCGCTTGTTGGCTGATGCGGCGGGAGGCAGGATCACGGCCCATGAAGATATGGGCACTGCCACTGTAACCCTCACCGACGGGTTCCGGATTGACTTTGCCACGGCGAGGATGGAGTTTTACCAGTATCCGGCTGCCAGGCCCCAGGTGGAGCAAACCACAATTAAGCATGACCTGTACCGCAGGGATTTCACCATCAACACTTTAGCTTTTGCCCTTAACACCGACCGCTTCGGAGAGTTTCTGGATTTCTTTGGCGGCTATGAGGATTTGCGGGCAGGATTGATCAGGGTTCTTTACAACTTGAGCTTCGTCGACGATCCTACCAGGATACTCCGGGCGATACGGTTTGCCTGCCGCTATGGTTTTCGCCTCGAAGAGGAGACAAGGGGGTTGATGGCCTCGGCCCTTGCCGATGAGATGTTGGCAAAGCCTCCCGCGGCCAGGTTAGGCAAGGAGATGGGCCACATCTTCCGCGAGCCCAATGTTCCCTCCCTGCTTAAACTGGCTCAGGAGCTTGGCGTATTGCAAAAGCTGTTGCCCGGCCTGGAATGGAGCGACAAGCTGGAAGGGCAGATTAACGCCGTTCCCCGGGTCAGCCGCTGGCTGGCAAAGCATGACCTGGCCAGCCAGGACTGGCTGCTGTATCCTGTCCTGCTCCTTAATGCCGCTCCCCGGGAAGGGCGGGAAGAAGCCATGGCTGTCCTTGGCCTTAAGCCCAGGGAGCAAAAGCTGGTTTCAGCTGTGGCAGACAATCTGGAAGCTTTGAGCAGCTCGTTGAGAAACCCGGCTTTACCCCCTCAAGGAGTCTATGATATTCTCAATCCCCAGGCACCCTTGGCATTGTTGGCCCTGCTGGCGGCCAATCCCGGGGAAGCTGATCTCCGGGCTAAAGTGCTGTTATACCTGGAAAAACTGGCGGACCTGGAGCTTGCCATTGACGGCAATGATTTGCTCCAGCTGGGAGTAGAAGCCGGACCGGAAGTAGGCAGGATTCTCAAGGCCGTTCACCGGGCAAAACTCGAGGGCCTGGTGGAGACCAGGGAGGATGAGCTGGCCCTGGCTGAGCGCCTGTACAAAGGAGAAGAGCAATGAATATATTACAGCAAATAGTAAGGGACTTAATCTACTGGGTGCCGGCCCTGGTTATTGCCATGAGCTTTCACGAATATGCCCATGCCAGGGTGGCTGACAGGCTGGGTGACCCCACTCCCCGGTATGCGGGACGGCTGACCATAAATCCCCTGAAACATGTTGACCCAATTGGTTTGCTGATGTTGGTGATAGTCAGGTTTGGCTGGGCAAAGCCGGTGCCGGTCAATCCCCTGTACTTCAGGGGCGACCGGCGGCAGGGCATGATTGAAGTGTCCCTGGCCGGCCCGGCCACAAACTTTGTCCTGGCGGTGCTTGCGGGTATCGCCATGGCCTTTGCCGCCTACTGGTCGCAAAAATGGCCCGGAGCTGTCCACATCTTGCGTTTCTTGGATTATCTCCTGATTTACAATGTCTTCTTTGGGGTCTTTAACCTCATGCCCATTCCCCCCCTGGACGGCTCCAAGATCCTCTTTAACCTGCTGCCCCAGCGGTATTACTACATCTATCTCACTCTGGAACAGTATGGCCCCTTCATTCTCATCCTTGTCCTGGTGACAGGCCTGCATCATTTGTTTCTCACCCCTATAGCATCGGGATTAATTAAAAGCATTATGGCTTTGGCAAATGAAATCCTGAAGATACTGGTGAAGCTATGAAATCGCAACAATTGTCCCAAGTCGGCTCCCGTCCTGTCGTCCAGGTCACCCTGCCTGTGTTTGAGGGCCCCTTTGACCTGCTGATTTATCTTGTGCAGCGGGACAAGCTTGACATCCACAGCATTGCCATTGCCGACATCACCCGCAGCTATTTGGAAAGCCTCAGCCTGGTGGAGTTTGATCCGGAACTGGCCAGCGATTTTATCTACATGGCTGCCTACTTGCTGGAACTGAAGTCCCGGTCACTGCTGCCCCGGGTGGAGCGGGAACTGTTGGCGGATGAACCTGATCCCAGGCAAGAGCTGATCTTGCGCCTGGTGCAATACAAGCGCTTTAAAGACCTGGCAGGACAGCTGGAGAAAATGATTTCCCTGGACAACTACGATTATACCCGCCAGCCGGATCTGCCCCCGGATCCCCTGGTCCGGCCCCTCGTACCCATGTCCCTGGACAACCTCTTTTCTGCTTTTGCCCGGGCACTGGAAAGAAGTAAGGTGGAAGTGCGACAGCTGGCGGCAAACGGCGTTCCTATTGGTGTCAGGCTGGAACAGCTGCGTCAGCGGCTGGCGAAGGGTTCCGCTACCTTTGACGAGCTGGCCCGGGGACTTGGCCTTGAGGAAATAATAGTCACTTTCCTGGCTGTCTTGGAATTGGTGCGGCTGGGGGAAGCACTGGTCTTTCAACAAGAAGTTTTTGCGCCTATAGTAATTGAATCTGTGAAGGATGATAGAGATGGATAGTGTAAATTACCTGGCGGCGTTAGAAGCAGTATTATTCGCCAGCGGCGACCCTGTGCCTGTCAGCAAGCTCTGTGAGATTTTTCAGGTGACGGAACTGGAGCTCATGCAGTGGCTGGACCGGCTGGAGATTGCCCTGGAGGACAGAGGGGTGTGCCTCCTTCGCGCCGACGGGGCTGTCCAGATGGCCGCTGACAGGAAGTACAATGTTTATATCGAGGGCCTGACAGACACCCTCAGGCCGGCAAGGCTATCTGCTCCAACCCTGGAAACCCTGGCGATTATTGCCTACCGCCAGCCAGTTACTCGTCCTGAAATTGAGGAGATTCGCGGAGTCAAGGTAGAAAAGGCCCTCAACACCTTGCTGGCCTATGACCTCATTACCGAGGTGGGCAGGCGGGAGACCACCGGCCGCCCTATTTTGTACGGCACTACCGAAGAATTCCTCCGCTTTTTTGGCATCAAGGACCTTTCCGAGCTGCCGGAACTGCCGCAATAACAAACTCCCCTGTTGGCTGTCTGCCAGCAGGGGAGAATTTTTTCTATATCGCTGCCGCGCTATTAACCACTTCTGCCCCCGGGGATTTATGGATTTTTCTGGGCATACTACATATGGTGAGGTTATGGTATATGGATGCATTGCGGTGCTGGCCATTTTATTATTATTGTTTTTTTTGCCTGTTCGCTTGTGGATAGATTACAAACACCGGGGAATGAAGGAAGACAGTTTCCTGGTGCAAATCAGCACCCTGGCTGGAGCCTTGAGCTACTCCTTGGAATTGCCGGTTGTCCGCTCCTCGGGTAAGGGCATGACTTTTGCCCAGGAAAAGGGAAGCAAAAAAAGGGGGCGAAGGCTTTTGTTTTCTATCCCCTGGAAGCTGAGCAGCAACTGGCGTGAACTGAGAGATTCGATGCGCTTTGGGAGGGGAGTCTTTCGCTTTTTTCGCAGGCAGCTGAAGATAAAGAGATTTGTCTGGCATACAGAGCTGGGGATGAGGGAAAGCCACCGCCTTGCCATAATTACTGGCAGCCTGTGGGCGGTAAAGGGAATGGCTTTGTCCTATCTTTACAACCTGTACACCTTCACTGCCCCGCCGGTTATCAGGGTATTGCCCCGCTTTAACAAGAAGATTCTTCGGGTGGCCTTTTCTTGTATATTGGAATTTCCCCTGGGCTATGCTATAATGACAGCTTTTTTTGCCGGTTTCCAGGCAATTAAACTTAGATTAAAGAGAAGGGGTGCAAGTAATGGACGAACATCCAATCCAGGGTCTGATGAAGACAGCTATGGAAAGTATCAAGGAAATGGTAGATGTGAATACAGTAATCGGCGATGCCGTAGAGGCTCCTGACGGCAGCGTAATTATTCCTGTATCCCGGCTGGGTTTGGGGTTTGCTGCCGGCGGCAGCGAATTTGGCTCGCCCAAGGAAACAGAGTTGCCCTTTGGGGGCGGCAGCGGCGCTGGTGTGTCTGTACAGCCCGTAGGCTTCCTGGTGGTTGGCCAGGGGGCAGTGCGCCTGTTGCCCGTCAGCCAGGGAGCGATTTTTGACCGGCTGGTGGACCTGGTGCCCGAGGTGATGGACAGAGTGCAGCAGTCCCTGGCTAACGGCAACGGCAACCGCCAGAGCCTGCTGCATCGGCAGCAGCAGTTGGAAAGACAAGTGGCAGAACTGCAGAATCAAGTGCAGCAGCAAAGACCTGTTCCCCCCTTATAAGGGGATTTTCTTTTCATATTCCCTTTGCCCCGGTGAATATAATTACCCGGGGAGGAAGATATGAAAAAGTTACTGATTGCCATGGCAATATTGCTATTGCTTGCGCCGGGCGTCTCCGCTGAGGCCGGGCCAAAAAACGAGCCGGAAGACCTCAGCGCCGCTTCGGCTATTCTCATTGAGACAGGTTCCCTGCGGGTGCTGTATGAACATAATGCCAATGAGCAGCGGCCGATGGCCAGCACCACCAAGATTATGACGGCTTTGGTCGCTTCGGAACTGAGCAGGACAGAAGATGTCATCAGTGTGCAGGCCGATTGTATAAAAATTGAGGGTACTTCCCTGTATCTCGAAGAAAATGAGCAACTGACCATGCTTGACATGCTTTACGGCCTGTTATTGCGGTCGGGAAATGATGCTGCCGCAGCCATTGCGAAATATGTCGCCGGGGATATTGACCACTTTGTCAGCTTAATGAATCAAAGGGCATGGCAACTGGGGATGTACAATACCCACTTTGAAAATCCCCATGGCCTGGACAATGGAAATCACTACAGCACCGCCTATGATATGGCCCTGCTGGGAGCGGAATTTTTAAAGGTACCATTGCTGCGGCAGATTTGCGTGGCTGATGAGTATATTTCCCGGGAATTGACTGGCGGCCGGGTAAGGTTATTTAAGAACAACAACAAGCTCCTGCTCAGGGATCCCAGGGCCTGCGGCATAAAAATCGGCTGGACCGAGCAGGCGGGGCGCTGCCTGGTGGCGGCGGCAAGAGTGGGGGAAATGGAACTGGTGGCAGTGGTATTGGATGCCCCGGATCTGTATACCGATGTAAGCAAGCTCTTTGATTACGGCTTTGGCAATGTAAAACTGGAGGAGCTTGTCCCCCAGGGGCAGGTAATGGAATTGGTTCCCGTCAGCCAGGGGCGAGTGAAGAAAATCCCGGTGGCTGCGGCAGCTCCGGTTCGCTACCCTGTCTTTGCGGGGGAGACAGTGTCCTTTACCGTCCAGGTGCAGGCACCAGATAAATTGCAGGCGCCGGTGAAGGCTGGGGAGCCGGCAGGCACCGCCCTGGTCCAGGTAGATGGGGGCTGGACAGCGGAGGTAGAGCTGCGGACTGTATCCCCAGTGGAGGAGAAAAAAGGCATTGCTGCCCGCCTCCTGGATTTGGTGAGGGGGTGGTAAGGTGATCAATAAGTTTTGGCTTTTTTTTATCTTTGTCGGCATCCTGGTGGCAGCAGCCACAGGCAATATGGGCAAGCTCACCCAGGTGATTCTCGACAGTGCCCAGCGGGGGGTCAACCTTTCCCTGGGCCTGGTGGCAGTGCTGACCTTTTGGCTGGGGATGATGAAAATACTTGAAAAGTCGGGGCTCAGCGCCCTGTTGGTTAAGGCCCTGGGGCCCTTGGCGAAATTTCTCTTCCCCTCAGTGCCCAGGGATCACCCGGCAATGAGCTCGATATTGATGACCATGAGCGCAGATATGCTGGGGATGGGCAGTGCAGCCACGCCCATCGGGCTTAAGGCTATGAAGCAATTGCAGGAACTGAATCCCGACAAAGAAACCGCCTCCCCGGCAATGTGCACATTTTTGGCCATGAACACATCCAGCATTACTCTCATTCCAACTACAATCATTGCCCTGCGGGCGGCCTCGGGATCCCTGAATCCCGCCATGATAATCCCCACAGCTTTAGTGGCCACATGCTCCTCCTTTACCGCCGCCCTTTGCCTCGACCGCCTCTTCCGCTATCTCCATACCAGGCGAGAAAAAAATGATTGAGATAATGAATACCGTTTCCGCCTGGGCAATTCCAGTCCTGGTGGTCGTGGTGGTAGCCTACGCAGCCTGGAAGCGGGTTCCGGTTTTTGAGACCTTTGTCGAGGGAGGCAAGGAGGGCTTTGCCATTGCCGTTGACCTCATCCCATACATGGTGGCTATCTTGGTGGGCCTGGGGATATTTCGGGAATCCGGGGCCTTTGACCTCCTGGCCAAGCTACTCAATCCCCTGACAAGTTTGTTGGGAATCCCCGGGGAGGTGCTGCCCCTGGCGATAATGCGGCCCATTTCCGGCAACGGGGCCCTGGCCATCGCGGCGGAAACCATGCAGCGCTATGGGCCTGATTCTTTGCTGGGCCTTATTGCCTGTACCATGCAGGGCAGCACTGACACTACTTTTTATATCCTCACCGTCTATTTTGGTTCCGTTGGCGTCCGCAATGTCCGCTACTCCCTGAAGACAGGGCTGCTGGCGGATATCACAGGTTTTTTGGTCTCAGTTTATGTGTGTAAACTGGTTTTTGGCTAAACGCATTTTGTAGGGTAAGACCTCCGGGTTTTCCATGGGGAAGGGTTTTGGTATAATAACACCAAGATCCTTTTTAGTGCTATAACAGGAGGGATGGGCGTGGGGGTAAGGATTGTCACCGATACTGCAGGGGATATTCCCCGGAAACTTACCGAAGAGCTGGGCATCATCACTGTGCCCATCCGCGTAATCATTGGCGGGGCTAGCTACCGGGACGGAACAGATAAGCTGCCCCCGGACACCGCCGGGGCAATTACTTCTCAGCCTTCCCCCTGGGAATTTATCAATGTCTTCTCCCAGTTGCAGGAGCAGGGAGAAGACGTGCTTTGCCTGACTCTTTCGGGAGTTCTTAGCGGCACTTATCAGAGCGCTGCCATTGCCGCCAGACAGCTGGGAGGAAATATCCGCGTCATCGACACTCAATTGGTGTCGGCGGGCCAAGGCCTCCTGGTCACCCGCCTTGCCGCCCTTGCCGCTCAGGGCCATTCCCTGGAGGAGCTTGCCGCCAGGGCAGAGGAAGAAATGAAGCGCATCCGGGTGTACGCCACCCTTGACAATGTGGAGGCAATTGTTCAGGGGGGCAGGACCAGCCTCTTTGCCCTCCACGCCGCCGGCAGGGAAGGAATTAAGCTGATCTTTACTTTTAACAGGCAGGGGGGCATTCAGATTCTGCAGCGGGTACGGGGCCGGAAGGCCTCTCTGGACAGGCTGATTGAATTGATGACAGAAGCAAACTGCTCCCAGATTGCCATTGTCCACGTCGATGCAAGCACCGAAGCGGCCATGGTGGCCAGGAGCATTGAAGAGCGGTGCCAGGCCCGGGTCCTGTATGTCCAGGATGCAGGGGCCACAGTGCGTACATATGCCGGCCGGGGCGCAGTTATCGTCGCCGGTTAAAGCCCACAGCCAACTGTGGGTTTATCATTTGTAGCGGAGGGGTGAAAGGGTGGAACGTCTGCAAAAAGTCCTGGCAGCGGCCGGGGTGGCTTCCCGGAGAAAGTGCGAGGAGCTCATTGCCGCGGGCAGTGTCAGCGTCAACGGTGAAATTGTTACTGCCCTGGGATATAAGGTGGGCCCGGAAGATGAACTGGCAGTGGACGGCAGGAAGATCGACAGGGAAGTGCGTTATGTATACTACCTGCTGAACAAGCCTGGGGGATATGTGACCACTGTTTCCGACACCCACGGCCGGCCAACAGTGATGGATTTGGTGCCCAAGGAGCCCCGGGTCTACCCGGTGGGCAGGCTGGATTTGGACACCCAGGGGCTGCTGCTCTTAACCAATGATGGTGAGCTGACCAACGCTTTGCTCCACCCTTCCCGGGAAGTGGATAAGGTATACCGGGCAGTGGTTGCAGGCCAGGTATCCGATGTGGCCCTTGCCCGCTTAGCCGCCGGAGTTGAGCTGGAAGATGGCATGACGGCCCCGGCCAAGGTCAGGAGGCTGAGCATGACTCCCCGCCAGACCGTCATGGAAATAACAATTCACGAGGGGCGGAAACGCCAGGTTAAACGCATGTTTGCGGCATTTGGCTGCAGGGTATTGGCCCTGGAGCGGATTGGCTTTGCTTTTTTATCCTTAGGGGGGCTGAAAAGAGGGCAATTCCGCAAGTTAACCCGGGACGAAGTGGCTGGTTTAAAAAGGATTGCAGAAAAAAAGAGGACTTCTCCCCGATAAATAGTATAATATAGTTATAGATATTTCTTAATTAGTATGTCACAATTGGTGGTGAGTGCCATTCGTTTAACCAAAAGGCAGGAAGAGATCCTCAGGCTGGTTAAGGAAAAGGGTCCCATTACCAGCGAGGACATAGGCGCGCATTTTAATTTGTCCCGGGCGACCTTGCGGCCGGATTTGGCGATATTGACCATGTCGGGACTCCTGGACGCCCGCCCCCGGGTAGGCTATTTTTACCCCGGACGCCGTCCAGACAGTCTCCTTGCCCAACAGTTGGAGACACTAGAGGTAAGGAGCGTCAAAGCTTTGCCTGTTGTCCTTCAGCAGGGACAGACGGCTTACGACGCTGTGGTCACCTTGTTTCTGGAGGATGTCAGCACTCTCTTTGTCGTTGATGAAGTTGGCAACCTGGCTGGGGTGCTGACCAGCAAAGACTTGCTGAAGGCGGCTACGGGAAAAGCGGATTTGCAGACGGTGCCTGTCGAGATGGTCATGACCCGCTTCCCCCAGGTTGTGTGGGTTGATGAAGGGGACTCCGTTGCCGCCGCCCTGGATAAGCTGAGACAAAGTCAGGTGACCTGTTTGCCGGTGTTAAAGAAGGGAAGAATTCCTGTAGGACGTTTTGACTTATACGTTGTATTGAATCTTTTTGAAGAAATGGCTCATCGGTATCTTGAGGAGGGTAGGGGTCTATGACAGATAACAAGAGTAAACCGACAGTATATATACTGTCTGACTCAGTAGGTGAAACCGCTGAGCTGGTGGCTAAAGCTGCCGCCAGTCAATACAATGGCAACAAGGTGGAAGTGCGGCGCATTCCCTACGTAAATGATGAAGATACCATTCGCGAAACGGTGGCTGAGGCCCGGGAAAACGGGGGCATAATCGTCTATACCATCATCACCCCGTCCTTGCGGGAGCTTGTTCGCAAATTGGCGCGGCGGGCCAATGTGCCCCAGGCAGATATTATGGGGCCAGTGATGGATGCTTTTGCAAAGATTATGCCTGAGGAGCCCAAGATGGAGCCTGGCCTGGTGCGGAAACTGGACTCCCAATACTTCCGCCGGGTGGAGGCCATTGAGTTTGCCGTCAAATATGATGACGGCAAAGATCCCCGGGGGCTCGCCCTGGCTGATCTGGTGCTGGTGGGGGTGTCCCGGACATCGAAAACGCCTTTGAGCATGTATTTGGCTAATAAGATGATTAAAGTGGCCAATGTGCCCCTGGTTCCCGAAGTGCAGCCTCCCGATGAGCTCTTTGATATTGGCAGGGACAAGGTGGTGGGGCTTACCATTTCCCCGGACCAGCTGTATATTATCCGCAAGGAGCGGTTGCTGGCCCTGGGTTTGCGCCATCAGTCCAGCTATGCCAGCCTGGACAGAATCCTCAAGGAACTGGAGTTCTCTGAGGGCATTATGAAGAAACTGGGCTGCCCCGTCTTTGACGTTACTAATAAAGCAGTTGAAGAAACCGCCGGCAGATTATTAGAACTCATAAGGAGGAGAAGAAATGAGGAATGAGCTTGTTTCACCCTTTTCCGCCGGAAGGGCTGAAGACAAAGAGCTATTGGGGGGCAAGGGCGCAAATCTTGCCGAGATGACCCGCCTTGGGCTTCCCGTTCCTTCCGGGTTTACCATCACCACTGTGGCCTGCAAGCAGTATTATCAGGAAGGGAAACAGCTATGGCCTGAACTCCTGCAGCAAATGGAACAAGCAATTGGGGAACTGGAGAACAGGACGGGGAAGAAATTTGGCAGCACCGACAACCCCCTTCTCGTATCAGTGCGTTCCGGGGCACCGGTATCCATGCCGGGGATGATGGACACCATCCTCAATCTTGGCCTCAACGACACCACTGTTGATGCTCTGGCAAAAGCCACTGCCAACCCCAGGTTCGCCCTGGATTGCTACCGTCGCTTCATCCAGATGTTTGGCGGTGTGGTTTTGGGAATTCCTCACCACGATTTTGAGGCTGCCCTCAGCAAACTAAAGGATCAGGCGGGGGTCAGGCTGGATACAGATCTGGATGAGCAGCATTTGGCCACATTGGTGGAAACATATAAAGATATTGTTGTGAAAGCAACCAGGAATCCCTTCCCCCAGCAGCCTGTTGAGCAGCTGAAGATGGCCGTCAAGGCTGTCTTTGATTCCTGGAATAATAATCGGGCTGTCGTCTATCGCCGCATCAACAAGATTCCGGAGCATTACGGCACTGCCGTCAATGTCCAGGAGATGGTGTTTGGCAACTGCGGCGACGACTCTGCCACCGGTGTTCTCTTTACCCGCAATCCTTCCACAGGGGAAAACAAGTTGTACGGAGAGTTCCTGGTCAATGCCCAGGGCGAAGATGTGGTGGCAGGCATCCGCACTCCCCAGCCCATTGCCCGCCTGGAAGAACTGATGCCGGCATCCTGGGAGGAACTTAACCGCATTTGCAAGCAACTGGAAGCCCATTACAAGGAAATGCAGGACATTGAATTTACCATCGAAAAGGGCAAACTCTTTATTCTTCAGACCAGGACCGGCAAGCGCACCGCCAGGGCTGCGGTGAATATCGCTGTTGACATGGTGGCTGAAGGGCTCATCGATAAAAAAGAGGCCGTGCTGAGAATTGACGCCGGCCAGTTGGGAGGCCTTCTGCATCGCCAGGTTTCTCCCGACGCTAAGCTGGAGGTAATTGCTACTGGCCTGCCGGCATCGCCGGGGGCAGGCTGCGGCATTATTGTTTTTGATTCCGACGAAGCAGAAGCTTTGGGGAAGGAAGGGAAGCAGGTCATCCTGCTGCGTCCCGAGACCACTCCCGATGACATCCACGGCATTGTGGAGGCGGTGGGAATCCTTACTTCCCGGGGAGGAATGACCAGCCACGCGGCTGTGGTGGCCCGGGGCATGGGCAAGCCCTGTGTATGCGGCTGTGAAGCCATAAAAATCGATCTCAAAGCCGAGACGGCTCAAGTGGGCAATGTCGTCCTCAAAAAAGGCGACGTCATTTCCATCGACGGGGGCAGCGGCCGGGTTATCCTGGGCCAGGTGCCCTTGGTGGAGCCTGAACTAAGTGATGAGTTTAATACCATTTTGCAGTGGGCAGATGAATTCAGGGAGCTGGGGATCAGGGCCAACGCTGATACTCCCCAGGATGCCTTAAGGGCCAGGGAATTTGGCGCAGAAGGCATCGGCCTCTGCCGCACTGAGCATATGTTTATGGCTGCTGACCGCCTGCCCATCGTCCAGTCGATGATACTGGCTGAAGACACTGAAGGCAGGGAAGCGGCATTGGCTCAGCTCCTTCCAATTCAGCAACAGGACTTTTACGGCATCTTCAAGGCCATGGAGGGGCTGCCTGTCACTGTCCGCCTCCTGGACCCGCCCCTGCACGAGTTCCTGCCCTCAGCGGAAAAACTGGCTGTGGATGTAGCCTTGCTGGAGGCCGGCATTGGCGACGTCAGCAAGCTGGATGCAACCCGGGCCTTGTTGCGCCAGGTGCGCAACCTGCAGGAAGCAAACCCCATGCTGGGCAACAGGGGTTGCCGCCTGGGGCTGATGTACCCTGAAATTTACCAGATGCAAGTGGAGGCAATTCTCAACGCTGCGGCCCAGCTGCTGGCGGAAGGAATTGACGTCAAAGCCGAAATAATGATTCCCCTGGTTTCCCATGTCAACGAGCTGGAGTCAATGCAGGAACTGGTGGCCAGTACCCGGGAGCGGGTGGCGGCGGAAACCGGCAAGAACCTTGACATCCTCATCGGCACCATGATTGAGCTGCCCCGGGCCTGTGTTACTGCCGATGAAATCGCCGGGCATGCAGACTTCTTCTCCTTTGGCACCAATGACCTGACTCAGACAGCCTTTGGCTTCAGCCGGGATGATGCCGAAGGGAAATTCCTGCCGGCGTACTTGGCGGAAAAGCTCCTTCCCGACAACCCCTTTGCTGTCTTGGACCGCAAGGGTGTGGGCAAATTAATGGAAATCGCAGTGGGCCTGGGCCGGGGCAAGAACAGCAAGCTGAAAATAGGCATTTGCGGTGAGCACGGCGGCGAACCCAGTTCCATCGCCTTCTGCCACAGCTTGAAGATGAACTATGTCAGCTGTTCTCCCTACCGGGTGCCTGTGGCGCGGCTGGCAGCCGCCCAGGCTGCTTTGCAGCAAAAGGCATAAATAAAAGAGGATGTCCCGTTTTCGAGACATCCTCTTTTTTATTCAAATAGGCCCAGCAGCCAGTCAGCCAGTTCTGCAAAGAGTTGGCTGATGTAACGCAGGATCCGGGTTAACAAACTGGCCTTTTCCAAATCTGCATTGAGGACCAGGTCCACCTCGGCAATCTTTTCTTCCCCTCTGTAATAGGACAGAGTGCCGGCCAGATCTCCCTTTTTCATGGGGGCTTTCAGCCCGGGAAGGATATCAATCTTTGTTTCAAATTCTTCCACACTTTCGGTCCTGGAGATAACCAAGGTCACATCCTGGGCGGGAACAATTTCTGCTGCAGTGTTCTTTGCCATGTCGATGGCAATGGTGTCAATGACATCCCCGGCCTTGGCGGCAACAACGGGATGAAAGCGGTCAAAGGCTTTGGCCAGGAGCTCCTTGACTTTTTTGTCCCGCTGGGAAATAGTTTCCTCACCCATTACCACGACAATGTAACGGCGGCCGTTTTCTTCGGCTGTAACGGTGATGCACCTGTTAGCCTCCGGGGTCCAGCCGGTTTTCAGGCCATCGATGTTGCGCCACCCAATGAGGCTGGCAAAAGTGGAATGCATGTCAAAGTACCCCTGGCGGACATAGCGGGTATCCCTTTCCATGCGCAAATACTTAATCGAGGAATACTTAAGGATGTCAGGATATTTTTTCAGGGTCTCCCGGGACAGAATCGCGATATCCCTTGCCGACATGAGATGCCCTTCGGCATGCAGGCCATGGACATTAGTGAACGTAGTGTTTTCTAGGTCCAGTTCCCTGGCCTTTTCATTCATCATGGCAATGAAGGCCCCTTCACTGCCGGCAATATGCTCTGCCAGGGCGATGCCGGCATCGTTGGCGGATATAATGGCCACCGCCTCCAACAGTTCTTTAACTGTCAACACTTCTCCCGTTCCCAGAAAAATGGTGGAAGAACCTTGGGGAAGATTTGAGGCATTTGCGCTGGCCCTTACCGGATCATCCAGGCTTATTTTGCCTTGAGCGAGAGCTTCAAAGACCAGGTGCAGTGTCATTAGTTTTGTAATACTGGCAGGGGGAAGGGGAGTGTCAATATTTTCGGCGTGGAGAATCTGTCCCGTTTCAAAATCCATTATTAGAGACGCAGTTTTCTGCTCCGCTGCCCCCGCTGGTGCGATCATTGCCATCAATAGCAATAAAGTTAAGAGCATGCAAAAGTATTTCTTCATTTTCTTCCTCCTCTCCCGTCTTTGCCGTGCTTTTCTAATTATACAGGACAAGCCTTATAGGGGCAAAGGAAATAATTCCATCTCCAAGCCCCTGGACAAGGCAGAAAAACAGTAGTGGTATTTATTCCCTGTTCACTGCAGACTATAAAGAGTATAATATACTAAATATTGTCTATAATAAATTTGGTCCGCTCGCATTTTTTTTTACTTTTCAGCAGGATATATTCATGGTTAAAGCGAATTAAACAATAGAATGCATCCCATAATAAAAGATTTTTACGTCCGGCAGGAGAAAATCTTTTTCTGTCGAATCTATTATTTTCTGTGGGCTTTTTCTCCTTCAAGGGGGGGATTTCGTGGCTAATCAGGCAGATAAGTTCAAAGACATTAAGCAAGTGCTTATCACCCGTGGCAAGAAGCGGGGGATATTGACTTACAAAGAAATAGCTGATAGTCTCCAGGAGATTGAGCTTACTCCCGAGGCTATTGAGTCTTTATATGAACAACTTTCGGCATTGGGTATTGAAATAGTCGATGAACTGGATGAGGAGCCAGTCCAGGATATTGATGGAGAAGATAAGGATTCAGTGGACGATGAATCTGATCTCTCCCTTCCTGATGGCGTCAGTGTCACCGACCCTGTTCGCATGTACCTGAAGGAAATCGGGCGCGTTCCCTTGCTGACCGCTGAGGAAGAAGTGGAACTGGCCATGGCAATGGAGGCCGGGAGTGAAGAGGCCAAAAGAGCTCTTGTGGAAGCTAACTTGCGCCTGGTTGTCAGCATCGCCAAGCGCTATGTCGGCAGGGGCATGTCTTTTCTTGACCTCATTCAGGAAGGCAATCTGGGGCTTATGCGGGCCGTGGATAAATTTGACTACCATCGGGGGTACAAATTCAGCACCTACGCCACCTGGTGGATACGGCAGGCCATTACCCGGGCCATAGCC
>JAAYHI010000114.1 GCA_012727415.1 Bacillota bacterium
CGGGCTGGCCCGAGAGCTGTTGGATATACTGGTGGAGTTCTCCGGCTATGCTTTTAACCGGGCCCACAGTGCTGCCTACGGCCACCTGGCCATGGCTGCAGTCTTTCTCAAGGCCCATTGGCCGGCCCAGCTGTGCGCTGCCCAGCTCACTACCCGCATGGGCTACTATCCGCCTCAGACTTATGTCAATGAAGCTGTTCGCCTGGGGATTGCGGTGTTGCCTCCCTGCGTAAATAAGAGTGCCGTCGCCACCCGTGTGGAGGGCGATGCCATCCGCCTGGGCCTGGACTATGTCAAGGGACTGGGGGCTGAGGGAGCCAGGCTGGTGGCTGCCCGCGGCGGGCAACCCTTTCAGAGTCTTGCCGACCTCCTGGCGCGGTGGCGTTCCAGTGAGGCTCCCCTGCGGGGCCTGATCCATGCCGGGGCCCTGGACTGCCTGGAACCTAACCGGCGCAAGCTCCTGGCGGCCCTGCCCCTGCTGGGGTCAGCCCTGCCCCGGGAAGATCTGTGGGGGCAGGTGCAGGAGGCCAGGGAAATCTGGCTGCCCGACCTGCCGGATCTCAGTCCCAATCAGAAGGCAGCGGCAGCTTTCTCCAGCCTGGGGCTCATTCTCAACGGGGATTGGCTGGAACAACAGCAGCCCCCCTGGAATCTGCCCCGGGTACAGGCTGCGGATATAGAAAAGCTGCCCCCGGGACGCATGGTGGCAGTGGCGGCAGCGGTGGTCAACCGCCGCTATGGCAAGATCACCCTGGATGACTTTAGCGCCCAGGTGCAGGTGAAATATGAAGGGCCCATCCCTGCCTTCTGGGTATGGGCCCAGGGCAGAACCGCCAGGGGAAGTTTAGAAGACGTAAAATTGCGTCCCTTGGAAGGAGTGTTGGCGAGATGAAGCTGCTGGAGCAAAAGGTGCAGGTAGTCGCCCGTTTTGACGGCGCTGGTGTCCGCCCCCTGGCATTTAACTGGCGGGGGCGGCGCTGGCCGGTGCAAAAGGTGGTCAGGACCTGGCAGCAGTTTGCCCTTCTCGAAGAACAAGTCCAGGTGTTCCTGGTGGAAACCGGCAGCCGCCTGGCCCAGCTCAGCTACTTCCCCCAGTCGGGCTGGTGGCAGCTGGACAAGATGTAATGGGTGTATCTTTTGGGTGCCTGGAGGCAATAAAAAAGGACCGTTTGCCGGTCCCGGGGTACTTATGCTTCTTCAATTGCTTCTACTGGGCAGGTACCGGCGCAGGCGCCACAACTGATGCAAACATCGGCATCAATTATGTACTTGTCCTCGCCCTCTGCAATAGCGCCGACGGGGCATGTGTCTGCGCAGGCGCCGCATTTAAGACAGGAATCGCTGATAATATAGGCCATTATTTTGCACCCCCTTTGCTGTTAACATTGTTAATTATATCACAAGGGGGGAGCAGTGTCAGCGGTTTTTTTGTCCGCTGGGGGGTTCTTTTTGTCCCGTACCAAAGCCCGGCCAGGATTGGCCGGGCTTTGAGTTTCCTGGGATTAACCCTTGGCGTTGATGGCGATATCCCTTAGCATAAGGTGGGGGGCCAGCATGTTCCAGGCCCACTCCTTTTCGGTGCTGGCGCCAAGGATCTGATTATTGAAGGCCTCGAAGACATTGACTGAGACCATGCAGTCTTTGATCCGGCCCTTGATGCGGCCGTCTTCGATGAGGAAGCCCAGGTCGATATTGCCGTTTACCTGGCCGCCATAGGGATTGCCTGCCCAGGCGCCCATGAGGGAGTGGATGATTATTCCCTGCTCCACTGAGCTCAGCATCTCTTCCAGGGGCTGAGTTTCCGCTATATCCAGCACTACATTGCTGTTATCGGGGGCGGAGAGTTCACCATTGCTGCCGCGGAAACCGTTGCCCGTTGACTCCAACCCCAGGGCCTTGGCAGTGACCATGTTGAGGATAAAGCTGTTGACGACACCCTTGTCAATGATGGCAGTAGACTGGGCGGGGATGCCCTCGCCGTCAAAGAGGCAACTGACCGGGGCGAAGGGGATGGTGGCATCATCATAGAGGGAGACCTGTTCGGAAAAGAGCTTTTCGCCCAGCTTATCCTTCCAGGGGGAGAAGCCCTTTTCTACAGCCAGGCCATTGGCACATGCCAGCAGGGGGTTGACAATATCCCCCAGGCCGCTGGGACTGAAGATAACAGTGTACTTGCCGCTTTTTACCGGCACATTGTTGCGTCCATGTTCGAACTTTTTCACCAGGTCGGCAATGGTCTTGTCCAGCTGATCTTCCAGCTTACCGGACATATATCCTGAATAGAGGGAGAGAAAATTCTTGCCCTCGGTGAGTTCAATGCTGCCCAGGATTGTAAATGTCCGCTTGCTGTATTCACCGGCAAATCCCTGGGAGTTGAGGAGTCTGGTAGTCGTCTGCCGGGTGCTGACCCTCGCTGAAGCGAGAAGGTCGGGGTGGCATTCCCTTACCTGCCGCACCAATTTGTCGCCCATTTCCACCTGGGTGTCGAGATCCAATTCGGTGGATGGATGGGTTAACTCCACCTGGGGCAATGGGGCTGGTCCCGGGAGGGGCAAATCCCAGTCCCGGCCATACTGGGCATTGGTCATCGCCATGTCGAGGAGAGGATGCAAGTTGTCGCCGGTGCTGGTGGCAAACCCCAGCTTGCCATCCTTGACAATGCGCAGGGCATTGATCTGCCTTGAGCTGGCGTCGACACTCTTTAACTTGTTATTTTCATAGCGAACAGGTGTTTCTGTCACCGTAATCTGATATAATTCTGCTTGCTGGGCCTGGTTTTTTGCTTTGGCAATTAAGTCCTTCATTTACTTACCCCCAATCAGTACATTTTGGATGCGCATATGGGGCGCCCATTCACTGGTGGGCAAAGGCACCTGACCGCCCTTGCCACAGCCACCGGCAGATTCACGGGTGGTAAAGTCCTTGCCTACCATGTCAATATTGCCTAAGGTGGTAAAGACGTTGCCGGTGAGGTTGACGTCCCGCACCAGTTCCGCCAGTTTGCCGTCTCTGATCATGTAGCCTTCATCGGCGCTGAAGGTGAACATTTCGCCATTGGTTTCGCCGCCATAGGAGCCCTTGGCGTAGAGTCCCAGCTTGACCCCTGCCAGCATGTCTTCGAGGCTGGCTTCGCCGGGGGCGATGCAGGTGGTGCGCATGCGGCAGATGGGGGCGAAGGAGTAATCCAAAGCGCGGGCATTGCCGGTGGGCCTCTCGCCCATCTTGGCTGCCGTTTCCCGGGTATGCAGGCGTCCCACCAGGACTCCCTCTTTTATAAGATCGGTCTTTTCGGTGGCTACGCCCTCATCATCATATTTCAGGTAGCCTCTTGCGCCGGCGGTTAAGCCGCTGTCATAGATGTTGAGAAAATCGCCGCCGAACTTGGTGCCCAGTTTCATTACAGCTTGCAACTGAGGGTTCTCATAGACAAAATCGCTTTCGCTCAGGTGGCCAAAGGCCTCATGGGCAAAGATGCCGGCCAGATCGGGGTCGACGATGACGGTATATTCGCCGCCCCGCACTGAGGGGGCTGCCAGGAGATTTATCGCCTTGCCGCAGGCCTCTCGGACTTTGGCGTCCAAATTGCGGGCCACACCAAAATCAATGGAACTGCCAAAGCCAACTCTGCCCATCTGGGTGGTGCTGCCGTCGCTGGCCATGGCGGCGATGTTGCCCGCCAGATCCAGTTTATGCTGGAGGATATATGTGCCCTCGGAATTGGCGAAATAGATTTTGCTGTACTTATCAAAGTAGTTTATACTGGAACTGACGATTTGCTTGCCGTAGCTGAGGATAATGTCATTGTAGCTGTCAAAGAGCTCCACTTTCTCGGCCAGACTTACCTGACGGGGATCTTCGAGAAAAGGAACGTGGACTACGTCTTCAACCACAGGCACCGGCGCAAGTTTGCTGTCAGCTCCGGCTGCCCCCACCAGCTTCGCCTGATGTATTGCCTGGGCAACCTTCTTTTCCAGGTCGTTGACATCGTTAAAGGTGATAAAACCCCAGCCGCCGTTGACGAGAGCACGGATGCAGCCGCCATACTGCAGGCTGGTGTTGACTGCTTCCAGGATTGGACCTCGGAAGCGGAGACTGGTTACTGCAGATTCTTCAATTCGTATTTCCAGGTAGTCAGCAGCTTTGTTGCTGACCAAAGCCTGTAGCTTATCTTTCACGTATGTACCTCCTGTTGTGTATTTCCCCGCTGCTATTATTTCGCTAACCAAGTTAAATACTCCTGCCGAAGGGAGTGGCCAATATGAAACCGGATCCCGGCCAGCAGGTTCTGTTAAATTCCATATACCACTACCTTGGCGTAACCGGGCGCCCTGCCCATCCAGGAGAACTACGCGCCTTAGCTGACGGGTTCGGCCAAAGGTTTAAAGGGCGTCCGCTGCTGGAACTGCTCCAAAAGGATCAGCGCTTCCTGTGTCTGCAGGAGCAGTGGGGCCTGACAAGCTGGAAGGCTTACACCGCCCTTGACGTCGAAACCACAGGCCTGTCGCCAACAGAAAACAGGATCACTGAGATTGCCCTGGTCCGGCTGTGGGGCACCCATGTCGTCGGGAAATGGTCCAGCCTCGTCAACCCCGTTGCCCAATTCCATCCTACATAATTCGCCTCGTTGGCATCACTGATGAAATGGTTGCTGATGCCCCGGTTTTCAGGGACTTAATCCCCGCCATCAGGGAATTTATTGGCTCCAGCATTCTCCTGGCTCACAATGCCCCCTTTGACCGGAGTTTCATCGCCGCTGAGTTTAGGCGGGCCGGGGAGAGTCCCCCGGAAAACTCCTGGCAGGACACCCTGGTTATGGCGAAAAAAATGCTGTCCCATTTGCCTAACCGCAAACTGGTGACGATAGCCGAACACTTTGGCGTCTCCACCGCCGGCCACCACCGGGCCATGGCCGATGCCCTGATGGTGGCAGGGATATATGCCAAGTTGACGGCATTGGAAGAAAACCTTCAGATTTCCGGCTAAAGTAATGGGCACGATTCCGGCATGCCCAGAAGGAGGAAGATTATGAAAATCCAAAGTGCTGCCAGGACTGCCCTGGGAGCTGCCGTGGTGGGCTTGATTTTCTCACTGATACAGGTGATTACCATGGCGGTACAGCTTGCTAATGACGGGTATTATTGGGCCCGTATTGCCCTCGCCGTTGTTTCCGGCTTGAAATGGGTGTATATTGGCCTCATCGTTTTTTTCATCTTTTTCTTGTTCCGGTCCTCTTCGCTGGTAAAGGGGGCCTGGGGCCTGGGGGCAGGCGCATTGGTTCAACTGGCCTTTGCCGCCTGGAACAGCTACCTTTTATTTTCCGACCCCCAGTGGGGGGAGTGGCTGGGGAGCAATATCTATCTGTTCCTCATTGAACTGGCTGTGCCTCTGGCACTGCTTGTTTTCAGCATCCTCCTGGCCAGGAACCCGAAGGGGACCGCTGTCCGGTACGTGGCTTTGCTTGCAGGCCTCGCCCTGTTGGTTACTATTGCCTACCAGGTTTTTATCCTGCGCCAGTTTGATATCTTCACCTTATTTGACATCGCTTCCGCCAGCTTTATCGCCCAGTGGTTTTGGGTGCTGTTCCTGGAGTGGAAGAGCTTCGAGATATAGCAAGAACTCAAAAACCCTGCCTGGGGCAGGGTTTTTAATTGGCGCTATATTGTTGTCACTTTGCCGTCGGCGACTTGGGGGGTGTCAAGCATGACCTTGGCCACCAGGCCTCCCGGCAGAGGCAGGGTGATTATCAGGGCGTTTTGGCTGCCAAAGTTATACAACCCCTGGGCCGTCTTGCCGGTTTTAATGCTGACGCAGGTGGGGCAGCCCGGGTGGATTTTGTCGCTGCCCAAAGTCTCATAACACTTGCGGCCAATGAGTTCTTGCCCCGCAAACAGTGCCCCGTGGGCCTCGTTGACCCAGACTATATTCATGTCGGCATCCACCACCATGACCTTGAAGACGGGCGAGCTCAGAATTGCTTCTCCCAGTAATTCTTTGATTTTCTGAGCAGGCATTTTCATTCCCCTTTACTCATAGTGTTGGCGAGATGAAACATTGTGCGCACGCCCACGCCGGTGGCGCCCTTGGGATGGTAGTCTCCCTCGCTGCTGGCCCAGGCAGTGCCGGCAATGTCCAGGTGCAGCCAGGGCTTGTCCTTGACAAAGGCGCCCACAAAGAGGCCGCCGGTTATGGTGCCCGCACCGTCTTTGCTGGTGTTGCGCAGGTCCGCCAGGTCGGATTTTATCAGCTCTTTAAATTCATCGCCGTGGGGCAGGCGCCAGATGCCCTCTCCCGCCAGCTCAGCTGCCTTTTGGAGTTTAGCGTAAAAGGCGTCGTCATTGGCCAGGACGGCGGTGGTGATTTTGCCAAAGGTGACCAGGGCAGCCCCGGTTAAAGTGGCGATGTCCAGCACCTGGGTGGCTTTTTCTACGGTTACTGCATAGTAGACGGCATCAGCCAGGGTAAGGCGTCCTTCGGCATCAGTGCTGAGGACTTCTATGCTCTTCCCCGCCATAGAGCCGACGATGTCGTTGACTCTGTAAGCTTTTCCCGAAACCATGTTCTCGCAGGCGGCAACGATGCCAAGGACATTTGCCTTGACCTTCAAGCCGGCGATGGCAGCCATAGCGCCTATTACCGCTGCCCCTCCTGCCATATCTCCCTTCATGCCGTTCATGCCTTCCCGGGTTTTCAGGGAGAGGCCGCCGCTGTCGTAGGTCAGGCCCTTGCCCACCAGGGCCAGAACCTGGTCGCTGCCAGGATCCCCCTGGTAGCGTATGACAATCAGTCGCGGCGGATTGTCTGAAGCACCGGCCACCGCCAGAAAAGCTTCCATCCCCAAGGCCCGGATGCCAGCTTCATCCCTGACCTGCACAGAAAAACCGTATTTCGCTCCGGCTTCCTCGGCCTCCCGGGCCAGATGGGCCGGGGTCATGACATTGGCCGGTTCATCCGTCAGCCTGCGGGCCAGGTTAGTGGCCTCAGCCAGGACCAGGCCCTGGTTCACTCCCTGCTCCAGGCCTTCTCCTTGGATGATGACCTCTTTGACAGGGTTTTCTTTGCGGTCAGCTATATATTTGTCGAACTTATAGGCCGCCAGGCTCACCCCTTCGGCCAGGGCACGGCCCAATTCCCGGGGATCCAGCTTATCCATCATCCCGGCGCAGTCAATGGCCAGGCCTGCCCCTTTCAGCTTCCTTGCCTCTTTAAAGGCTTTACCTGCTGCCCTGCGGGCTTTCTCAGCATTAAATTCACTGGCTTTGCCCAGGCCCATCAGCACTATGTGCCGGGGAGCTTCCCTTTGTCCCGGCGTAAGGACCAAACTGGTGCCGAATTTTTTCGCGAAGGCTTCGCTTTCAGCCGCTTCGCCCACCAGCTGCGCCAGGGGCTCCGGCAGTCCCTTGAGGCAAGGTTGCTCATCTTCAAAACAAGTAATCAGTCTTACCGGGGCAGAGGCCCCGTCACCCAATCTAACATCCATGTTGTTGTCCGCCTCCTTTTCCTTAGATATTCTCTTTCCCGGGCGGGTTTCCCTTTTTCAAGATGGAATAGAGAGAAGTCCCGGTGAATACCATAGACAGTAAACAGTATTCTGTCAGGAGGGGAGAAGGATAAAGGTCTACGATAAAGCTCGGGAATTGGTGGCAGTACTCAAGGAGGAAAAGATCTATTCGGACTTTGTCTACTGGCAACGCCAGGTCTTTGACGATGTCAGGCTGAAAGAGAAACTGATGGCTTTGCGTCAGCATGAGTTTGCTCTCCACCGCCTCCAGCTGCGGGGCAAGGACATCAGCGAAGAGGAATTGGCCAACCTCCGCCAGATGTATGCAACTGCCCGGGAGGATGCAGTGATCAGGAGCTACCTGGATGCAGAGTACCGCTTCAGCAAAATGATGCTGGACATTCAAAAGATTATCAACAATGCCGTTCCGGTAAAGGGCTCGGGGAAGCCTTCGTAGTTGACAAGCTCCCGGCCAAAAAGATAAAATTGGAAAGAGCTTATTGTCGGCGCTGCGGGCAGACTGCCAAAGCGGCCGGCCTTTTCATATGTCTAAAAGGTCTGGAGAACAGGCAAGCTAGTAGAGTAAGGAGGCAACTTAAGTGGACTATACACAGCAAACACTGGCAAATGGCGTCACCTTGCATCTGTTGCCCATGGAAAACTACAAGACTACTTTTATAGGGGCCTTTCTGTATTGGCCCTTGGGGGATGATGCCGCAAAAACCGCGATTGTACCCCACCTGCTCCAACGGGGTACAGTGACCTATCCCACTGCCCGCGAACTGAGGGCTCACCTGGCCGAGCTCTACGGCACCCAGTTTGGCATTGGCGTGCTGAAGCGGGGAGAAAACCTGGTTTTGCAGGTTCGGATTCAGCTGGTCAACGACCAGTACCTTCCCGGCAACACCTCCCTCTTGGAGGAGGCCATGGATATCTTTCGGGAAGTTTTGCTTTACCCTTACACGGAACAAGGCCAGTTCGCCGCAAGCTATGTTCAGGGCGAAAAGCGCAACATCCAGTCCCGGATAAAATCCCTGCTCAACGACAAAAGCCGCTTTGCCTTTCACCGCTGCCTGCAGCACCTGTGCCCCGACCGAGGCTACAGCAATAACAAGTATGGCAGTCTTAAACAGGTGGAGGCAGTAACCAGGGAGACTGCCTGGCAGCAGTACCAGCTTTTGTTGCAGAATGCCGCCACAGATATCTATGTCTGCGGCCGCTTTGACCAGGAGCGGATTGCGGATGCAGTGAGCTCCCGGCTGCAATGGCCCCGCAATCCAGGCAGAGAGCTGGATAAACCCCTCCCTTTGGAAAAGCGGGAGCACCAGGTAATTCGGGAACCAATGGATATCAGTCAGGGCAAGCTGGTGATGGCGGTAAACGGCAGAGTCACCCAGAACAGCGACCTCTATCCTGCCCTCATCCTCTATAACGGCATTCTGGGCGGATTTCCCCACTCCAAGCTCTTTCAAAATGTGCGGGAGCAGCGAGGACTTGCTTATTACATAGGCTCAAGCCTGGACAGCATCATGGGCCTGCAGTTTATCTCTGCGGGCATTGATGCTGGCAGCTTTAAAGAGACCACAGAAGTAGTGGCTGACCAGCTGGAGGACATGCGCCGGGGCAATATCAGCCAGGACGAGCTGGAATGGACCCGTTCCCGCCTGCAAACCGGCCTGCTCCAGATGTACGATGACTTATCGGAACAGGTTGCCCTGGCCATCGATGCCAGGATATCCGGGCGGCGCTGGACGATTCCTTCCTTAATAGAAGCCCTGGATGCAGTCAGTATCGGGGATGTCCAGGAAGTTGCCAAAGAGATGCACCTGCAGATAACATATTTCCTTTCCGGCGGAGGCGATTAAATGAAGTACCAAGTTAAAGACTATCCGGTTCTGGGCGAGAAGGTGTGCATAGGGAAAGCGGGTTCCGGCCTTACCTGTATCTTTCTGCCCAAACCGGGATTTAAGCGGAAATTTGCCGTCCTTGCCACCCCCTACGGAGCAATCAACCGCCGTGTCCAGGTAGATGGGGAGGAGTTCGTCACTCCTGCCGGCATCGCCCATTTCCTCGAGCACAAGATGTTTGAGGATCCTGAAACCAGCATTGAGAACATATTCGCCTCCTACGGGGCCAGCACCAACGCCTTTACAACCCATACCATGACAGCCTACTTATTCTCCACAGCAGAGAATTTTTATGACTGCCTGGATTTACTGCTGGATTTTGTTCAGAAACCTGCCTTTACCGAGGAAGGGGTCATTGCCGAGCGCAGTATAATTGCCCAGGAAATTAAAATGTACAGAGATCAGCCCAATTGGGCTGTATACCTGGGGGCCTTGGGAGGCATGTACGGCGACCATCCCGTGGCAGAGGATATTGCCGGCCGGGAAGAGGACCTGGAGCAGATAGATTACCAGTTGCTGTGCAAATGCCATGAGCTATTCTACAACCCTGGGCGTATGGCATTGGTTGTTGCAGGGGATATCGATGCCGAGGAACTCTTTACTTTCATCGCTGCCAACCAAAAGAAAAAGCAGTTCCCAAAATTACCGGCAATCAAGAGCCTGGTGCCCCAGCCCCAACCCGGTGTTGGCGCAGACTTCAGTGTTGGCATGGAGGTTTCCCGTCCCTTGTTTTGCCTGGGACTGCGGGATCGGCCCGGCCGGGACTGGCAGGATTGTCACCGCCGGGAAATGATCGTCAGCCTGTTCCTGGAGATTTTCGTCGGCAAGAACTCTCCCTTTTACAATCGCTTATATGATGAAGGCCTCATCGACGACAGCTTCGGGGTAGATTATGCCTGCACCCCCTGGTACAGCCATTTTATCTTTGGCGGTGAAACCGATGCTCCCCAGCGGCTGGCTCAGGAATTGCTTGAGGAAATTAAGCGGCTGCAAGCCTGCGGAATAAGCCAGCAACAGCTGGATGTCAACCTGCGCAAGCTCATTGGCCTGTTTATCATGGACCTCAACGGCCTGGAGTCTACAGTAATGGCCTGTGCCGCCGATTGGCTCCAGGGAGGGGACTACCTGGCCCGCTTCGAAGAACTGAGGTCGCTGACCAAAGAAGATGTGGAGGGCTTCCTGCAAAGCCTGGATGCCGACCAGAGAATTCTGTCGGTGGTCAATCCCCTGGAATGACAAAAACCGGATTACTTCGGTTTTCATGCCACAGTTTGCAAGAAAGCAACAGAAAAACAATAGAAAGCAATTAGCAAAAGGTATTTTCCCTGCCAGGAAATATAATATTAGTACTCTTAGAGGAGGGGAAAAGATGCTTAAACGTTTGCTTATCTTTCTATTAATCGGATTGCTGGTGTTTTCTGCCGCGGCCTGCTTCGGCACTAACGAGCCTGGCGAAGAACCCGGGGAAGAGCCTGGCGGGGAGCCTGGGGAAGACCCTGGTGAAACTGCTTTCGGGACAAATATTGGCGGTTGGAAGCATCTCAACTTTAAGCCCGGTCAGTACTTCCTCTATGAGGTAAGTTCCGACCGCACTGGCGAAGGATGGGTCAGCATCCGGGTTGAAGCAGGAGATAGGGCTGACACTTTGTCTGTGACCTGCGCAGGCGACTGGGGCCTGGGAGAATTCTTAGATACAGTGACTCTGACCAAGGGCATGAGCGGATGGGAATTGGCAATGTCACTGAGCACTATCGGTACCAACGCCATGTTAACTCTCCTCGATGGCGACATCCTTCCTTTGGAGAAAGCCCTTTGGGAAGAGGGTGCTGAAGTTACCGTCGGCGATTACACTTTTTCTTGCCAGGGGACTTCAGAACAGGCCGGCGTCACTGGCATTAACCTGGTCTGCGACACCGTACATTCTGCCACGGGAAAAGAGTTACATTACGTTTACCGGATTAACTTTGATTTTCCGCTGCCTCTGTTCTTGGAAGCGCCTGCTGCTAACGACATCTGGCGCTACACGTTGACAGCTTATGAGGGGCTATAGCAACCTGCAAAGGTTGCTTTTTTGTACGCCATAATGATAGCCTGGCAAGGCGGGCAAACAGAAATCCCGGTTATTCTCTGTTACCGGGAAGGGGGATGTTCTGCCCTCCCCCACTCTGGGGGAGGCATTAAGACAAGAAACCCCAGCCTATGGGAGCCAATTCTGTGAGTTCAGCCACTGAATCAGGTTTTCCTGGACTGCTCCGTTTTTAAGCTCTTCCAGGGCAGGAAGCGCCCACTGGGGAAAACTCTCTCTTTCACAGGCGACAATCAGCCCCACCAGAGGCGAGAGACACTCATGGGCCTCTTTTTCTTCCTCGCGAAAAACCTGTCCATATTCCCGCCTAAAAGCTGCCGCCGCTTCCGGGCTGAGGGCGCTGGTTACATTGTGCAGGTCGCCATAAACATAACCTTTGCCCAGGAGATTGAAGTCAAGCATCATCGCTTCGGACCGGTCCCTGGCCACCACCAGGTTTGTCCAGTAAAAATCATTATAGGTCAGGGTGCGGGGGAGGGCGGCAATTCTGCGGCGGATTTCCGCAAAATGCTGGCGGATTATCTGCCACAGCGGATTGGCCACAGTATTTGTCTTGTGAGCCACCATATCCAGATTGGCCAGGGTAATTTTATCGGTTTCATCATACAGAGCCAGGTCAGTTTGGCGCAAGTACGCCCGTCCCTTGCCATGCAGTTTTCTGTACCACCTGGCCAGGGCTGAGGCTACCTTAAGATCGGCTAAATCCTCTTCACAGCCCAGGCGGTATTCCGGGCTGTTTTCCACATCGGGGAGAAGCAGCGCGCAGGCGGTGTGTTTCAGCATAGGCAATGTGGGGATGCCGAGGGAGGCCAGTATTTTATAGTTGTCAATTTCCCGCCTGTCGGCGGCCTTTTCAAACACCTTAAGCACGCAGTGTTTACCCTCGGATTGCACCTTGTACACTGCAATGCCTGCCTTTTCCCGGATCTTGTGCACAATCGGCATGCGCACACCCATTTCAGCAAGCTGTAAGAAACAGGAGGTGGGAAGCAGCTTTTTCGGCTGACCCATTTCTTTAAGAGCTGCATTGATTTGAACCAAAGCCGGTTCATCAATGCCTTCCCAGCGCAGCATCTCAGCGCCGCTGTATCTCTGGAGCTGGGATACATATTTAATTTCTTGTCTCTGAAAGGCCCTTAAAATGCGCTCAGGCAACTTAGCGGTGAGCAGTGTAATTGGCGGCAATACTGCAGGCTCTTTTGCGGGAAAGGTCTGGTCAAATTCCTCGACCGCTTGCGGATCCATATTGTACACCTCATCACAGACAAAGCGTCCCGTAACACCGCCAAGTGCGCCATCATACAACGGCAATGCCATCAGGGCATCAAAGCTTCTCCCGTCTTGAGAGGTAATGCCGAAGGCACTGGCTGGCCTGAAGCCAAAGCGGGGATAGTAATCGGGATGACCATAGATAATAATTGCATACCCCAGTATTTTTGCTTCCGTTATACTGTGGCGCATCAGGGCAGAGCCGACGCCTTTCTTTTTATACTCAGGCAAGACACTTAAGGGGCCGAAAGTCAGCACTTCGATCTCGTCCCCGGCAGCAGTTATGACCCTGGCCCTGCTGTAAATGATGTGCCCCGCAAGCTGCCCCTCTGCTTCGGCCACGAAATCCAGCTCCGGCACAAAACAGGGCTGTTTCCGCAGCTTGTGAACCAGAAGGTGCTCCCCGTCGCATGTACGGTGATCCATGCTGCCCCAAAAGGCTTCCCGGGTCAGCTCCTCCACGGCGCGGTAATCTTTCGGTTGTTCCCGGCGTATAGTGATCCTCAAAGTGCTTCCTCCTGTAAGTCTTAATTGTTGCAACCATGGCTGTACACTGCAGAGTACCATTCCCTGCCCGAAAAAACAATCCCCCTGCGGCGTATGTATTTGCCCAGGGGAAGGGGACCGGGGCAGTGAAGGAGAAATACTGATAGACCCCTTTTCCTTTGTAAGGTTTTGACCGCTCGAGCGTCTTATATAGGGGAGGTGATAAAGTGACGGTTTTTGAGGAGTTATACCGCCTGTACTTTAAGGATGTATTTCTGTACAGCAAAAGCCTGGCCAGGGATGAGCAGATAGCCGAAGACATTACTTCCGAAACCTTTCTCAAGGCCATACAGGCCATCGACAGCTTTAAGGGAAATTGCGATATCAGGGTATGGCTGTGCCAAATAGCAAAGAACTGTTGTTTCTCTTACTTGCGCAAGCACAAGCACCTGACTAACCAAGAACATGCCCCACCGGCAGTCAGCACAGACATCGAAGCAGCACTGAGTACAGCGGAAACCTCCATGGAAATCCACAAGGTACTGCACAATCTCAAGGAACCATATAAAGAAGTATTTTCGTTGCGGACCTTTGGCGAATTGAGTTTCAAGCAGATTGGAGAGGTGTTTGGGAAAAGCGAAAACTGGGCATGTGTCACTTATCACCGGGCCCGAAAAAAGATCCGTGAAGAAATGGAGGGGCTGCAATGAAAGTAAGTTGTGACGTCATCAGGGACCTTCTGCCCCTGTATGCAGAGAACTTGGCCAGCAAGGATACCTGTGCCCTGCTGGAGGAGCACCTGGAGGGCTGTCCGGGATGCAAAGCCGAACTGGAGCAAATAGTTCAGCCGCAAAAATATGCCCCGGACACCCATGTGGAATCCTTTCGCAAGGCCAGGAAAAAGCTCAATACCACAAAGGTATACACAGCAATCCTCGCTGCCCTGATAACCCTGGTTATTACCCTGACCATCGTCGCTTATTTAACGGCACCTCAATACCTTCCCTACTCCCAGGAGGTCGTTACTGTTTCTGAGCAGGAAGACGGCACTGTGTACCTTACTTTCAGCCAACAGGTCGCCGGCTATGAAATGCTGTCCAGCAACGGGACTGGAAGCGGGACTGAATACTTGGTTACCGCCTGGAATACCACCTGGCACAAGCGGGTTTCACCGAAGGATATCGGGAGCATTGTAGTAAATCCCAACCGGGAGAAAGTTGCAGCCATTTACTACTATACGGCTGAATACCCTTCCAATGATGTTTACGGAGACAATACCCATTTACTATACGGCAACCTGACTGCCGAAGGTTTCGTGGTATTACCGAGACTGTTCCTGGCCTACTATGTATTTTTTGCCTTATTGCTGCTGGGGACTTTGGCTGTGCTCTACCTGGTATTCCGCAAAAATGACAGGACCAGGAGTATCCTTGGCAAAGCCTTGTTGCTCCCTGCCTCCTATCTCATAGCCCACTTATGTGTCAAGGGCTGGACCACCACATCCTTTTCCGCCACCCGGGATTTTGCCATAATTATGTTGGTGATGTTTCCTGTATATGCTGTCCTTCTGTTGACCGCAAACCTGTGCAAAAGGTATTGGCGCACCAATGGTGACAGCAAGTGATGTCCATGAGGCTGGATAAGTGCAAAAGTAAAACAGGCTGGGATTCCCCGCCTGTTTTTGTCTCTATTAATGGTCAACCCGCCCTTGTTACGGAAGCGCTGCCTTTTCTGCGGCCGTAGATACTCGCCGCCGCCAGTAGAGCAGGACAACAATCCCTCCCAGCAACAGCCAGATGGGTACATTTCCTGCTTTTCCCCGGGCACTGCCATGCCCAAAAAGTCCTGACCACGGTTTTTGGAAAGTGTAGAAGGATTAGCACCCTCAAAGGGGAATATCTCATGATGGATGGACAAACACATGACTTGGGGTGAGGAAATGGAAGGAGAAATCAAGGAGGCCCTGGAGATATTTGTGACTACGGCAGATAAGCTACTGGGCAACAGGATTGTCGCCGCCTATTGTTACGGTTCAGCTGCCTATGATGATTTTCACCGGGGCTACAGCGACCTGGATTTTTTTATAGTCGCCGACACCGTGCTCACCGAGGAAGACTTCCGGCATTTCCATGAGTTGAGGGAGGTTTACAAAGGCAGCAGAAATCGGTACTTAGCAGTGCTGGAAGGGGAGATAGTCCCCTACTCGGGGATTAAAAGCCGGGAAGGCAATGTAATCTACTGGGGCACAACTAAAGACCGCTTTAACAGGGGGTATGGCCTCAGGGGCTTTTCCATGCGGGGCCTGCTGGAGGCAGGCTATTTAATTTCAGGCCGGGACATCAGGGCGGAGATACCCTGCCCCCCTGAGGCTGAGATGTTGGAGCAAGTGGAATCGATGATCGAGACCATAAAAAAATATGCAGTCAGGACTGACAGAGACATTCATTCCGTTGACTGGCTCTTCCTGATCTCTCAGTCAATCTATTGGCTGAAAACGGGTAAGACAACGGGGAAAACCCATGCGGCCCGGTGGGTCCTTGAAAATTGCCGCTACCCCTGGAAGGGCCTGTTGGGAAAAGCCATAGAGCTGAGGCTGAGCCCGGACCTGGCCCGGAACCAGTCCTGGCAGCTGTGGCTGGAGCAGCTGGGAGAGGGCATTCAGTTAGCCTGCGCCTCCCTGGAAGCAGAAATGCAGCTCTTAGTAAGGACTGAGAAATGAATTAAAGGGTGAGGAAAATGATTACATATAAGCCGGTTGACCATACCCACTTACCTCAGTACGACCAAATCCCAATGCGTTTCCAGGTGACAGCATATTACCGGATAAAAAAGATGAATCGGGGCCTAGGTGGTTTTGCCTTTATCGAGACACCTGTTGAGCCGTACGTAAAAGATTTCTGCGCCGACGGCGATAGCATAATGGGGTTGGAAAAACAGTGGGACGTATCCAATTGGGCTTTCTTTATGGCTTTTGACGGAGAACTGCCTGTTGGCGGGGTCACAGTAGCAAGCCGCACTAAGGGAATCAATATGCTTTCCGGGAGGGACGACCTCGCCGTACTTTGGGATATCCGTGTGGAAGATGCATATAAACACCAAGGTATTGGGCAGGCATTGTTCGATATGGCTGTGGCCTGGTCCCGGGAGCAGGGGCTAGCACAGATGAAGATAGAGTGCCAGAACAACAACATCCCGGCGATAAGGTTTTACCATAAGCAAGGTGCAGTCCTGTCTGCCATAGATGAATACGCCTACTATAGTGAGCCGGAATACAGGGATGAAGTGCAGCTCATTTGGTATTTGAATCTATAACCTTTATACATATTTCTCTCCATTCTCGGCCTCCTGACTCTAATAATGAGGCAGAGACTCCTGGTATTCGAAAGAGCCCTTAATCCACATTTTCCAGTATCTCAATGGGTTTGTACAGGTTGGGTTTTCCATGCCCAGTTGACAGATGATATATCCGGGGGTACACTATCGTAAGATGATATCAACTAACGATATCGGGGGAGATCCCATGCCGAGAAAAGCATTGTCTGGCCTAACGGAATCAATGTTTTATGTCCTCATGGCCCTGTGCCGTCAACCAATGTGTGGCATTGAGGTGGCGGATTTCGTCGACACCAAGACCCAGGGCGAGGTACGAATCGGGCCTGCCACCCTGTATACTATCCTGGGGAAATTCGAAAGGGAGAAGTACATCGAAGTAATTGAAGTATCCGGGCGCAGGCGCACATACAGTATCACTGCTGCAGGCCTGGGGGCCTACGCCCGGGAGATCCGGCGCCTGCAACGCTGCCTTGATGATGCCGCCAGTGAAGAAAGCCAATTGGGGAGGGAGTCCCGTGAGTGATGCAGAGGAAAGAAAACGCGCATATCGCTTGGCTCCCTGCCCTGCCTACGACATTGAGGGCACTGAAAGCTGGCTGGAGGACATGGCGGAAAAAGGGCTGGTGCTGAGTGGAGATGGTTTTTTTGCCGGGGTGGCGTGTTTTTGGAAGACTGAACCCCGGCAGTTAAGATATCGATTGGAGGCCGCTCCTGAAGGCACAGGACTCTGGTCAGGGAATGGCGGGCTGCCTGCAGAAGAGGCTGTCGAAATCAACGAAGCTTACGGTTGGAAGTATGTTGCCAATCGCGGTCAGTTTCATATTTACTGCACTGATGATCCTTCTGCCCGTGAGATGCACACCGACCCCGATATCCAGGCCCTGGCCTTGAACATAGCCAACAAACGTGCAAGGGCCAACATGATTACCGCCTTAATTTATTTCATGATCTTTCCCCTCATTCATCTGCGGGGAGGGGTGCTGCTGACCGCAGTCCACATGGGCTCCGGATTGATGCTGGGAGGCCTGCTCCTGGTATTAATTGCCCTGGGCAGGACAGTGGCACGAGTGCTGCACCTGCGCCGGCTGCGCAAGCGGTTGTCGGCGGGGGAAGCACCGCATCGGAAGAACTGGCGGCGGCGAGCATTATATCACCGCCGCAGCAGACCCATCTTTATTGGGCTGACTATTATCTGGCTGGGCTTTTTCTTCCAGGGGTGGAGCAATGAAAATTTGGGCGGAAATATTATGCCTTTGGAGGAGTTTACAGGGCAAATACCCTTTGCGACCCTGGCGGATATGGTTCCGGCAGGGGAGCGCGCGGGGGTGATCCTCTTCAATCCTTGGATCTTCCAGGGGTGATGGACCCGTCGCCGGGTGCTGCTCCCCGCAGGCGCGGGGGTGATCCTCCCGCCTTCCGGAACCCGGAATATATGCAGGACTGCTCCCCGCAGGCGCGGGGGTGATCCTGGACATCATTATGGATGTAACCCCCGTGTTAACTGCTCCCCGCAGGCGCGGGGGTGATCCCGGCAGAGAGGTCCAGCTTGCCATTTTTGGTGACTGC
>JAAYHI010000115.1 GCA_012727415.1 Bacillota bacterium
CAATTATTCGTTCAAGAAAGTATCGAAGAGTATTTTAACCGTTTTTTCAATATCGTTTTCATTTTAGGTGAGGCTGTTTTGCCCAAGGCCCCTAAACGCCATGCCTTATATCTAGAAAACAATGACGAAGAGAACGCCAAAAATTTGCGCATCTTCTTGACCATGGCGCCTGAAGGCCCCGTAGGTAATCTGGTAGATATGTTGGAAAACAAGGGGATTCTAACATATTTGCACGAGTTTGACGATGAGGGCTTCTCTGGAATCAACGGATTGATAAACCGCAGGCCATATATAGCGATTAATAAGAACATGAGTCCCGAACGACAGCGTTTTACAATAGCGCATGAATTAGCGCATATGTTTTTTATCTGGCCTGATGACATGCCAGAATCGTCCCGTGACCAAAAAGCCAACTCAATCGCCGGAGCATTTATGTTTCCTCAAGCTGATGCGATTCGCGAGTTGGGTCCCCGAAGGAGCGGCATTTTTCGGGATATGGAGCTGGCGGCCAAAGAATATGGTATATCAATGCTTTGCTTAGCCTACCGGGCTAAGGAGCTAAGAATAATTAGCGAAGCTAGTTATAGAGATTTTATGATTCGAGCTTCACAAATCGGATGGAGAAAAGATGAACCTCCTCGAATCCAACGGGAAGAATCACGCTTGTTCGAACAACTGGTCTTCCATGCCGTTGCTGAGGACACCATTAGCATACAAAAGGGTGCGGAACTGCTCCAAGTCCCCTATGCTGAAGTTAAAGCTCGCACAGGGTGCTCATAATGAATCTCATCAGCGATACCAATATCTGGATTGATTTTGAGACTATTAGTGTATTGGAGCTCCCTTTACGATTAAACTACAAGATACATTTGTGCGCGGAAACTATTAAGGATGAGCTCTTAGTTCCGTCGGGAATCCTTAACCGACTAGTTGAGCTTGGTCTAATTCCACTTTTTCCTGAAGCCGAAGAATATTATACCGCAAGGAAGATACGTGACCTTCATCCAAAGTTATCTCGTCATGATGATAGCTCTTTCAATAGCTATTCATCGGAATTATCCTCTTCTCACCGGGGACAAGCACCTCCGTAAAGCTGGTGAAGCGAATAATGTCACGGTAAGAGGCACCCTCTGGGTCTTTGATGAATTGCTAAGAAACAATTGCATTACAACAAAGGAATATAAGAGTTATATGAGATCCTTACTTATTCACAACGGAAAATCTATTCGACTCCCCTCAGCACAAATTATTAAACGCCTTGAATAATGGCTTTATTCCCCACCACGGAGTATAATTTATCCTAGGGGAAGGAGCGATGATATGAAAAAGCGTCTGCGCTGGCTTCTGGGCATACTATTGGCTGCAGCCCTGTTTGTCTGGGCCTTTAGCTGGGGATTGGGTATCTGGACTATTGATTGGGACAACCCCGCCCCCTTTATGGAAGGCGATGTGGAGAAAATCAGCTATCTCGACGGCAAGCTGGTGGCAAACCTGGAACAGTACCGCATCGATTATGTCGCCATTGACGAGATGCCCGGTCACCTGGTCGATGCCTTTGTGGCCATAGAGGACCACCGCTTTTACAAGCACGGTGGGGTTGATCTGTTAGGACTGGGCAGGGCTGTGTTTGTCAACCTGCGTGCCCGGGACATTACCCAAGGGGGCAGTACCATCACCCAGCAACTGGCCAGGAACTTGTTCCTCAACCTGGAGCAAAATCTTGTGCGCAAGCTGGCCGAAATGAGCATTGCCCTCCAGTTGGAGCGAAAATATGACAAGGATGAAATCCTGGAGATGTATATTAACCAGGTGAACTTTGGCGCCGGCAACTGGGGGGTGTCCAGGGCAGCTGCCGCTTACTTTAATAAGAGTGTGTCGGAATTGACCATCGGCGAATCTGCCCTGCTGGCAGGCCTCGTCCAGGCCCCCAATTACTATGCCCCTGTAAAGGATTGGGACAGGGCAATAACCCGGCAGCGCTATGTCTTAAGCCGCATGGTGGAATATGGCTACATAACTTCCGAGCAAGCTGCGGCAGAGGTCTACCAGGAAGGCAGCTGATTTTGACCTGGCCCTCGTCGCAGCGGCAATAAGGGTTTTCCGCCAATCCAGGTAACTGCCAAGTGACAGCCCCAGGGCTGGCACATTACTGTACCGTATAATGGGAAATAAAATTTGGGAGAGGTGTGTTGCTATTGAACAAGGTCTATGACATCAAAGAAGTGCTTCCGACCCCGCGGTGGGTAAAGCTTATTCCGCCCATTGCTGTAGCGGTGGTGGTCATTCTGCTCCTGATTAGCGGCTTTTACACTGTGGATTCAGGGGAAGAGGCGGTGGTGCTTCGCTTTGGCAAGCATGTGGAGACCGTCACCACTTCCGGCCTGAAGTGGAAACTCCCCCTGGTTGACAGGGTGGAAAAGGTCAAAGTATCGGAGGTCAAGCGCCTGGAATTTGGCTTCCGCACAGTTAAGGAAGGCGCAGATGCCCAGTACCGAGATGTGCCCGCTGAAGCCCTCATGCTTACCGGGGATGAAAACCTCATCAATGTCGAAACCATTGTTCAGTACAGAATTGTAGACATCGAGAAGTTCTTGTTTGAGGTGACCCGGGGAGAAGATGCTTTGCGGGTAGCTGCTGAAGCTACTATTCGCCGCGTCATCGCCAACCACCCCATGGACGCTGCCCTCACCGAGGATAAGCTCAGTATCCAGCAGGAAATAAAAGATGACCTCCAAAAAATCATCGACGGTTACAATCTGGGAATTACAATTACTGCCGTTCAGTTACAGGACGTGTTTCCCCCGGCAGAGGTCAATGACGCCTTTAAAGATGTGGCCAGTGCCAGGGAAGACAGGGCGTCTTTCATCAATCAGGCGGAAACCTATGCCAACGAAATTATCCCCCGGGCCAGGGGCAATGCCGCCGAAGCCATCAACAAAGCCATGGCATACAAAGAGCAACGCATAGCACAAGCCCACGGAGATGTGGCACTGTTCAACAGCATGCTGGCTGAATACCGGCAGGGCAAGGGAGTTACCCGCACCCGCCTGTACCTGGAGATGATGGAAGACATTCTGCCCGGTATCCAGATATACATTGTCGACGAGGACGGCAGCACAGTAAAATGGCTGCCCCTTCAGGGAGGTGGCAGCAATTGAAACGGATGAAAAGATGGCTGGTACCCCTTGCAGTAGTCCTGGGGATTTATATCTTTTTCAGGATGTTTACTTTCCAGGTTTCCATGAAGGAGCATGCCATTGTCACCCGCTTTGGCGATATCCACAAGATTGTTGTTTCCGATGCCAGCCTTATCGACACTGACAATCCCCGCTTTAAAGACTTAAAAGTAATCGAGGGAAACGGCCTTTTCCTTAAGTTCCCCTTCCTGGACAAAGTGGATTATTACAACAGCCGCCTCATCACCTATGATGTCGATGCCCGGGAAGTGACTACCAAGGACAAGAAGAAGGTCATCCTGGATAATTACGCCCAGTGGAAGATCATCAATCCCGCCCTGTTCCGGGTGACCATGCGCACTGAAGCCAGTGCCTATGTGCGCCTGGAGGATATTATCTATTCCCACCTCAACCAGAAGATCGGGAAGATTGATGCCGAAGTCCTGATTTCAGATAAAGACTATGTTCAGACCATGTTGACGGAAATCGTCAGACAGTCCAATATCGATGTTCAGGACTATGGCATCGAGATTATCGACGTGCGCATTAAGCGCACCGACTTGCCCCAGGAGAACAATGCCAATATCTTTAACCGCATGCGGACAGAACGGGAAAGAATGGCCATGCAGTACCGCTCTGAGGGCCAGGAAGAGGCCCAGAAAATTCGCTCCGAAGCAGACCGGGAGGCAACGATTATCGAGGCACAGGCCTATGCCGAAGCAGAGCGAATTCGCGGTGAAGGAGAAGCAGAAGCCTTGAGGATTTACGCCCAGGCCTATGGCCAGGACCCCGAATTCTACGAGTTCTTCCGCAGCTTGCAGGCATACCGGGCTACTTTAAAAGATAATACCACCATTGTAATCGATTCCGATTCGGAATTTGCCAAGTATCTCTTTGGCAGCAGGTAAAATAACGGGGACGGATCCGACAAAAAAAAGGACCGTCCCCGATTTGTCAATATCCAAACCAGCCCCAGGCATGCCAAAACTCCAGGGAGCCTGAGATCAGCATCGACAGCACTGCTCCCAGGACAAAGGTTGCGGTAAACAGCGCCAGAGAGACCAGGGCTACGAAACGCAATGCCCTGTTTGCTTTACCCGGCAGCCGCGGGTAAATTGGCAGGGAGGGAAGTGGAGCCCGGCCCGATGCTGCGTCCAGGGTGTTTTTGTGGAAGCGGCCATAGGAGCGCATGAGCTGACGGATAAAGGCGGCGAAATATATGGCGCCCACCGCCGCCAGCACAGCCAGGGCTGCCAGGGAAAGGGCAAATACTATTGCTATCCCGTACGGCATGGGCGGAAGCAGTGACCCCGGATTAGTCCCGACCAATAAACACAGGGCAACAACAGCTGTGCTCAGGGAGAAAACTGCCATCACTGCCTCCCAGGCCAAGAGCAGGACGAAAAACATGCCGGCAAAAATATCAATAAAGCCAAGCCCTATGACAGCAGTAATTTTCCTGCCGCCATGCTTTTTGCCTTCACTTTGGAACTGAGAGGCCAGAGCAACGGGATCGCCAAGTTTTGCTGCAATCTCCTCTTCGGAATAACCATCTGCCATTTTGAAGGCAAAGTGCTGCTCATACTCATTAATAATTTCCTCGGCATCAGGGATGCTGAGTTTTTTCAGCACCTCACTAAGCTTTGCGATAAATTCATTCCTTGTCATTGCTATCCTCCTCCAGTAAGGATTCCACCTTTTGGGCAAAGGCCAGATATTCTGCCCTTTGCTTTTCGTAAGTTTCCCGGCCAAAATTGGTCAGCGAATAATACTTGCGCGGCGGTCCGCCGCTGTCCTCCTGCACGTAGGTGGTCAACAGGCCTTCGCTTTTCAGCTTCCTTAGAATCGGGTAAACAGTGCCCGCCGCTATGTCGATATGGCCGGAAAGATACTCGGAGAGTTCATAACCATAACAGTCGCGTTTTTTTAACAGGGACAGCACACACAGTTCCAGCACGCCCTTTTTGTATTGAGTAGTCATGTACTCCCTCCCTCAATAAAAATAGAGAACGTTATCCACTACTATATTATAACTACTAGTTGAATAAAGTCAACCCCCTGCTGACAAAAAAGGGGACGGTCCTGCTTTTTGTCCGACAAAAAGTAGGACCGTCCCGGATTTGTACTAGGGTTGGCGGGGGGAGAGCTTGATGATATGCATTCTCTTGCTTGGGTCCGGGCGCCAGCGCACTATTCTGGCTTCGGTGTCAATGGAAAAACTGCCGTCTGAGACCCAGAGCTCGAAACCATGGGGATAAGGATATGCAGGGACATAGATTTCGGTGTCCTTTTCAAGCCCTGGTTGCTGGCGGAAGCGGAAGCTGAACTTCCTGGTCTTAATGTTGTACTTAACCTTCACAGGTTCTCCCGCAATCTTTACCGGCCACGGCCTGACCAGAGCCTCCAGGGCCCGGCCGCCGGAGTTAATATCCTTGGGGTCTTGCTGTTGACTAAGACTAAAGATGGAAAGGTCCTCACCATTCCAGCCGTCTCCCCGTTCATTGGTGTTGTCCGGGGTGTAGTTCCACAGGGTAAAGTCCAGGAAATTCTGCTCCAGGGCCTGGAGCAGCCGGTCCATTGCCTTGATTTGGGCGGTGAAATCCCCGGTATTATATGCCTTGCCCTTATGCATGTCAAAGGCAATGCCGGTTTCGCCAATGAGGACAGGCATGTCGTTGAGCAGACGGGACTGTTCCTTAAACCGGGCCAGTTCCTTCACCATCTGTTTCTGCACTCTGCGCCTGCCGAGGACGATCTTATTCCTCTCCTGGTCAAAGGTAATTCCGGGCAGGTAACGCTTCAGCATCAAGCCCACAGGCTCATACCAGTGGGGCGCATAAGCCAGATTCTTGGGCTTTTCCTGGGGCCATAGCGAAGGCCTGCCGTCGTATTCGACGAAGATTGTGGCGTTGGGATCGGCACTTTGCACCTGGCGGGTATATTCCTGCAGGAAGGGAGTCAGGAAATCCCGGTTGAAATCCACCGGCCAGCCGTCGACGGCGGCAAAATATTCCGGATCGTTTAAGACAGGGACTCCGGTGCCGTCGTAATCCCACACCCCATTGGCCCGCCAAAGACAATTGTGGCCAGGCAGCCATGCCCTTTGCCCCTGGGGATCGATTTTACGCCTGCCGGTCCTGCGGATTCCCCTGAGGCCAATCTTCCAAGTCTCCACTTCTTGAGGTATTCCCTCCCCCAGCTGCATGGCCTGCCAGGGAGTAGGGGTGTCCCCCATCTTTGCCAGAGCCTGGTGCCGGGTCACATCCTGCCAGCCAATCCAGCCGGGAGAAGGCTCATTAAAGCTGTCATAGCCCAGGACATGGGACATGCCCTTCAACCTGGCAACTACTTGCTGAACAGCCTGAAAATAATGGGATTGCAGATATTCCTGGACGGGGACGCCTTCGATTTTTGTCTTTGGGGCAAAGGCATTGCCGGCAAAGAAAAGGGTAAACATCGTCGCCGCCGCCAGTTTGCTGTAATTGGCAGGCCAGATCATCCGGGGGAAGGGGTCGCCGTGGGTGTTGTGGACGATTGCGGCAGCTGTGGCCTTGAAACCTCTCATATCCAGGCCAACGACCTCCAGGGTCCAGCCGGGGGCGCCGTCGCCACCGGTGAATCTGCTCCACACATCCTGATGGGGGTCAATGAGGACATAAAAACCGTACTCCCCCGCCTTGGCCACCACCTGGTATACATAGTCCAGGTATTCCTCATCATAAATACCCGGACCCGCATGTTCAATGGCTTCCCAGGTAATGAGGAAGCGCAGGCAGTTAAACCCCCAACTGCGCAAGCGGGCATAATGACGGTCGGCCTCTTCCAGGGGAAAGGGCCTGCCGCAAAAAGATACATTTCTGTGGGCAAAGAAATCCTCTTCTATGTGACTGGGCATATCGGGGATGGAGGGGTACTTGCAGTTGCCTCCTAGGTTGACACCCCTGAGCATTACCCTCCGCCCTTGTTCATCGCAAAAATGCATATCCTTTGGTTTGATCACTGCGCCACTCTCCTGATTAATTTCTAAATAATTGACTTCCACATTCAACGGGGAAATACCTGCTCCAACGCAGAAATGAAATACCCTGCCTCGGCCTCTGCAGGTGGAGGTATTCTACCCATTACCTTTGCACACATTTGCCGCGCCCTTCAATACTATGATATTGAACTAGAATATTCGGGGAGGCAATAGTATGGCAAGAAAGAGGAAAAGGTATGTCCTCCTGCTGTTGACGGTAGTGTTAGCCCTGGCCCTGGCAGTCCCCGGCTGCAAGAAGGAGCAGAGTGACCTGGCGAAAGTGCGCTTAAATGAAGTAACCCATTCAGTATTCTATTCGCCCCTGTATGTAGCCGTCAATCTCGGGTTCTTTGCCGAGGAGGGACTGGACCTGGATTTCACCACCGGCCAGGGGGCGGATCATGTAATGACGGCCCTCTTGTCAGGGCAGGCAGATATCGGCTTTATGGGGCCGGAGGCCTCTATCTACGTGTACAATCAAGGACAGGCTGACTACGTAATTAATTTCGCTCAGCTCACCCAGCGGGACGGGTCCTTTTTAGTTGCCAGAGAGCCAATGCCGGACTTTACCTGGGAAGATGTGCGGGGCAAATCGATTATCGGCGGCAGGCCCGGGGGGGTGCCCCTGATGACCCTGGAATATGTCCTCAAAAAGCAGGGACTGATTCCCGGTAAAGATGTTGAGGTCCTCACTCATATCCAGTTTGCCCTCATGGGGGGTGCCTTTACCGGCGGCGAGGGAGATTTCGTCACCCTGTTTGAACCGGTAGCAACCACCCTGGAACTTGCCGGGGAAGGGTATGTCGTGGCCTCAGTAGGGGCCGACAGCGGAGAAATCCCCTATACTGCTTTCTCGGCGACAAAGAGCTATATTGAGAAGAACCCGGATATCATCCAGGCCTTTACCAATGCCATTTACAGGGGGCAGGTCTGGGTGGCAGAGCACACTCCCGAAGAGATAGCAGAAGTAATTCAGCCTTCTTTCCCGGACTCTGATCTCGAAACCCTGACCTTAGTTGCTGCCCGCTACAAGGAAATCGACGCTTGGAGAACAGATCCCATCTTCAAGCAAGAGGCCTTTGAACTCTTGCAGGACGTAATGGAGCTGGCGGGGGAACTGGAAACCAGGGCACCCTTTGCCAAGCTGGTCACCAATGAATTTGCCGAAAAGGCCATAGCAGGCAACGAGTAACAGCGAGAGGGGGCTGACCCGTGGAGCAACCATTAGTTCAAGTCAAAGATATCGTCGTCAAATACCACAGTCCCGAAGGAGAGACAACTGCCCTGGAGAACATTTCTCTCGACGTGTATCAGGGACAGTTTATCAGCATTGTCGGTCCCAGCGGCTGCGGAAAATCCACCCTGCTCAATGTAATCGCCGGGCTGCTTAAACCTACTCAAGGCGAGGTGGTTATCAATGGCCGCCCCGTTGAGGGGGTTAGCACATCAGTAGGATACATGCCGCAAACGGATCAGCTCTTTGAATGGCGCAGCATCTGGAGGAATGTAATCCTCGGTCTGGAAGTGCAAAACAAGCTGACAGCGGAAACCAGGAGGTCAGTGCGACAACTGTTGGAGCGGTACGGCCTGTGGGAATTCAGAAACGCCTTTCCCAGTCAGTTGTCGGGGGGCATGCGCCAGCGGGCTGCCCTCATCCGCACCCTGGCCATCGATCCCGAAATCCTCCTCTTGGATGAAGCATTTTCTGCCCTGGATTATCAGACCAGGCTGGTGGTCTCCGACGAAGTGAAGAAAATCATCTGCAGGGAAGGCAAGACAGCCATTCTGGTCACCCACGACATCTCGGAGGCAATAAGCATGGCGGACGATGTGGTGGTGCTCACCAAGAGGCCGGGAACCATCAAGAGCATTCACAAGATAGTCCTGACCTGCCAGGAGCGCACGCCTATTAAGTGCCGGGAAGCTCCTGAATTCAGGGATTACTTTAACCTGATATGGAAGGAGCTGGATATCCATGTCCAATAGCCAACAGGCGATTTCTCCCGAGCAGGCGGCATATCTCAGGAAACTGCGCCGCCACAAGCGAGAGATTTTCCTCAGTCAGGTTCTGCTGCTGGTTGCGCTGTTGGGGATATGGGAATTAGCTGCCAGCGCAGGCTGGATCAACCCCTTTATTACCAGCCAGCCTTCGGGAATCATCAAGACCATAGTCAACCTTTATAACAGCGGCGACCTCTTTCGCCACATTGGGGTAACTGTATGGGAGACCGTTGTAGGCTTTACCCTGGGTACAATTCTGGGGACAATAATCGCCATTATCCTCTGGTGGTCGGAGCCACTGGCCAAGGTGCTGGAGCCGTACCTGGTAGTCCTCAACAGTTTGCCCAAGGTAGCCCTGGGGCCAATCATCATCGTCTGGATGGGCAGCGGCGTTTCCGCCATAATCGTCATGGCCCTCCTGGTATCAGTGGTGGTAACGATCTTAGGGGTGTATGCGGGTTTTAGCCAGGTGGACCCCGACCGCATTAAGCTGTTAAAGACCTTTGGCGCCAGCAAGGGGCAGATATTGCAAAAGGCAGTGCTCCCCGGCAGTGTGCCCACCATCATATCTGCCCTGAAAATCAATGTCGGCCTGTCCTGGGTTGGGGTAATAGTGGGCGAGTTCCTGGTATCAAAGGCAGGCCTGGGCTACCTGGCTGTCTACGGAGGCCAGGTCTTCCGCCTCAACCTGGTGATGACCAGCGTCATCATTCTGGGAGCAGCTGCCGCAATAATGTACCTGGCTGTTGTGCTGCTGGAGAAGCTCTTTATTCGCTGGCAGCAATAATCCCCCCCTCATTATTACAGGGCTGTCCTCCGACAGCCCTGTTTCAGTATTGATATTATCCCAGCTGAGCTTTTATAACATCGGCAATGGCCTGGGCCAGCTCCTGGAGCTGAGACTCCCGGGGACCTTCCAGCATTACCCGGATGAGAGGCTCCGTCCCTGAGGGACGCACCAGCACCCTGCCCTGGCCCTGGAGCTCTGCTTCTGCCCAGGCAATTTTGGCGGCAATGAACTCATTCTCCTGCCACCCCTCTTTGCTGGCCACGGGGACATTGATGAGGACCTGGGGCAGGTACTCCATGACTTCAGCCAACTCCTCAAGGCTCTTACCCTCTTGCACCATTATCTGCAACAGCTGCAGGGCGCTGAGGAGTCCGTCACCGGTGGTGGCGAACTGGCGAAAGATAATATGCCCTGATTGTTCGCCGCCGAGGATATAACCTCCCCGCAGCATTTCCTCCAGGACATAGCGATCGCCAACCTTGGCGGCAATGGTCTTAATCCCCAGGTCCTTGGCGGCAAGGCGCAGACCCAAATTGCTCATCACTGTTATTACTAAGGTATCCTTGGCAAGTCTTCCCTGTTGTTTCAGAGACCGGGCACAAATTAACATGATTTTATCGCCGTCTACGATTTCCCCCCGGGCATCAACGGCAATAAGGCGGTCGGCGTCGCCATCCAGGGCAAGCCCTGCATCTGCCCCTTTTGCCTTTACGGCCGCTGCCAGGGCTTCGGGGTGGGTTGATCCGCAGCCGCGGTTGATGTTGATGCCATCCGGAACAGAGTGGATTGCCTCCACCTGGGCGCCGGCAGCGGCAAAGACCTTGGGGGCAATGCCGGCGGCAGAACCGTTGGCACAGTCCACCACGATTTTCAGCCCCGTGAGGCTGACATCAACGGTGGAAAGAAGATAATCACAGTAAGCTTGGACGAGCTCTTCCCGGCGGATAATTCTGCCCACATTCTCCCCTGTGGGACGCGGCAAATCATCAGTGTCCTGAAAATAGAGCTCTTCTATGGCCAGTTCCTCGGCATCCTCCAGTTTAAAGCCCTGGGAGTTGAAAAATTTTATGCCGTTGTCCTCCATGGGATTGTGGGAAGCGGAAATCATTGCCCCCGCCGCAGCACCTGTCTCCTTGGTGAGCCAGGCGAGGCCGGGGGTGGTGACAATCCCCGTCAAAAAGACGTCCATACCCACTGAGGCGATGCCGCTGGCCAGTGCCCCTTCCAGCATTGCGCCGGAAAGACGAGGGTCACGGCCGATGAGGAATGCTCCCCCTTTTTCCCCCAGGCGGGAGGCGGCTGCCCGCCCGATTTTAAAGGCCAGTTCCGGCGTCAGCACAGCGTTTGCCTGGCCCCGGATTCCATCGGTGCCAAAAAGTCTTGCCAGTGACTTCAATCCTTGCCGTTAAATTGCATCCGCCTAAAGAGATTGTCCGGCGGACGGCGATGAAGATTATTTTCCAGCCAGTCCCGCAATGATTTTTCATCTAAGTAGCGTGTAAGTTTCCCCTCATGGGCAAGAGAGATGGCACCGGTCTCTTCCGAGACAATGATTGCGATAGCATCGGACTGCTCGGTGATGCCCACCCCAGCCCGATGCCTGGTGCCGAGGCCCACCTTGAGTTCGGGGCTGTCTGAGAGGGGCAGATAGCAGCTGGCGGCTCGCACCCGATTCCCTCTCAAGATGACGGCTCCATCGTGAAGGGGAGTACTGGGCTCAAAGATACTGAGGACCAGTTCGGAAGTAAGGACGGCGTCGATATTTACCCCCGTTTCCGACCAATCCTTGAGGCCGGTTTCCTGTTCCCACACCACCAGGGCGCCAATCCTGCGAGCAGACAACTGCACCAAGGCGGTAACTAATTCATCTGCTGCCTCAATGCGCTCGTCCCCAGTGAGGAAGGTGGGCTTAGTAAAGAAGCTGCCTCTCCCAAGGTGCTCAAGGGCCTTGCGTAACTCCGGATAAAATATAATCGGCAGGGCGACAATCCCCACAGTGAGTATTTGCTCCAGCAGCCAATTGGTAACGGTGAGGCCGATGAGCTGGCTGAGGAGGTTGGCGAAGACTAAAATCACCAGGCCCTTGAGGAGCTGGACTGCCCTGGTGCCCCGAATCAGGATGTACAGACGATACAGCAAGTAGAGGACAATTGCGATATCGATAACGACCACAGGTGATGGCTTCAACAACTCTTGCAGTTTATCAAGCATACTCACCCTCCTCACACCTGTCCGGTATTGCCGGCAAGAAATGTGAATTTATTGAGTTTCAATGCCGGCACCAGAAAACTGCTCCACAGCCCCCCAAAGAGCTTCACCTCGTCTCCGGTCATTTCTATGTTGTTAAAGGCCTCGGCAAGGTTTTGCACAAAGCGCAGGTCGGGGAGGGCAGCGGTAAGCTTGCCGTCTTCCACCAGCAGAGTGCCTCCCGCAGTGGTGCCGGTGATTACAGCTTCCCGGGAGTCCAGTACCGAGAGGCCATGGAAGCGCGAGACCAGGATTCCCCGCCGGGTGCTGGCAATCATGTCATCCAGCATGGCATTGCCGGCCTCCACCACCAAATGGCCTGGCCGGGGGGCAGCAATGCCCGGCGGCGGGCCGTGACCCGTGGAGACGGTATTTAGCGCCGCAGCACTTCCGTTATCCAGACATACTCCCTGAATGATACCGCGATTGACCAGGCTAAACCTCTGTTTTGGCGTCCCCTCAAAATCAAAGGGCAACTGCAGCCCCCGGGGATCGAGACTGTCGTCCCAGACAGTCAGCTGTTCTGAAAAGAGCTTTTCCCCCAGTCGGGCAAAGGGGGTTCGCTGCTGGATAAAGGCCTTGCCGTCAAAGAAGATTGCGGCGGCTGCTTCCATCAGCCCTGCCACAGCCGCAGGTTCTAAGATGACAGTATATTCTCCCGCCGGCAGCGGCTGCTGCCTGTCTGAACTCTGGCATTTGGCGGCGGCAATAAGAAAAGTGCCCATGACATCCAGCATTTCTGCGTCGGGGTGGCAACAATAACCCCAGCCGCGGCCAGGGCCTGCGGCATTAGCTGCAGACAGCTCAAATTCAGCCAGAGCAGCCTTGGTATATGCTGCAACCCCCAGGGAGTTGACGAAGGCAATTTCGGCAACATGGGAAGTCAGGCTGCCGTCAACAACCAGGTTGGCCCTGCCTGCCAGGCTCCTTATCTCACTGAGCAGATTCTCCCGGTCCTGGGGATTTTGTTCCA
>JAAYHI010000116.1 GCA_012727415.1 Bacillota bacterium
AGCCTCCCCTTTGCGCAATTCCCAACAGGTGCTTAACTCTCGATATCGCCAAAGAGATCATCCAGTTCTGCCAGCAAAGCAGCATCTGGCTTTGCATCAAGATGGCGGGCGAAGAGGTTTTCTTTGGTGGCTTTGCGCAAACAAGCGCCGGAAACGCAGATATATGCCCCCCTGCCAGGTGACTTTCCCTTCAGGTCCAGGTGCAGATGCCCTTCGGGGTCGCGAACAATCCGCATCAGCTCCCGCTTGGGTTTTTTTGTGCGGCAGGCGATGCATTGGCGCATCGGAATCTTTTTAACTTTCACCGCCGGGCTCACCATCCTCATATTGACTTTCGCTCTTGATGTCAATTTTCCAGCTGGTCAACTTGGCGGCAAGGCGGGCGTTTTGGCCCTCTTTGCCAATGGCCAGGGACAGCTGATTGTCAGGGACAATAACAGAAGCAATTCTGGCTTCGTGGTCGGCAATGACTTCAGTCACCTGAGCCGGACTCAGGGCATTGGCAACAAAGACCTCGATTTCGGGACTCCAGCGGACTATGTCAATCTTTTCTCCCTTCAGTTCGTTGACAATGGCCTGCACGCGCATGCCCCTGGGGCCGACGCAGGCACCGACGGGATCAACGTCGGGATTGTCTGACCAGACAGCCAGCTTGGAGCGCTGACCTGCTTCCCTGGACACCGCTTTGATTTCAACAGTACCATCGAAAATCTCCGGCACTTCCGCTTCAAAAAGGCGCTTTATTAAGCTGGGATGAGTCCTGGAAACAAAGACCTGGGGCCCCCGGGGAGAGTTTTTTACTTCCAGGACGAAAAACTTCATCCGCGCCTGGGGTTCATAAACATCGCTGGCCAATTGCTCGGAGGGGGGAAGGATTGCCTCAGTCTTGCCGATGTCAACATAGACATTGTCCTGTTCTACATTTTGCACAATGCCAGTGACAATTTCACTTTCCCGGTCGGAAAATTCCTTGTAGATCTTATCCCGTTCTGCCTCGCGAATCTTTTGAATAACCACCTGCTTCGCTGCCTGGGCGGCAATGCGCCCAAAGTCCTTAGGGGTGACCTCGACTTCTGCCATATCCCCATAGGTATATATTGGACTGATTTTCAAAGCATCGCGAAGTGAAATCTGCTCTAAGGGATTCTCAACAGATTCCACAACTTCTTTTTGGGAAAAGACCTTGATTTCCCCGGTTTCGCGATTGAGGGCCACCCTCACATTTTGCAATGAAGAAAAGTTCTTTTTGTAGGCAGAGACCAAAGCTGCTTCGACTGCTTCCAGGAGCAATTCTTTTTCAATTCCCTTTTCTTCGGCAAGCTGATCAATAGCCTCGACAAATTCGACTACGTTCATAAAAAACACTCCTTGTCATCCAATGAAAGTACCTGACTGTACATACCGTTCATTCCCCGGTCTTAATGTTGCTGACCCCGTCCAGTTGAGCCAGTGCAGCGGCCACTTCGTGGATTTCCACGGGACCAGGCAGCTTAAGAATTAACTCAATTGCCACGTGTTCTGAAGACTCGGGAGAAATATCCACCGACTTGATTGATACCCCCATCTCTCCCAGTTTGGACGCCACTTTCCCTAGCTGGCCGGGAGCATCAGCCACAATAATATCGACTTTTTTGGTTCTCTGCCATATTCTCTTCTCCAGGCTGTAAAAGAAGAATAAGACAACTACCATCAGGGCTGTGGTAAGGGTGGCACCCCAATAGTAACCGGTGCCAATTGCCATACCTACCCCAGCCACTGACCACAAGCTGGCTGCTGTAGTAAGGCCCCGGATAGTGGCTCCCTCCCGTAAAATAGTTCCCGCTCCCAGAAAGCCAATGCCGCTGACGATTTGCGCAGCAACCCGGGAGGGATCTGCCCCGCCAAAGGAATTGACAGATACCAAAGTAAACAAAGTTGAACCGATGCACACCAAGACGTGGGTGCGAAATCCCGCCGGATGGTTGTGCACCTCCCGTTCCAGGCCAATGATGCTGCCAAAGACCACCGCCAGAACAAGCCGCAGAGCAACAACCATGCAACTCCCCCCTTAATTCTTAATGAGGTAAGCGAGTATCTCCACATACATCTTCAGCCTGGCCCGGAAGCCTTTCCAAAAACCCAGTTTCTCTTCCTTCATAACGTGACTGAGTTCGGGCAACTCCACCGCTGTCCACTTAACTTTTTGCTCTTCCAAAAGGCGGTTTAACGCCATTTCGACGCCAAAACGCGATATATCCATGTGCTTGACCAGCGAAACCAGGGAGGTCTTGATAACCCTCTGACCAGACAGCCTGGGAGCAATCTTCTGCGCCAAATCTGTAGCTCCCCGCCCCTTTTTAAATACACCCATGGTGGCCTCCGCTTCGCCGGACCTGATCGGTGAAAGCATGCTTTCAATGTGGTATTCTTTGAGGCCAATGAGGTCAGCATCGATGAACATGACATATTCTGCATCCGCTTCTCTGACCCCTGCCAATAAAGCGCCGCCCTTACCCAGGTTATGAGGCAATTTCACCACCTGAGCTCCCAGCTGTTCAGCTACGGCGGCAGTGTTGTCAGTAGAGCCGTCGCTAACTACGATTACCTGCTGAATGCTGGGAGATGACAGCAATACCTCAACAACACCGGCAATAGTTTTTTCCTCATTATACGCAGGAACTATCGCTGTTACTTTCATGTTTACACCTCGGATCTTTCAGTGGCCTCATGTTTTTTTTATCAGCTGAAGCAGCGCTTTGGCAAGTTCTTCATTAGGCATTTTTTTAATCACATTCCCTTTGGCAAAGAGAACTCCTTCCCTGGGGCCAAAGGCAATGCCGTAGTCAGCATGCTTCGCTTCCCCGGGTCCATTGACAGCACAGCCCATCACTGCGATTCTCAAGGGCAAATCCACTGCGGACAACTGGGCTTCTACTTCCCGGGCAGCCGCGGCAACGTCATAACCGGTGCGGCCGCAGGTGGGACAGCTAATGATGTCCACGCCCTGCCGCAAATTTAATGCCCGCAATATGCCAAGGGCAACAGGTATTTCTGATTCCGGAGGGCCGGTAACAGATACACGCAGGGTGTCCCCAATGCCCTGAAGGAGCAGAGCACCTATGCCAATAGAAGATTTAATGGTACTGGCCTCAACGGTGCCGGCTTCTGTGACGCCAAGATGTATCGGATAATCATTGCCCCGGGCAAATTGCTCGGTTGCCTGTACAGTCTCCCTCACCGAAGAAGACTTGAGAGAAACAACCAGGTCTGCACAACCTGCCCTTTCCATGGCCAGGCAATAATAGTGAGCACTTTCCACTAAGGCATCCACCCTGGATAAATGCCGGTACTTGTGATGAATGGAGCCCGAGTTAACACCAATCCTCACCGGCACTTTCAGGCTGCTGGCCGCCTGGGCGATTTCCTTTAACGCCCTGTCTCCCATGGTGCCGGGATTGATTCGCAGCTTGTCAACGCCGGCTTCCAAAGCAGCCAGGGCCAGGGGCGGGTCAAAGTGGATATCGGCAATTACAGGGACAGGACTGAGCTTTGTGATTTGTTTCAGGCAACGAGCAGCTTCTCTGTCCGGCACAGCGACTCTGGCCAGCTGGCAGCCGGCTGCCGCCAGCCTTTTTATCTGGGCAACAGTGCTTTCAACATCACTGGTGCTTGTATTTGTCATAGACTGAATGACTATGGGGTTTTCACCGCCAATTTTCACGCCGCCAACATCGACTGCTCTGGTTTTTCGACGGATCATGGCGCACCTACAGCAAGAAGCGAACAATATCTTTATACATCACCAGCAGCATCAGGACAATAAGGGCGGCGAAACCGACGAGGTGAACAAGCCCTTCCTTCTCAGGATCCAGCGGCTTTTTGCGAATTAACTCCAGTCCCAAAAACACAATCTTGCTGCCGTCGAGGGCAGGTACAGGCAGGAGGTTGAAAATGCCCAAATTTACGCTGATCAGGGCAGTCAGACTTAAGACATTGAGGAATCCTGTTCGCGCAGCTTCTCCTACGTAATGGACAATGCCAATGGGGCCGGTCAATTCTCCCACTGGAATCTTGCGGGTAATAATGCCCACGAAACTGCTGACGACGGTGGCTGTCATTCTCCAGGTTTCCTTGATTCCCTGGACAATACTGGCGCCCAGGGAAAGGCGTTTCATGGGGGGAGATATCCCCACTTCAGGAGCGGATTCGCCCATACGGGGGGTAATCTCGATAACAAGGGTCTGCTCTCCCCGCCGGAGAGTAAAGGTAAGAGGCTTAAGGTTACTGGCCCGGACTATCTCCTGAATATCTGTCCACTTCTCGGTTACTTCACCATCAATAGACAGGATTTCGTCACCAGGCATTAGCCCCGCCTGTTCGGCAGGGGAGCCAGGAATAGTACCGCCGATTCTGGCAACATTCTCTGCGGTTGCGCCCACAGAGGCAAAGAGAATGACGAAGATAATCATGGCCAGGACAAAGTTCATTATCGGGCCGGCGCCAATGACGGCCATGCGTTTCAAAGGAGTTGCATTGGGGTAGCTGGCAGGATTGTCGCCGCCGCTGCCGTCCTCCTCACCCAGCATGCGCACATATCCGCCCATGGGAATGAGGCGGAGGGAAAACTTGGTATCACGGCCCAGGCTCACGAGTTTAGGCCCGAAACCGATAGAAAACTCTTCCACTGCAATTCCCGCTGCCCTGGCGGCAAGAAAGTGGCCCAATTCATGAACTATGATGACGGCACTGAAAACAAGAACTGCAATCAAGATCGGCATAATATCACTCCATGCTCTCGATGTGTCTTCTGGTAACTTGGATTGTTCTTTCCATGGTCTCAAGGATTTGTGTTAAATCGGGATTTTCCTGCCAGGGAATCTCAGACATGATGTGGGCAATGACCTCGGGAATGCCGTTGAAACTGAGTTTGCCCGCCAGGAAATATTCCACGCAAATATCGTTGACAGTGCTGAGGACTGCCGGGGCATTGCCTCCCCGGCTAATGGCAGCTCTGGCCAAATCCAGACAGGGAAAGGCCTCGGTATCAGGCTGGGAAAAAGTCAAACCCGGCAAGTCAAGCCAGTTAAGAAAGAAGCTATCAGGACTGGGCCAGCGCCCCGGGTAAGACAGGGCATATTGGATGGGCACTTCCATCGAGGGAATGCCCAGCTGCGCCAGCACGGCTCCATCACTGAATTCAACCATGGAATGCACAATGCTCTGGGGATGAATGAGGACATCGATGTTTTCGGGACCAATGCCAAAGAGCCAGCTGGCCTCGATTATCTCCAATCCCTTATTCATAAGGGTAGCTGAATCGACAGATATTTTTGCCCCCATTTGCCAGTTGGGATGTTTTACTGCCTGGGCAGGAGTGATATTTGCCAATTCTGCTTTCGTCTTTCCTAAGAATGGGCCGCCGGAGGCGGTGAGGATCAGCCTCTGGACGTCTTTGCAACTATGTCCCTGCAGACACTGAAAAATTGCAGAGTGTTCACTGTCAAGGGTCAGCAGGTGGACGCCTTTTTGACGGCAGAGCTTAGTTACAATATGGCCTGCCATCACCAGCACTTCTTTATTTGCCAGGGCAATGTTGGCACCCCCCTGGATAGCAGCTACCACCGGCAGCAGGCCAACATGCCCGACCATTCCCGCCACTGCCATGTCAAAACTCCTGGAAGCCAGTAAGTCTGTCAGGGCTTCTTCCCCTGCCAGGATCTCGACCTCCAGGTCCCTGACCCGGGCCCGCAATTCTCTGGCAGCATGCTCATCAGCCAAAGCGGCCCAGGGGGGGCGGAATAACCTGATCTGTTGTTCCAGGAGACGCCAATTTTTCCCGGCGGCCAGCAACTGTACATCATACAGCCCCGGATTCCGCTGCAGAACCTCCAGAGTCTGCGTACCAATAGAGCCGGTGGAGCCAAGGACTGCTAAGGTTCTCATGCCAGCACCCCAAAAAAGATGTAGGCAAGGGCGGAGACGAACAGCAAGCTGTCTATGCGGTCAAGGAACCCCCCGTGGCCGGGGAAAAAACTTCCGGAATCCTTGACCCCGGCCTGGCGCTTCAAAGCGGATTCACACAGATCGCCAATCTGACCCATTACAGCTGCGGCACATCCCCAGAGAAAGAAGATGAGAACATTGCCTTTAATTATTATGCCAATTGCCGTGGCGATGATGATGCCGGTGAAAAAACCGCCTATGGCTCCAGCCCAGGACTTATTAGGGGAAATAGCCGGGGCAAGTTTTTTCTTGCCCAGCAGCATGCCGATAAAATAGGCACCGCTGTCGGTTCCCCAGGTGACAAGAAAGACCGCCAGGGTTAAGTACATTCCCTGTTCCATTCCTCTGACCATAGCCAGGGTGGAAGCAAGGACAGGGATGTATAATCCCCCGAAAATCAAGCCTGCAGACTGATGAAAAGTCAGCCGGGTATAGCCAAAGACAAAGAAGGAGCTGGCGGTGATAATTACATAGAGCAAAAGAAAGACATCCCAAGGCAAATAGTGCAAGCTGAGATTGAGGTAGTATGGAATTACTATAGCTCCCGCAGCCAGGGCACTAAACCCTTTGGTCAGTCCCAGCATGCGGCATAATTCAAACATCGCCCCCAGGGAATACGCTGCCATAAAGACATGAAACACCGGCCCCCCCACATAGAGGGCGGCAAGGACAACAGGTATCCCGATAGCTGCAGTAATAAAGCGTGTACGCATCAGCTAATGCCTCCAGTTCTTATATTCCCCCATACCGACGTTGCCGGTGCTGAAAGTCGGCAATGGCGCGGTAGAGATCAAGTTCACTAAAATCAGGCCATAGAATATCAAGAAAACATAATTCCGAATAGGCTATTTGCCACAACAAAAAGTTGCTTATCCTCAGTTCACCGCTGGTGCGAATAATTAAGTCGGGATCTGGCATCCCCCTTGTGTAAAGATAGCTTTCGAAGGAGGTACCGTCTATGTCCCCGGGGTCAAGAAGGCCTCTTTTGCACTCCAGCCCCACTTGCCGCGCTGCCCGGATTATTTCTTCCCGAGCTCCGTAATTAATGGCAAAAGTCAGGGTCAGACCTGAATTTCCGGCGGTGGCCTTAATCCCCTCTGCAACAGCTTCTTGGGTATGGGCAGGCAGCCCTCTCACGTCCCCGAGGATTCTGAGGCGAATATTATTGGCCATTAAATTGTCCAGTTCCCGGGCGACAAACTGCCCGGGCAGGTTCATCAGATAATCTACTTCCGCCTTGGGGCGGCGCCAATTTTCAGTAGAAAACGCAAACAAAGTAAGATACTTGACATCGAGGTTTTTCAGGCCCTCAAGACAGCGGTTTATGGCATCCATTCCCGCCCTGTGGCCCGCCATGCGGGGCAGGCCTTGCCTCTGGGCCCAGCGGCCGTTGCCATCCATAATAATTCCTATATGTACCGGCATTGACCCGCCCTTAATCTGTGCCAGCTCATCGGCTTTCCGCTTTCTCCCAAAGAACATACCATCCCTCATTTCAGTTGAAGCGCCCCATTTGGGGCGCAGTTTCGAGATTTAGACTTCCATAATCTCCGCTTCTTTAATGGCAAGTTGCTCATCAGCAAGTTTAGTATACTGGTCCGTTAGCTTCTGAATTTCCTCCTGATGGCGTCTTTCGTCATCCTCGGATATTTCTCCGTCTTTTTGCAGAGCCCTGATAGTGTCATTGGCATCCCTGCGAATGTTGCGGATGGCGACTTTGGCTTCTTCGGCTTTCTTGCGTACCAGTTTGGTCAGTTCAACCCTGCGCTCCTCGGTGAGCTGAGGGATTGGCAGCCTGATTACTGTGCCGTCGCTGTTAGGGGTCAGCCCCAGGCCAGATTTTAGAATCGCCTTTTCGACCTCGGGAATTGCCGTCTTGTCCCAGGGCTGAATAACCAAAGTCCTGGGGTCAGGAGCGCTGATATTGGCCATTTGTTTTATCGGCGTGACAACGCCATAGTATTCAACGGTCAAGCGATCAAGAAGTGCCGGGTTTGCCCGCCCTGCCCTTACAGCGTTAAACTCGGTTTTCAGGGCGTCGATTGCCTTTCCCATCCTGGTTTTTGCATCAGCATAAATCTCATCAAACACTTTGCTTACCCCCTTATAACTGTACCAATTTTTTCTCCGCAGACAACTTTGACAATATTGTCGTCTTCAGCCATAGAAAAAACTATTATCGTGATATTGTTGTCCATACACAAGGAAGCGGCGGTGGCATCCATTACACCCAGGCCCAGGTTGAGGACCTGATGATGAGTTAATTCGGTAAACTTTTGCGCACCGGGTTCGCGGCGGGGATCACGGTCGTAGACGGCATCGACATTGCCTTTGGCCATCAGTATGACATCTGCTTCTATTTCGGCTGCCCGGAGTGCAGCAGCTGTATCAGTGGAAAAGTAGGGATTCCCCGTGCCGGCTGCAAAAATAACTACTCTGCCCTTTTCCAGGTGCCGAATCGCCCGTCTCCGGATATATGGTTCAGCAACCTGTCTCATCTCGATGGCAGTTTGGGTGCGGGTAATGACGCCAAGGGATTCCAGGGCGTCTTGCAGGGCCAGGGCGTTAATAACCGTAGCCAACATGCCCATGTAGTCGGCAGTAGCCCTGTCCATGCCCTCGGAGCTGGCTGCCGCTCCCCTCCAGATGTTGCCCCCGCCGACCACGCACGCTACCTGGACACCCATGTCGATAAGGGTTTTAATTTGCCCCCCCACAGAATGCAGAACCTGGTTATCTATCCCGGTCCCTTTAGAGCCTGCCAGGGCCTCGCCGCTTAGCTTCAGGACCACCCGCTTATATTCCACCTGCATTTAAATACCCTCCAAACTCTCATTCGCAGTCTGGGATTAAAATACCTTTTTCAGAAAAAAGAGCACTGAGTGTGCTCTGTTGCTATTGTTGCTGCAGCTTAGCGATTTCGTCAGCTAAACATTCCTGCCTCTTTTGCAGTCCTTCTCCCATTTCAAAGCGGGCAAACCTGCGCACAGAGATATTTTCTCCGAACTGGGCAATTGTGTGTTGCACCAGTTTACCGACGGTAATGTCGGGATCCTTGACAAAAGGCTGTTCCAATAAGCAAATCTCGGTAATAAACTTCTCCAGGCGACCAGCGACAATCTTTTCAGCAATTTCAGGTTTTTTCCCTTCGTTGATGGCCTGGTTGATGAGAATCTGCTTTTCATGTTCCAGCACCTCGGGCTCAATATCTTCCCGTGACACATACCTGGGGCTGGAAGCAGCCACATGCATGGCGATATCGTGAACCAGCTTCTGGAACTCGCTGTTCTTGGCGACAAAGTCAGTTTCGCAATTTACTTCTACCAGGACGCCGATGCGGCCATTGCCGTGTATGTATGAGCCAACTGCGCCTTCAGCAGTAATTCTCCCTGACTTTTTTGCTGCGGCAGCGAGACCTTTTTCCCGAAGCAGGTCGACAGCCTTATCGATGTCACCGCCGGTTTCTTCCAGTGCCCTCTTACAGTCCATAAAACCGGCTCCAGTGCGGGCACGCAATTCTTTAATACTTTGTGCTGACATACTTCTCCTCCTTGCCAGTAATTTGAAAGTGGGTAAGAGTAAAACTAAATTACCCTCACCCCCCAGTTCTATTCTTCAGTGACTTGTTCACCCTGTTTGCCTTCAAGAACGGCGTCAGCCATTTTGGAGGCGAGAAGATTGACTGCTCTAATCGCATCGTCATTGCCGGGGATGACATAGTTAATTTCATCAGGATCGCAGTTGGTATCGACAATAGCAATGACCGGAATGCCTAATTTTCTTGCTTCGGAAACGGCAATCCTTTCCTTGCGGGGATCGACAACAAAAAGTGCATCAGGCAATTTAGTCATACCCTTAATGCCTTTAAGGAACTTCTCCAGCTTGGCCCGCTCTAGGCGCAGCTGAATAACTTCTTTTTTAGGCAAAACGGCAAAACTGCCGTCTTCTTCCATGGCTTCAAGCTGCTTAAGGCGCTCTACCCGTTTGCTGATAGTCGCATAATTGGTAAGCATGCCTCCCAGCCAGCGCTGGTTGACATAGAACATCCCGCAGCGGGTGGCCTCTTCCTCAATGGTGGCCTGGGCTTGCTTCTTAGTGCCGACAAAGAGAAGGGTGCCCCCCTCCATAACTAGATTTTTTACGAAGTTGTAGGCCTCTTCTAATTTTTGCACCGTTTTTTGCAGGTCAATAACATAAATGCCATTGCGCTCAGTGAAAATATAGGGTGCCATTTTGGGGTTCCATCTTCTGGTCTGATGGCCGAAATGGACTCCAGCTTCCAGCAGTTGTTTCATAGTGACTACTGACATTTGCTTCCTCCTCTCAGTTATTCCTCCACTTGGCACCAATCAAGACCCGGCACTGAAAGGTTTGCCGCCAAGTGTGTGTATTTTACCTGCCCAGTATATCAAATTCAGCGTTAGTTGGCAAGGTTTATTCCCGCGGTCGGGTTTCTGCCGTCAATTGCAGCCTAAAGGACTTTTCGCCAGGTTGATTCATCAGCTCAATGCGCACCGGCACAGAAAAGAAGTCCGCCAGGGCGATGTCATAAAGTCTGGTGTTAAATTCAGCATAGATGGCATTTTCGACGATCTCAGTGGCTTTCCGGCTTAATTCCTCCCCCATTTCCTCCAGGGGTAAGGAATCCATAAACTCCTCGATCGATATGATTAAGTTAGCCCGGTAATTGGCTTCCAGGCGGTCTGCCAGCTCGGCAGGCAAGGAAAACTCTTCGCCGCCAAGCTGGAATTTCACTTCCGCAAACTGAGGGCTGACATTTTCAGCCACCATTTCAGGAATTCTGGGCTTTATGTGCTCAATAAATTGCGGCAGGGTTTCTGCGGCCATAAGTTCCACTGCACCTTCCAGCTTATCTGTCACTTCATAAGTGTTGATGCGCAGCAGCCAAATCTGCTGGCCGCAAAAGTAAATTAACCCTGCAAGAGTAATGACGACGAGAAAAGTTCCCGTAAACATTCCTGCCAAAAAAGAAAGCCAGCGTCTGCTCTTGGTCATTTTGATACACCCCCTAGGCTAGTATATCTATTTTGATCGCAGTTATTACGCTGACTTGCTAAATTTTGGTTTCGGTAGTGACAGTTTTTATGTACAAAGTACCATCCCGGCAATCCAGCTCCAGAGTTCGCCCTGAATGCCCCCCGACGTCTTTGGCAACAATGGGAATTCCCAAGTTGCCGAGATGTTCTTCTGCTGCGGCGATATTTTTTTCGCCAATGAGCATCAGACTGTCTTTGTCGCTGTCGGGGAACATCTGCGCCCCCCCGGCAAGCTTGGCAACAATGTTCATGCGGTTCGCTCCCAAGGCTTCCATATCTTCCAACATAATCTCGATTGCGGTGTCGACATACTTGGCTTTATTGTCACCTCTGCCAGGGCGATGTTTGGGCAACATAGCGTGGGCCATTCCCCCCACTTTGGCAAAAGGGTCGTACAGAATAATTCCGATGCAGGAACCCAGGCCAGTAGAGCGAATTCTCCCCGGACTTTTGGCGACATAAAGCTGAGCCATGCCAATTTGAAAGTTATCCATCGCTTCCCACCCCGAAGATCTCTATAAGCCTGGCAGCGGCATCTGGGTTTGGGAAGTATACTATATAGCCGCGGTTGGTGAATTCCTCAAAAAACTTTGCCTGAATCAATAAGGCGTAATCGGTCTCGCTGCCCAGCTTGATCAGGGGAACGCTGAGAGAAGCTTCCGCCATGTCGACTGAAAGCCTTGGCACACTAAGGTACATTCGCTGATTGGAAAAGTCCGCCAAAGCAGTGAGATATGCTCCGGAAAGGATATTCCCCATTTCCATCAATGCTGATTGTTGAAAGGGGGAAAGTTCCAAAAAGCTGAAGGGTACATCAGGCATGAAAATTTGCAGCAGCCTGCGGGCAGCGTTCTCAGTAAACATCACCACCACAGTTCCCGGCAAGTCCCCCAGGACGTCAAGATAAATGCATGCCAAATTGCTGCCTGCGGCACCGATATATTCCGCCACCCGGTTAAAGCTGACCAACTCCACATTGGGCACGGTAATGGTGATTTTCTGGCCGAGAATATCTGCCATTGCCGTCGCTGCATGCCCTGTTCCGATGGTCCCGATTTCGGTCAGCAAGTCCTGTTCGTTGAAATTGAGCTTTTTCATGGCTAATCCATGTCTGCCAGGACATTGAGCTGGTCAACGGTTAAAACCCGCTCCATGTCGAGGATGATTAATAAGCGGTTGCTTACCTTGGCAACGCCCTGAATAAACTGGGAGTCAATACCTGTGACCAGGCTGGGGGAAGGTTCAATTTCATCAGAATCGATGGAGGTAACATCAACAGCCGAGTCAATTGTCATGCCTACAACCTGTTTGCCGACGTTGACGAAAATTATTTTCGCATTCTCATCCAGGTTGCTGGGTAGGGCAAGACGCTGTTTTAAGTCGATGACAGGAATAACGCTGCCCCGCAAATTGCATACTCCAATGACAAAGGGCGGAGCATTGGGCACCCGTGTCAGAGAGAGCATTTTTTCAATGCGCATCACCTGGTGAATGTCGACGCCATATAATTCGTCTTCAAGGGGAAAAACAACAAATTGCTTAAGCATTATTGACCTCCCTCACTCTTGTAACTGAAAGGAGAACATTGATGTCCAGAATCAGGACCACCGAGCCGTCGCCCAGTATTGAACATCCAAGGAAGCAGCGGAAAAATTGTTCACCCCAGTTGACATTTTTAATAACAATATCTTGCTGACCCAGCAAGTCATCGACGATGATGCCAATTTGCCTTTCACCGTATCTGACAACAACAAGGTTTAGTTCTTCGGCAGAACTGTGGCTATCAATCCCCAGGAGCTTTCTTAAATAGACTATTGGCAATACTTTTCCCCGCAGCATAACAATATCCTGCTGGCCAATGGTCTGAATTTCCTCGGGGAAAACTATACCGGTTTCGGTAATATAGCTCAGGGGGATGACGTAAATTTCCTCACTGCATCTGACCAACAGCCCTTGTATTATCGCCAAAGTCAGAGGCAAGGATATTTTAAAGGTAGTGCCCTCATTGGGGCGGGAAAATACATCAATAGAGCCGCCCAAAGCTTCAATGGAGTTCTTTACCACATCCAGGCCGACGCCGCGGCCGGATAAATCTGTGACATTGTCCGCAGTGCTGAAACCAGGGGTGAAGATTAAATTCGCCAGTTCGCTGGCTTCAGCATCGGGGCCCACTAAGCGCAACTCCCTGGATTTGGCCCGTATCTGTTCTATATCAAGGCCCCGGCCATCGTCAGACACTTCAATGACAACCTGATTTCCTGTCTGGTAAGCTTCGAGGCGAATAGTGCCTGTGCGGGGCTTGCCCCTGCTGAGACGCTCCTCCACTGATTCAATCCCGTGGTCAACGGCATTGCGCAGAAGGTGCACAAGAGGGTCGGCGATGTCATCAATTATAGTCCGGTCCAGCTCAGTATCTCCGCCGCGAATCTCCAGATTGACCAATTTATCCAAAGCTATTGCGGTATCCCTGACCATGCGGGGAAAGCGGTTAAAGACCGTTTCCAGGGGAATCATCCGCATCTTCATGACAATGACTTGCAACTCACTGGTAAGGCGATGGAGATGCTCGACGCCATCGGCCAGTACAGGATAATTGGTTGTGGCTTGCAGCAGAGTGGTCTTATTGATGACCAATTCACTGACCAGATTGAGAAGCTGGTCCAGTTTCTCTGTATCGACGCGAATAGTGGGCCTGAGGACCAGGGGATCGTGGCGGGAATCGCTGTCTTCACCGGCCTGGGGCTGACTGAATTCGCCCTCTTCCTGAGCATCCTGGGTTTCAGGGTCCTCATCGCAACTGTACTTCTCAATGGTGTAATAGTCGACTTCCACCCCCCCCTCCAGGAGGGCCCTGACTTCCTCAGGGCGAATGTCCGATACAATGCAGACGAGCTTGTCCAGTTGCTCCAGTTGAGCCAATTGCTCTTGGGAAGGGGAAGTTTTCAGCAATTTGCCAACAGAATTAAGCTGATTGCAGATAATCATTGCCCGGGCTTGGGGCAGCTGGCAATCCCTGCTAAAAAATATTTCCAGGAGATAACACTGGCCCTCCTCTGCTGCCTCCCAGGGAATTTCGGTGGCTGCTGCCTGCGCCGGGGAAAAAGGAGCGAGAATCTCCTGAAAGCGCTCTGGTGCTATTTTTCTGGGTGCACCGGTTTCGACCAGGGATTGCAGTTGCGCTTCAAACTCATCGACAAAATGGAAAAAGCCCGTAATCATCTCGGAATTGATCCTGGCATTATTTTGGCGAACCTCATCCAGCAAATTTTCAGCCTGGTGGGCCAACTGGCTTATCTCGGTATAGCCCATAGTGGCTGACATTCCCTTAAGGGTGTGAGCCGCCCGGAAGATTTCGTTAATAGCCTCCACATCATCTGCATTATGCTCCAGGCGCAGGAGGTTTGAAGAAATCAACTGGATATTGTCCTTGGTCTCTTCAATAAATATGGGCAGGTATGAGTTTAAATCAATGTTTTCCACAGTCATCACCTATCTCAATGCCCGGCGTAATATTTCAACAACCTTTTGGGGATGAAAGGGCTTATTGATAAAGTCTTTGGCTCCGTTTTGGATAGCTTCAACAACCATGGCCTGTTGCCCCATGGCAGAACACATTACAACCCGAGCTGATGGGTCATACTCTCGTATTTTTTTGAGGACGGTGACCCCATCCATGCCGGGCATGGTAATATCCAGGGTGACCAGGTCGGGCTGCAATTCAATATATTTGCTGACAGCCTCTTCGCCGTTTGTGGCCTCACCCACTACTTCGAAATTATTCTTGGTGAGAATATCTCTGATCATCATACGCATAAAGGCTGCATCATCTACAATAAGGATGCGATTCTTCGGACCCAATTCCTCTCCCCCTGTGCTTGTTTTAGACTAATTTCGACAAATTGGCCGTCTTTTCCTGCTAAAACTTACTAGAAAGGAAAGAGACCCTCGCAGGAGGGCCTATCTGTTCCGGAGTTTTTCAAGTTCTGGCAGCAGCTGGTCGTTGAGAATCCGGATGAAAGTTCCCTTCATCCCCAGAGAGCGGGATTCAATAACGCCAGCGCTTTCAAATTTACGCAGGGCATTGACGATAACGGAGCGGGTAATGCCAACCTTGTCGGCAATCTTGCTTGCAACCAAAAAGCCTTCTTTGCCGTCGAGCTCATTGAAAATATGTTCAACTGCTTCCTGTTCTGAATAAGACAAGGTGTCAAGGGCCATTTTGACTACAGCTCTTTTGCGGTTTTCCTCTTCCAGAATAGCTTCCTTGGCCCGCAAGACTCCCAGGCCGGTAATGGTTGCGCCGAGCTCGGCAATGATGAGGTCAGCTATGTCGTACTTATTTTTCCGGGACAACACTAAGTTGCCCAGCCTTTGGTTGCCGCCGCTGACAGGGACAATTAAGCTGAATTTGCCAGGGAATAAATCTTCAGTGCCTTCAGTGAGGTTTGCCAAACTGCCCTCGAGGCTGAGAAGGGTATCGCTGAGATCTCTGGGAAAATCAATATCACTTGCTTCACCGAGACTGGGGGAGTTAGCCATAACCTCTCCCTGGTCATTGATCAAAAGTACGTCAGATTCAAGGAGTTCCTCCAAAATATTCACCAAGTCTTCCAAAGCAACGGTTTGCCCCCCGGAACGCTGTAAAAACTTGTTCAAGCGTCGGGTTTTCTGCAACAAGTTCTGCATGTCCTTACCTCCTATTATTATATTGGCGCTAAGCTCGTGGATGGCTCTTGGCATAGACTGACTTGAGATGTTCCCTGGTCACATGGGTATATACCTGAGTTGATGATAAACTGGAGTGACCTAAAAGCTCCTGAACCGTCCTCAAGTCGGCACCATTTTCAAGCATATGGGTTGCAAAGCTATGCCGGATGACGTGGGGAGATACAGAACGCAAAAGAGACAAGCGTTGACAATACTTGGATAAGATCCAGCGCACTCCCCTTTGCCCCAAGGGAAAGCCCTTGCTGTTAAGCCAAATGCGCTCAGTGGGCTGCGACAAAAGTCTTGTACGCCCTTTTTGGAGATACTGTTCCAATTTATCAGCAGCCATCTGATGCATAGGCAGCAAGCGCTGTTTATTCCCCTTGCCGGTGACAAGAATCTGGCGTGTTTCCCGCCGATAATCCCCGACTTCCATGGCAACTAATTCCCCCACCCGAATGCCGGTGGCGTACAATAGCTCCAACAGCGCCCTGTCCCTTAAACCCAAAGGGGTGGAATCAGGCAATGCCAACAAAGCAGATACAGTCTCAGGGTACAAGAACGAGGGCAAGGAGCGGCCAAACTTCGGCGTCCGGATTGACTTAGCAGGATTATCGGCTGCAGCAGCCAGGTGACAATAGCGAAAAAAGCTGCGCACAGCTGCCAGCTTCCGGGCGGCACTGCGCTTTGAGCAGCCCCGGGACTGGACAAGAGCCAGATAGCTGCGGATGTCGTTGCGATCTGCGTCAGCAGGTTTGCCGGGCAGGAAGTGCAGAAATTCTTCAACATCATGCTTGTATGCCTGGACTGTCAGTGGTGAGTAACCATTTGCCGTTAACCATTGAACATACTCTGCAGCTATCCCATAAATAGCACCCTTTCATTATAATAGCAAAGTTCTAATAAGATTACAAGATTGCTACTCAAAATATTTCACCCAGACTAATAAACTCTTCAATGAACGTTCGGAATATTGTTTCCGTCTCTCTTTTTTGTTTAATTTAGCCTCAATGGGCGGCAGAAGTCCGAAGTTTGCATTCATAGGCTGAAAATTCGGGTTGGGGCGCAGGGTGTAGTTTGCCAAGGCGCCCAGCAAAGTCTCAGCTGGCAGGGCAACATCCCTGCCGGTTAACTTTCCCCACAAATCCAGGGCGGCCACAAGACCGGAACCCGTCGACTCCAAATAACCTTCCACACCTGCAAGCTGACCGGCAACATAAACTCCCGGGAAATCTTTCAGTTGGTAATTCTTCACCAGGAGCTTCGGGGAATTGATAAAGCTGTTCCTATGCATTACGCCGAAGCGATAGAACTCAGCTTTTTCCAGACCAGGAATGAGGCGAAACACCCTTTTTTGCTCTCCCCAGACCAGGTTGGTTTGAAAGCCCACCATGTTAAACATAGTGCCGTTAACATCTTCTCTGCGCAACTGGACAACGGCAAAAGGTTGTTTTCCGCTGCGGGGGTCCAAGAGGCCAACGGGCTTCAGGGGTCCAAAGAGCAAGGTCTTGGCCCCCCGCTGCGCCAGCACTTCCACCGGCAGGCAGCTTTCGAAAAATCCCTTTTCAAAATCCTTTTTGAGCACTGTCTTTGCCTCGATAAGCTCTGTCCAAAAGCGCTTATATTCCTCCGAATCCATAGGGCAATTGAGATAATCTTCACCGCCCTTGCCGTAACGAGAACCCCAAAATGCTTTGGAAAAATCGATGCTGCTGGCATCAATAATCGGTGAAGCTGCATCATAGAAAGACAGCATGCCTTCCCCTAAATTATCTGTCAACACCCGGGCAAAGGCAGTGTCCGTCAAGGGGCCGGTAGCTATTATCGCAGGCGGGAGGGGAAATTCTGAGCACAGCTGCCGACGGACCTGGATATTGGGGTTTTCCTCTATCCTTTTGGTTACCACGCGGGAAAAGACTTCGCGGTCAACGGCCAGGGCTCCCCCTGCCGGGACCCGGGCGGCATCGGCACACTCCATTATCAGAGAATTAAGCTGTCTCAGTTCGGCTTTTAGCAACCCCCCGGCGCTGTCGAGGTTTGATGCCCCCAGGGAATTGCTGCAGACCAACTCCGCCAAATGGCCGGTGGAATGAGCTGGAGTCATTGTCTGGGGGCGCATCTCGTATAATGTTACCTGGCAACCGCGGCGGGCTAACTGCCAGGCTGCCTCGCAGCCGGCCAGGCCCCCGCCGATAACAGTAACCTTAAGCATTTGTATTCATCGCCCTGTAATCACAGTCCGGGTTGCTGCATGCCAAAATGTCCTTCTTCTCAACTACCAACAAAGAGTGACACCGGGGACATGTGTCCTTCACCGGCCGTTTCCAGGACACAAACTTACACCTGGGGTAATTTTCACAGCCGTAAAAGGGCCTTCCCCGCTTGCTGCGGCGTTGCACAATTG
>JAAYHI010000117.1 GCA_012727415.1 Bacillota bacterium
TATGTCATAATGGGCGATAGAATAGGAAAACCTCTTATCGTAACCGGAAAATAAACTGGACATGGAAAAAATACCCCCTGGACGCTTTATTAATTAAATACTTCTATTTTCGACAAGATTTTTCCTGCAAAGAAAAATGAGGTGAATGCATGAAAGAAACAATTTTGGAGTTTATGAGGGAAAAAGCCTACAACCCAATGACCAGGGAAGAGCTGATTGCCGCCTTCGACCTCCAGGGCAAGGAGGAGGAATTTTCCCGGCTTTTGGCTGAGATGGAGGCCGCGGGAGAGATTATTCGCACCCGCTGGGACAGATATGGTGTGCCTCAGCGCATGAATTTAGTGGTGGGCCGTCTCCAGGGCAGTGCCAAGGGTTATGCCTTTGTGGTCTCAGATGATGAAGAACAGGCCGATGTCTACATCGCCCCGGCGGGGACCAAGGGTGCCATGCACAACGACAAGGTTATAGTAAGGCTTCTCGGTAAAGGGGGCGGCCCCCAGGCAGAGGGAGAAGTAATCCGCATTCTCCAGCGCCATAACACAACCATTGTCGGCACCTTTGAAAAGGGCAAGAAGTTTAGCTTTGTCATCCCCGATGAAACCCGCATCAACTACGATATTCTTGTCAACAAAGAAGATTACAGCGGCGCAGTGGACAATGAAAAAGTCGTGGTGGAAATTACCCGCTGGCCCGAAGGACGCAAGAATCCCGAAGGGAGGATTATCCAGCGCCTGGGCCGCAAAGATGCGCCGGGCACCGACATCCTCTCAATCATCTATAAGCACGGGCTGCCCCTGGAGTTTCCCCAAGCCGTGCTCGATGAGGCCCTTGCCAGCCCCGAATTTGTCCGACCTGAGGACCTCAAGGGGCGCACAGACTTCCGCCATCTCGACATCGTCACCATTGACGGCGCAGAGGCCAGGGATTTGGACGACGCCGTCAATGTCGTCAAGACAGACACCGGCTACCGCCTGGGAGTGCACATTGCCGACGTTTCCCACTATGTGCGCCCGGGCACTGCCCTGGACAAGGAAGCGGAAAACCGGGGCACCAGCGTCTACTTAGTGGACCGGGTCATCCCTATGTTGCCCGAGCAGCTGTCCAACGGCATCTGCAGCTTAAACCCCAATCAGGACCGGCTGACCACCAGCCTGGTCATGGACATTGATACCGCCGGTAAGGTCACCGACTACACACTGAGCAAGGGAGTTATCCGCACCAAGGCGCGAATGACCTATGACGAGGTCTACCGCATTCTGCGGGAAGATGACCCTGAACTTAAGGAAAAATACCGGGAATTGGTCCCCCAGTTCCAGCTCATGGAGGAGTTGGCAGAGATCCTGGGCCGGGCCCGGAAAAAGCGGGGAGCCATAGACTTTGATTTCCCCGAGACAGAGGTCGAGCTGGATGCCATGGGCAAGCCGGTGGCCATTACTCCCCGGCCAAGGACCATTGCCGACAAGATCATTGAGGAGTTCATGCTGGTGGCCAATGAGACTGTTGCCAGGCACTTTGCCTTCCTGGACCAGCCCTTTGTCTACAGGATTCACGAAAAGCCTGCCGCCGACAAAATCAAAGAACTCAACGAGTTCCTCCACAATTTCGGCTACCACATTAAGGGCAGTCCCGAGGACATTCATCCCAAGGCCCTGCAACAGATGCTGCAAAAGGCCGAGACTGAGAGGTATTACCGCCTGGTGAGCACAGTCACCCTGCGTTCTCTGCGCCAGGCCCGCTATGCCGAGCAAAACCACGGCCACTTTGGCCTGGCTTCGGAGTGCTACACTCACTTCACGGCACCTATCCGCCGTTACCCCGACTTGCTGGTGCATCGCTTTATTGCCTATTGGTTGGGTGAACCTGCCCCCAGGGCCTGGGAGGCTAAGCTCAAGAACCTGAAAGAGCTGACTGCTCATTGTTCCCGCCGGGAGAGGGGGGCAGAGGAGGCCGACCGGGAAAGTGTCGACCTGAAGAAAGTGGAGTATATGGAATCCCATCTGGGGGAAACCTTCTCCGGCATCATCAGCGGCGTCACGGCCTTTGGCCTCTTTGTTGAACTGGAAAACAGCGTCGAGGGCTTGGTGCATATCAGCAATATGCACGACGACTATTACCACTATAACGAGAAGCTTTTTTCCCTGGTTGGGGAACGCCGCAAGAAAGTATACAGGCTGGCCGACCCGGTCATGGTCAAGCTGATTAAAGTCAATAAGGAAGCCAGAACGCTGGACTTTATCCTAGTACAAGAATAAGCGGCGCCCGCCGCTTATTCCTGGGAGGAGGCTGTATGCTGGCTGTGTTATTATTAGTGCGCAGCAGCGGGCTAAATTTTGGGGGTAGCCGTTGACCGCTGCCCCAGGTTATGATAAGATTACTGTGCAAAATCAGAGACACACGGACCCTGACCGTGTGTCTAGTAATTTCTGAGGAGAATAATCATGGACGCTATCCAGGTAATTGCCGAGAACCGCAAGGCCCGCCATGAATACTATATTGAAGATGTAATTGAAGCCGGTATCGTCCTCCAGGGAACCGAGGTCAAATCTGTCCGCGGCCGCCGGGTCAATTTAAAGGACAGCTATGCCAAGGTGGAAAACAACGAGGTCTTTTTGTACGGCATGCATATCAGCCCCTATGAACAGGGTAACCGCTTTAACCATGACCCCCTGCGGGTGCGGAAACTCCTGCTCAATCGCAGCGAGATTCGCCGCCTCATCGGCATTACCCGGGAAAAGGGCATGGCATTAATTCCCTTGCGCCTGTACTTTCGCCGGGGACTGGTAAAGGTGGAACTTGCCGTGTCCCGGGGGAAAAAACTCTATGACAAGCGCCAGGATCTGGCGGAACGGAGCGCCCAAAGGGATATTGAACGGGCTTTCCGGGAAAGGCAAAGGGCGGAATAATATATCCCACCTCAATTAGGGGTGGGATTTTTATTCTGCGTCTCCGAGGATGAAGCGAAAATGTCCGCTGACAGTGTATCGCAGCAGGGCATCTTCTTCCTTTACGGGCTGGCGGCCGTGGTGAATGATGTAGGGGATGCCCCGCCTGTTTCTTTTGTCCGATATAATGGCGATATGCCCCTCTTTAAAGGTGACAATATCCCCTGGCTGCCACTCCTCTATTTTATAAGGGTCCAGGGTTAAGGAGAGGGTGTGTCTCTGAAAAAAGACCTTGAGATTGACGATGCGGCGGAAATCTATGTTGGGGTCCGGCGTGCCCTTGGTTCCCGGGTAGGCCTCGGGGCAGGCGGCGATATCTGCATCCACCAGATCCTTTAGGGAATAGCCGGCAGCATCCAAGGCCCGCCAGATCATGTCGGTGCAGACGCCGATATCTTCGGGAGGGTATCCGCCTGCAAAATAGGAGTTGTCGTACTTGGGCCGCCGCTTTGCCTCGGCCTTGGCCCCCAGCAAGATATCAGTGAAATCATCGATGCCGTCGCCGTCATAGTCTACAGGGCTGAGGATTGTTTCTATGCCAAAGTCTGCAGCAGTATAGGAGCGTTTAGGCAGCAGGTTCCAATAGTCCAGATACAACATCCCGGCAATAAAGCATGCAGTCAAAACTAACCCTGCCAAAGCCAGCAGCACCTTATTAATTTTGGCTTTTAGCACTGGCTTCATATTTCAACCTCCAAATTTCCCTTACGGGAGGATGCAAAGTAATTGGTTCCCCACACTCCTGCCAGGATCACCAGGGCACCCACCGCCTGATGCCAGGAAAAGGATTCCTTGAGGAATGTCACCCCGGCAAAGATTGAAATCAAGGTCGTCAGGTTGGAAAATACCGCCCCCTGAGCAGCAGGGAGCTTGGACAATGTGTAATTGACCAGGAAGAAGGCCCCTACTGAAGAGAGAATCCCCAGGAAGAGGATTTGCGGCCACACAAAGGCCAGGGGCTTGAAGTACTGGCCCAGGGTGTCGGCACTTACGTGCTGGCCCAGGGCAATGCCGTTAAAGGCAATTGCCCCGATGACCATCATCACCCAGGTGATCTGCAGCGGGGAAAAGCTCTTGCCCGCCTTGCGGGAAGCAATGTTATAGCAGGCTGCCGCCAAGACTGCTCCCAGCAGGAACAAGGTTCCCGGCAAATTTGACTCCAGCCCCCCCTGATTTTCCATGGCGAGAATGAAGATCACCCCGCCTACTGAAGCCAGGATAAATGGGTATTGCAGGGGAGAGGGCCTTTCTTTCAGCAAAACAGCCGCCAGAATGGTGACGAAGATGGGAATGGCGGCAATCATCATCCCGCCGTGGGATGATGAGGTCATTTGCACGCCAAGGGTCTCCAGGGGAAAGTACAGCAGGGGCTGAAAAAAAGCCAGGGGCAGCAGGGCTTTAAACTGCTGCCAGGAGACTCTGATGGGGACGATTTCCAGCAAATGAAGGAGGCTCAGTGCCAGGGCGGCGGCTAAAAACCTCAGGCCCAGCAAGTGAAAAGGGGTAATATGTTCCAGTGCTCTCCGGGTGAACATAAAGGAGAAGCCAAAGATCGAAGCGTATCCCACGCCAGCCAGGTAGGGCATAATTTTGCGCATAGAAGCCATCCTCTCCGGTTAATCCACCTTGAGTATGCCGTATTCTTTTGGGCAAATCAAGGGGATACCCCTGGGCTGGCCCCCAAGAAAATGTTATAATTACTCCAGCTCATCTAGGGGAGGATTGCCCATGCGCATAGATTTTTCTAAACTCAATGCCCTGCTGAAAGAAGATACTGTCCTGACTTATAAGATGCAGTACCAGCTCTTTTACTCTCCCGGGGAACTAAAAGGCAGCACACTGTGGTTTGCCGACGGTGCCGCCATGCTGCTGGATCACGGTTTGCATATGTTCGGCGAAGAAGAGGTCCTGGACCGTTTTCTGGGTGAACTCCCCTCGGGGGAATATTCGCTTTTTGGAGTGGCTTGCAGCCTCCTGCCCTTACTGCAGAAGCACTTTGCTGTCATTGACAGCGACGAGGATTGCACAGCCTATACCCTCAGCCCGGAAGATTTCACCGGCAGGCCCGAACCCCTGGACAACCTTGTGGAGGCTGAAGCTGAATTTGTTAACCAGCATTGGACCTACAAGTTTCCGGGAAGCGAGGAGTATTTTAAGCATATCATCAATACTTACCCCAGCAGCGTCATTCGCGTCGACGGCAAGCCGGCGGGTTGGGCGGTATGCTATGACGCCATCGAGGATATGGTCAACCTCGGCTCCTTGCGAGTGCTGGAACCCTACCGCAACCGGGGGTATGGAAGAAAATTGGCATCCTCCCTCATTGCCAAGGTGCTGGCACTGGGAAAGACGCCGATGATTCACATTCTGGATTCCAATATTCCATCCCGCAATCTCTCGATGGGGATTGGCTTTAAACCCTATCCCAAAAAGATTTTTTGGGGTTCCGGGGTAAAAAAATAAAGGTATATTATTGTTGGCGTCGAATATATTGGCATAGACACTGCGCTGGAA
>JAAYHI010000118.1 GCA_012727415.1 Bacillota bacterium
CCCGGGTTTCGGTCCAGCGCACAGCGGGGCAGGCAGCAACCCCGGCAGCGACAGCCTGGGAGAGGTCCCGGACCAAGGGCCAGCGCCCCTGATTACGGCCGGCGGTCAGCCAAAAATTGCTCCCCGCCAGTTTTTTTAGTTCCCGGGCCAGTTCCAAAGCCCGACTATAATCCCCCCGCCCCAGGGCAGCATAAATGGCACTGCCCTCAGCGGCCAGCACCAGCAATTCTCCCTGCGCCAGGCATTGGGGGGAAGCATGGCCCTTGAGGGCGGCCGCATTGACAGCAGCCACCAATGGCTCCGGCGGGCTGTCGCCTTTTACAAGCAAAATGAGGTTTCCCTGTCCCGCTACCTGGACTGTCGCCCCCAGCAGAGGGCGCACCCCCGCTGCCTGGGCAGCGGTGACGAATTCCACCAGCCCGTGGAGGGAATTGATATCCGTCAGTGCCAGCTCCCGGTAACCCATGGCTGCCGCTGCCTGCACCAGCTGGGCAGGGGAAGGGACAGCCTGAAAAAAACTGAAATGACTGTGGGCAGAAAGCAGTGGCAGCATTGGCAACCCTCCGAACATATGTTTGCCTATATTATGCCACAGGACAGGCTGCCAAGTCAAATGTCAGTAAATGGAAAAACCGCCTTGGCGGCGGTTAATTCTCCTTAATGCTGCGAAAATAGTCGGTGACTTCCTGAGTACCCTTCACCACTCCATAGATCCTGGCAGAGTCCAGCACCTGCTCCAGCAAATCCACCGTGACGTCTTTGCCGACAGCTAGAGTGCCCACGATAAAGATCTTCAGTTTGCTGCCTTGCGCCGCCAGGTCCTCCAGCTGGCGACGGGAGAGGGAGATGACGCCAATGCCGCCTATGGACTTGACCCGTTCCCCATGCTTTTCCCACTGCACTAAATTCGACAAAGCCTCATCAGAGACAATGGCCTCATGCTCCCGCAACTGGTTGCGAATTGCCGTGCGGATAAAGTCGCTGCGGCTGCTGTAAAATCCCTGCTCCGCCAGATAATCCACCTTGGCCAGGTCGACAGCATTGAGATTTAAAGTAATTTTCTCCTGCCCATACATCTGTATAACCTCCTTATACCATCCATATGGAATATTTACCTTCAGGATACAACATTGCCCCTGCCTTGTCAACCCTAAAGGCAAAAAAACCGCTTTGCAGCGGTTGGCATAAAGGTTTAAGGGGCCAAGTATTTATATAGCAACAACAGGCCCATAAGCACGGGCTGGTGCAGGACATAGATCAGCAGGGAATTGCGGCTGATTTTCTCCAGCAACCTGCTCTCGAGGTTAAATTTAAAAAGACTGCGTCCCTTATAATAATAGAGTTTATAGGCAATGATGCCGGCAATAAATACCGCCAGATAAGGGAAAAGGGGAAAATAGTCTTCCGATCTAAATCCGGGATAAGTGCAGCCCAGGGGGAGCAGCAGCCATGTATTAACTGTGGTCTGGCGAACTGTCGACGTCAGCAAGGCAATGCCCGTTGCCAGCCCCCCCAAAATCCATACATTGAGTTTTCGCAGCAGCAAGTACAGCAACATGCTGACCCCCAGAAAGTGTATGACGCCAAACTTGATGAAGAGGTCGCCGAGGAAAAAGTACGTGACGGCAGAAATCCCGGCAGCTACCACCAGGAGCTTAATTCCGTTGCGAAGAACATTCCTGCTGAAGCCGGCGCTGATTCCTGACACAAAGATAAATATTGCCGAAAGCTTAGAGTACCAGTACCAAAAGCCCGACTCAAAATTTACGCTGACCCCCAGGATAGCGTTGAGGTCATAGGCAAAATGATAGACAATCATCAAGCAGATGGCAAAGACCCGCAGGAAATCGATTTCCCAGATTCGCCTGGCCATACCTTTCTTCCCTTCACTAGGTTTTAAGCTGTTCCCGCCTCCGACCGCAGTTTATAGGTCTTCCATTTTCCCCGGCGGTAGCGGACAATCATCATGACAGCCCGGATGAGGTTGTCAATGACCATGGCTGTCCAAACTCCCTTAAGCCCTAAGCCCAATAATATCCCCAACAACCAGCCTATGACCACCCTGCTGCCCCAGGTCCCGACAAAGGTGACCAAGAGGACATATTTGGTATCCCCGGCCCCCCGCAAGGCCCCCGCCAGCACCATGACATAGGCGAGGAGGGGCTGGGATATCGCCAGGATTTTCACGCATTCCCCTGCTGCCTGCCGAACAGCGGCATCGGTGGTGAAAAAGCCGGCCAGCTGGTGGGAGAAGAAAAAGAACATCAGCCCCATGAAGGACATAAAGATGGCCGCCATCTTTGCCGCCATATACCCGCTGCGTTCCGCCCGGTCGGGTTGCCTGGCGCCGAGATTCTGGCCAACCAGGGTAGTGGCTGCGTGGCCAAAGCCGATGCCGGGCATAAAGGATATAGATGATGATTTCGTGATAATCTGGTTGGCAGCGATGGCAATGGGTCCCATGCTGGCCACCAGCATGGAGAAGACCAGTTGGCCGCTGCTGCGCACCAGCTGCTCTCCGGCGGAGGGCAGCCCGATGTCCATTATTTCCTGGATGCGCTGGCGCTGAGGCCGGAAGCTATCCTTGAGGCTGAGGCGAATGGGGCTGGACTTGCTGAACAGGAAGAGCAGGGCGATAATTGCCGCCACATTCTTGGAACCTGCAGTGGCGATGGCAGCTCCTGCCACCCCCCACTTGGGGAAAAAGCCGATGCCGAAAATGAGCAGGTAATCAAAGACGACATTCAGGAGGTTGGCAAAACCCATAATATACAAGGGGGCTCTCATGTTTCCGGCTCCCTGAAGAATAGCATAGCTGTTCATCATCGTGAAGGTAAGGGGCTCTGCCAAGGCTACAATCCGCAAGTACGTTGCACCCAGGCGAATGATCTCAGGATCCGGATTCTCAGAGGCAATCATCATTAAACGCATCAGGTGCTCGGCACTGAAAAATACCAAAGCGCCAAGGATAACCCCGGCAGCAAAGGTCACCACCAGGGACTGGCGGGCATAGACCTTGGCCTGCCCGGCTTTGCCGGCGCCAATCATCCGCGCCACCAGGGCAGTGGTGCCCACGGTAAAGGCGTTTAAAATTGCTGTGGAAAGGATGAAGATTTGGTTGCCCATCCCCACTGCAGAAATAGCTGCAGGGCTGATCTGCCCCACCATGGCCAGGTCCACTACCCCCACCAGCATCTGTAAAAACATCCTTGCCACCACCGGCAAGGCAAGCATTACAACAGTTCTGCGTAAATTTCCCTTAGTGATATCCGACATAGTACCATACCCCTTCAGCAGATATTAGTTCGTCTCGCTAAATATTCGTTACTCATAAGCAAAAGTCCTTTATTGCTCTTTAAAAGCAAAAGGGCAGGACTTTATCGGCAAAAGGCGAAATTAGCCTTTGGAGGTGTAAAGATGTACAAAGCAGCTCTGTTTGACCTGGACGGAACCCTCACTGACAGCCTCAACCTGTCCGCCCAGGCCTTTATCCATACCTTTCGCAAACATTTGCAGCGGGAGTACACTCCCGAAGATATTTTTGCCATGTTTGGCCCCTGTGAAGAAGGAATATTCCGCCAGGCCGACGCCAGCCAGGCCCAGGCGATGCTGGAGACTTTTCTCGAGTTCTACCGCCGCTGCCATAATCAATATGCCTCAGTCTATCCGGGGGTGATTCCTGCCCTGGAAATCTTGAAACAACACATGCCCCTGGCGATTATCACCGGCAAGGGCAAGGAGCCTGCCGCGATTACTTTGGCGGAGACTGGCCTGGCACCGTACTTTGACTTGGTGGTAAGTGGTTCTTGCGTAGAGCGGCACAAGCCGGATCCCCAGGGAATTAAAATGGTTTTACATGCCTTTGGCATCTGCCCTCAGCAAGCCTTTTACCTGGGGGATTCCCCCGGAGATATCCAGGCTGCCCGCCAGGCAGGTGTCACCGCTTTGGCTGCCCTCTGGGATGCCCGGGATGCCGAAAGCCTCCTGCAACTGGAGCCGGATGCCGCCTTTGCCAGCCCTGAAGATTTTTCCGCCTGGGTGCGCTGCCACTGTAAATAGACAATAAGACGGCAACGGGCAGTGCCCGAAGCCGTCTGTTGCTGTATTTTACGCCCACACTCAAACCTGTTCCTTGATTACCGCTCTGCGCTGGAGGAGATAGGTCAATCCGGCGAGGACGGAGCTCAGGATTATACATGACCCCAGGGGATAGAGGGGGTTATAGCCGGCCTTAACTCCCGAAGCCAGGAGAAAGATTTCGCCAAGGCCCCGGCTGATGGCCCCATTGGCATAGCCCATATCCACAATGGGCAGGACAATAATAAGCAATACGGGAACTCCGATAGAAACCAAGAGCTTCAGGCCCTTGCTCATGCGGTAGTACAAAGATGTAATGAAGTACCCCGTCAGGGCAGAAGTGGTGTAGAGCAACAGGCTCAGGGCAAATCCCACAAAAACCTGCCCCGGGCCGACTGCGGGAAAGTATTGCCGGTAAAATTCATGAAAGGCTGACTGGTAGCTGCCCAGGCTGCGCCCGATGGCGCCGATACTGGTGTCAATTATGGCCATCACTCCAGTTACAGAGAGCAGGCTGCAGAGATAACTGAGAAAGAGTGTCTTGCGGGAAAGCCCATTCTGGAGAAACATCCGGAAGGGCTCTTTAAAGGAGTTCAGTCCGCAGACAAAGATAAAAATCATGGAAGAGATTTCAATGCCATTGATGGTGGTGCCATTGGCACTGATGTGCAAAAAAACTTCTGTGGTTAAGAAAGATGCCAGCAGCAGGAAGAAAATGATGGCGTAATAAATCAGCAGGGGTTTCTTCATCTCGGATATTTGATATATCATTGCGGATTTCATTGTCCTTTACCTCCTTACGCAGTGAGCTGTATAAACAGCTTTTGCAGATCCAACCTGGTGATTTCCAAATCTGCCGGCACAGCACCCCGATCCAGAGTGCCAAGGATATATGCGGATTTAAGGCCGCCGAGATCGTCGGAACCGATTACATTTTTATCGGCAATAAATTGGTCCACTACGGTACGATTGCCAGAGACGGTATAGCCCTGGGCGATTAAGCCCTCACAGGACTCCTGGCGAATGATCTCCCCTTCCTTGATGATGATGACATCCTCGATGATACCTGCCACCTCTTCAATGAGGTGGGTGGAGATAACATAGGTGGCAGGCCGGAGGGAGTAGCGCTCCACCAGAATCTTGTAAAACATATCCCGGTGGTTGGCATCCAGGCCCAGCACCGGTTCATCCAGGAGGACATAAGGGACATTGACGGAGAGAGAGACAATGATTTTCAGGATGGAGCTGTACCCCGTAGAGAGAGCCTTTACCTTTTTGTTCAGGTTGAGGCCAAATTTCTCTGCCAGGGTGAGGGCAAAGTCCATATCGAAGTCGGGATAGAAATGGCGGCTCCACTTCAGGACATTGGCCACCTTCATTCCCTCAGGATAGAGGTGCTTTTCGCTCATCAGGTAGACCTTGCCCAGGGCCCGGTCATTTTCCGCCGCCGGTTCGCCGTCGATTAAGACGGTGCCGGAATCGGCAAAGAGCCTGTTGGTAATGATATTCAGTAATGTGGATTTCCCGGCTCCGTTTCTGCCCAGCAAACCGTAGATTTTGCCCTCAGCTATGCTCAGGCTGACATCTTTCAGGGCTGCAACAGGGCCGAAACTCTTGGAAACACCTGTGATTTCAATACTCATCGCTCATACCCTCTTTCAATCATCATGATAATTTCCCGGGGGCTGATTCCCAGCCTCTCTGCTTCTGCAATCAGTTTGACAATGTAATTCTCGAAAAACTGATTCCTGCGTTTTTGCTGCAGTTTTTCCCTGGCTCCTGCCATGACAAACATTCCCACACCCCGCTTTTTGTACATAATACCGCTGTCCACCAGGATGTTGACTCCCTTCAGGGCGGTAGCGGGATTGATGTTGTAGCGAATGGATATCTCAGTGGTGGAGGGAATTTGGCTTTCCTCAGGATAGGCCCCCGTCAGGATGGCGTCCTCGATGCCTTCGGCTATTTGGATAAATATTGGCCTTTGGTCTTCGGTATTAATCAGCAAAGGGCGCTCACCTCCTTAACCAGTCAGGTGGTTAATTACTTGTGCAACTAACTATACCACCATTATTTTTTCCTGTCAAGGCCTTTTGCTCAAGGATGTGATATTATTTTTCCAGTAGGAGGTAAAGAGATGAAAATAGGAATAATCGTTTTTTCTCACACCGGCAACACCCTTTCCGTAGCGGAAAAGTTGCAGGCCAAGTTGACTGCTGCAAGCCATTCAGTGCAGTTGGAACAAGTTACTGCTGCAGAGGAGAGTCCCCGGGCAGAAAAGGCAGGCCTAAGGAATGCACCGGATACCAGTTCCTATGACATGCTGATATTTGCCACGCCGGTCTGGGCCTTTTCCCTGCCCCCCGTCATGAAGCTTTATCTGGACCAAATACCAACCCTCAAGGGCAAAGCGGTGGGCTGTTTTGTCACCCAGACCTTCCCCTTCCCCTGGATGGGCGGCAACCGGACAATCCGGCAGATGGTTTCAGCCTGTGAAGCCCTGGGCGGAAATGTGTTTCACACCGCTGTCATCAACTGGACCCGGGGCCGGGAAACCAGCATTGCTCAGCTCAGCGAAGATTTTTCTAAGGCCGGGAAATAATGTGCCCGGGCTTGCCCTGGGGCCCAAAAACAAAAGACGGCTTCTGGTTAACCAGTCGCCGTCTTTTTTGCTGTCAAGGCAAGGTCCTCCAAGAATTCCTCTACCGCCCCCAGATTTGCCGGGCAATGGATTGAACCAGGGTGCTGGCTGTGGCAAGATTCTCGGGATTGACGAACTCTGCTTTGTCGGTAGGCCAGTGCCAGTTGGGGAGGATGCCATTATCGTCAAAGGCCATGATGCTTATGACCTTGTAGCCCCTGGCCAGAGCAGGAGTGGCGTCGGTAGTCAGCGCCTTGTACACATGAGGGCCTATGTCCAGTTCCGGGTTCTCCCGGACACAGGCAGCCGCCGCCAGGATGAGGTCCCTGTCGGCCGGCATGGGGTAAAACATCCCCTCGGCAGTGATGTACTTGACGTGGCCGATGCCGAGGTTGTCCATATTGATGATATAGTCATCCTTGATTGCCTCGCCATACTCCTCCAGGAAGCGGAGCATGCCCACAGTTCCTGCCTCTTCACAGCCTGTAGCTACAGCCCACACTTCTGCACCCTCCGGCAGGTCCCGGCCGAGATGCTCAAAGCTGTCCAGCATCACCGCAACTCCCGAGGCATTGTCATTGCCGCCAGGGGTGTGGACACCCCAGATCTCCCGGTGAATGAGGAGCAAGACAGAGAAAAGGACATACAGGGCAAAGGGAAGAGCCAGGTAGTTGTAAACCGGGAGCATCTCCAGGCCGAATAATGCCATAATCCCTGCCCCCAGGGCAAGTATGAGAATGACTGCCATGCAAACATTGAGCAGGATAAAAGATTTCCGGAAGCCCGCCACCAACTTGGGATGGAAGCTGAGTCCCGAGCGGGAGGTATCGTAATGGGCTACCAGGACAACGCGGGAAAGCATTTCCCCTTCTTCCGAGGGGTTGGATTTTCGGGCAATGACGTTCTGACTCCTGTCCTTGGGCAGGATTTTTGTATACACTTCAAAGGTATGGCACTCTAAGAGGTACGCCAGGGTATTGACCAGGGCCAGCACTGCTGCCGCCACCGGCAAAAAGGGAATGAGAAGGGCTGCTAACACCATGAAAAAATAGTACATACCATAGGCCCAGGAGAAAGTAGGGACCGAGCGAAATGACTGGATTTGGACTTCATCCGCCATAGCCTGCAGTGTTTCTGCCAGGTACTTGGAGGCATTGCGCTCCGCCCTGGTAGTGGACCCCCGCGGTCCTATTTTTTCGGCTAATTCCTCTACATAACGAATCAATCTGCTTCCTCCTTTCCTGAAATCGCCTTCCTTCCACTTGCTATATTAAACGCCTGGCTGCCATTTTCCTCCTCTTAGGGCAACTGAGTTACAGAAAGAGGGCCATCCCGGCCCCCTAGCATTTTCTTCCGGCGAGATTGGCCTGGCCACGATACACCAGCCCTCGCTCGACATCGTGACTGACTGTCTGCCCGTCTTCCAGCAGCGAAGTAGCGCCCTCTGCGCCTACGATTACGGGGATGCCCAACTCAAGTCCGATAATGGCTGCCGCAGAGGTGAGGCCGCCTTCCTCGGCAATGATGCCCTCCACCCCCTGAAGATGTTCTACTATTTCCGGGGTCATGCCCACTACGACAATAATGTCCCCGAATTTTATTTTACTTACATCCTTGGCAGTGCGCACTACCCGGGTGATGCCAACCACCGGGTTATGGCCAATGCCGGTCCCCCTGACGACCACATCCCCAACCACATGCACCTTGAGGAGGTTAGTGGTGCCAGGGACTCCCACCGGCACACCGGCAGTGATAACCACCATATCCCCGTTGCGGATAAGCTGTGCATTGAGGGCGGCGGTAATGGACTCATAGATCATCTCGTCGGTGTCGTCGGTTTCCCGTCCCAGTATCGGCTCTACACCCCAGGTGAGCAGCAGCTTGCGCTGCACTTGCGGGGTAGGAGTAACAGCAATGATGGGCATTCCCGGCCGATATTTCGAGACCATGCGCGCAGTGTGACCGGACTGGGTGGATGTCAGGATTGCCGCAGCCCCCAGGCGTACTGCTGTTTGCCGGCAAGCACTGCTGATGGCATCGGTGACAGAGTGAGACTCCCTCTGCTGTCGGGATACAAACTGATTCCAGTCTACTGCCAGTTCAGTGCGCTCAGCCAATCTTGCCATTGTCACCACCGACTCCACCGGGTATCTTCCCGAAGCCGTTTCCCCGGAAAGCATGATGGCATCGGTGCCGTCAAAAATGGCGTTGGCGACATCACTGGCCTCCGCCCGCGTGGGCCGAGGGTTGCGAATCATGGAGTCCAGCATCTGGGTGGCGGTAATTACTGGTTTCCCCTGTTTATTGCACTGCGCAATCATATGTTTCTGGGCCAGGGGCACTTCCTCAGTCGGGATTTCCACCCCCAGATCCCCGCGGGCCACCATGAGGCCGTCGGCGACCTTGAGGATGGAGACCAGGTTATCCAGGCCCTGTTTGTTTTCAATCTTGGCGATAATTTCAATGTCAGCGTCATTGTCTTCCAGTAAGCGGCGGATAGCCAGGACATCGCCGGCGCTGCGGATAAAGGAGGCGGCAATAAAGTCTACCCCCATTTTAATGCCAAAGAGGATGTCCTCTTCGTCCTTGGGGCTCATAGCCGGCAAGGAGACATTGGTTCCCGGCAGGTTGATGCCCTTTCGGTCCCCAACAACACCGCCGTTCATTACCCGGCAAATGACGTCGGTATCCGTCACCTCCTCCACCCTTAGCTCAATAAGGCCGTCATCCAGCAGGATCGGGTGGCCGACAGCGACATCTTGGGGAAGCCCCTCATGAGTGACAGAAGCAATTTCCTCATTGCCTGCCACATCTCTGATAGTGAGGGTAAACTTCTGGCCAGCTTCCAGGCGGGCACTGCCGTTGGCAAAGGTGCCCAGGCGAATCTCAGGTCCCTTGGTATCCAGCAGGATTGCAACGGGAATGCCGGTTTCGGCAGAAGCCCTGCGGATGGCTTCGATGCGCCTTGCATGCTCCTCTTGGCTGCCGTGGGAAAAATTGAGACGGGCCACATTCATCCCCGCCAGCATCATCTGC
>JAAYHI010000119.1 GCA_012727415.1 Bacillota bacterium
GAGCTGGGGGCGGCCAGGTTGGACAGCAAAGCTGCAGGAACCCTGGTCTTCCTGGCAGGGACAAATATGCTCGTCCTCGACAATGAGCTAAAAAAGCTGATTAACTATAATCCCGAAATCAGCGTTGAAACTGTGCAAAAACTGGCGGTGCGGGATCTGCAGGCCTGTATTTTCACCCTGGTGGATTATGTCGTTGGCGGCCAGCTGGCCAAAGCCCAGGTGGCAGCGGAAGATATGCTGCGCACCGGGGCTGAAATCCCCTATATTTTATTTATGTTAGGGCGTCAGTACAGGTTGCTCTTTGAATATCTCTATTACCAGCACCAGGGCTACAGCAGCGGGCAAATTCAGCGGCAGTTGTCCTCCATGCACCCCTATGCCTTTCAAAAATTGAGGTCCCAGGCGGTAAACCTGGACATGAAAAAGTGCGCTTCCAGCCTGCAAGCCATTCTCGATGCCGATTACAGCTATAAGACGGGGAGAATGCAGGGACCAGGCCTGCTCCAGGTGCTGCTGGCAAAAATCGCAAAAAAATAATCCCGGAAATCGGGATTTTTACATTTTTACAGCCAGTCTTGATTTACGACGCGCAGCAGCGTTTTTATGAATAATGCCTTTGCTGGCAGCCTTATCCAACATAGAAGAGATCTTAATGTAAAGAGCTTTGGCAGTTTCAGTGTTACCTTCTGCCAGAGCGGCTTTATATTTGCGGATGTAAGTTCTAATCGAGGATTTGGTGCTGACATTTCTCGCCCTTTTTGCCTCGTTAATCCTTATCCTCTTTAATGCAGTTCTACTGTTGGCCATATGGAACACCTCCCTTTGCCAAATTAGCAACATTAGGATTTTAACATGGGAAAATGATAAATGCAAGCCGGGTGCAGGGAATTATTTTGCCGATTTCGGTTACTCTATAAGCAAAGGAGGAATTACCATGCTTCGACTGATTATAAGATTCATTGTCTCTGCTTTGGTCTTGATGTTTGTAGGGTTTCTTGTGCCCGGCTTTGGCCCTTTGAGCTTTGTCAATGCGCTGATTGCAGCAGTGGTCATCAGCGTCCTGGGCTATGCCATTGAAGCCCTGTTTGGGAAGAATCTCTCCCCGCAGGGCCGGGGGATAATCGGCTTCTTGACCTCTGCCGTTGTCATCTATCTCTCCCAGTTTATTGTGCGGGATTTAGATGTCACAATCCTCGGTGCATTGGCCGCGGCCTTGATAATCGGGATAATCGATATCTTCGTGCCCACCGAACTCAGATAAAGAAAGAGGAAGAGTTTTGTTCAGAACTGACTTAGTCCTGGAAGCCCATGAAATATTTCTTCAAACCAGTGAGCTTCCTGAACTGGCGGGAGTTGAGACCAAGCATCAATCCCTGGAGGGGATTGATGTTTCCGTTACCAATATCCTCACTGCCGATGCCGCCGCCAAAATTGGCAAGGGTCAAGGTAAGTACATCACCATTGAGGCCACAGGCCTCCGGGAAAAGAATGAAGAACTGGAAACCCGGCTGGTCAAGGTGCTGGGCCGGGAGCTCCAGGGGATGTTAAATTTAAACGGCAATTCGAAGGTGCTGGTGGTAGGCCTGGGCAACTGGAATGTAACTCCCGATGCCCTGGGCCCAAGTGTGGTGGAGAAGATTTACGTCACCCGGCACCTCAAAGCCATGTACCCTGATAAAATCGGACCCGGTTTCAGGGATGTCTGTGCCATCGCCCCTGGGGTACTGGGGCTTACCGGCATTGAGACCGGTGAGATAATCATCGGCATCGTACAGCGGATCAGGCCCGATATTGTCATTGCCATCGATGCCCTGGCTGCCCGCAGCCTGCGCCGCCTTAACACCACTATCCAAATTTCTGACACCGGCATCTACCCGGGATCGGGAGTGGGCAATAAGCGCGAGGGGGTAACCAGGGAGAACCTGGGCATCCCGGTTATTGCCCTTGGTGTCCCCACAGTCGTCGATGCTGCAACCCTCACCGGCGATGTTCTCGACTTGCTGATCCGGGCGGCGGAAAGTGAAGCGAAAATCCCCTGGGATATCAAAGTAATGCTCTCTGCTTTGGAGAAATTTTCTCTGGAGGACAAAAAGCAGCTGATAAAAGAGGTGTTGAATCCGGAAGTAGGGGTACTGATGGTGACTCCCAAGGAAGTAGACAGGTTGTTGAAAGATATCTCCGATTTGCTGGCCAATGGCTTAAATGCCGCCCTGCATCCCCGGGTGGCCCAGGAATACTTAAACTAGAAATCGAGGATAGCATCCCCGATTTTTTCGTAAACGCCCTTTCCCGTGCATATATTGTCAGGGGAGGGGTCGGTCGTGAATAATAAAAGAAAAATTTTGGGGATACTGCTCATTACACTGCTGCTGGTCCTGTTTATTGTAGCCAGCAATGGCCTGGCCCCTGCAGCTGCCAGGTACAATAGCCTTAATCCCTATTACTTGCTGAGCCTGGGCGCTCCGGGAGTATTTTATGAGGACATTGATGCCCTGGGCCCCAGTTTTAAGCTGGAGCCCTGGCGCATTCTGGGGCTGCAAATGCCGGTCTTTGCCAGCATCGACCCGGGAGAATGGCAGGAGGTGACGGGGAAGCCTCCCGTCAATAATGTAAGTCCTGGCCCGGGCTTGCCCCGCTCCGGCAAGGTGGGTATTTATCATACCCATACCAGCGAAGCCTTTGTCCCCACCGCAGGCCAGGCGCGCAGCGAGGATTTTTCTCAGACCGTTGTCTGCCTGGGTGAGGTCATTGCTGCCAAACTCACTGCCAGCAATATTCCAGTGATTCACGTCAAAAAATATCACGACCCCGTCTATAAGAACTCCTATACGGAATCCCGCAAGTCGGCTCAGGAAATGTTGGCGGCCCATCCCGACATCAGCCTGATTATGGATATTCACAGGGATGGCGTGGGCAAGACTGCCGAAAGCGGACGCAAAATGACTAC
>JAAYHI010000120.1 GCA_012727415.1 Bacillota bacterium
GTCTTCAGATAAGGTAAAATTAATACGGGTCATCGCTATCCCTCCAGTAATTGGTTGTTTAGTCACTTCCATTTTACCAGCGGGCGGTGGCCCTTTAAATTAAAGATCCACTTTTACAGACAATATCACACGTAACTTTCCATAGTTAGGTGATAATATACACATTTAATAGTAACGGGCCAAACCATTTCCAGCCCTTACTGTAACCTTATGCTTGTCGCGGATTAGTGACACAATGCAGCCTCTCTGCTTTTGGCGGCAAATGCTGAATTTGGCAAGTAACTGTGAGTAAGCGGGTACCTCTTGGGCTTAGTCAGATGGAGGAAAACCCAGGGTTGAGGGAGAATAAAAGGTAATTGAAACAAGGCTATGCTCCGAGTGACCAACAGAAAAGGGTGATAATATGACTAACAACAAGACTGCTGTAGTTACCGGTGCTTCCAGGGGTATTGGCTATGAACTCAGCAGGTTGCTGGCCCGGGACGGATATAATTTAATTCTCATTGCCCGCAGTGAAGAATTGCTCGGCCAGGTAGCCAAAGAGCTGGAAGCGGAATTCAATATCAAGGCCTATGTGCTGGCCCAGAATCTGTCCGATGCCATGGCAGGCGACCAGATTGGGGCGCGGATAAAGGATCTAAATCTTCCCATACATATCCTGGTCAATAACGCTGGTTTCGGCTGCCAGGGACCGTTTTGCGAGAGCAACCCCGTTTCCAACCTGGAGATGATCCTGACCAATACCGTGGCCCTGACCCGGTTAACGCAAGTTCTTCTCCCGGAACTGGCAGCCAACAGGGGCAAAATACTCAATACCTCATCCCAGGCAGGGTTTCAACCTGTCCCCTATTTTGCCGTTTATGCGGCCACCAAGGCATATGTCCTCTCTTTTTCCCAGGCCCTGGCGGAAGAATTAAAGCCTCATGGGGTCAGTGTCACTGCCCTTTGCCCTGGTGTAACCAAGACGGATTTTATCCGGCGGGCGGGGATGGAGGATACCAAGGCGGCCCAGGGAAAGCTAATCAGTTCACGGGCCGTGGCCGAAATAGGCTATCGGGGCATGCAGCGGGGCAAGACAGTTGTGGTCCCCGGAATAAAAGAAAAGATTATGGTGGCGGCGGGCAGAGTTGCGACCCGGCGCTTGGTGACAAAAATCGCTGGCAGCCTCATGCAGGACCGGGGATAGTGCAAGGACAGGCAATAATAGCAATAAAGTTATAGTGTATAGCAATCCCGGTAAAGAACTGAGAGGCTGACAGCAATTACAATAAAGGCGGGGTTGTTTTCCCCGAATACTACCCGCTAAGGAGATGTGGAATTGAAGACTCTTAGGCTTATTGGGATTATTTTTTGTGTACTGCTAATAATGACGTCGGTAATTGCCTGCGGCGGACAAACCGATCCCGATCCGGATCCAGATCCCGATCCCCAGGGTGGAGATGAGAATGATGATGAAAATGATCCTCAGCCGGGCAACCAAAATGAGGAGCCCAAGGATCTGACGGTTACTTTTGACATTCCTGAGGGCTGGACCCTCACTGAGCCGACTCCTACCAATATGGATGTTGAGGTCAAGAACCTTAGTAACGGTGCCAATCTCAATGTCACCAGCGGCAGGCGTGTGGGGGCAAGTCTGGAGGAACATGTTGAAAAGGCTAAAGCTGCCCTGGTCGAGACATTCGACAATGCCCAGTGGGATGACGACAGAAGTCTGCAGGTAGATGGCCACGACGCCATTGAGCTAAATTTCACCTATCCTGTCGCAAACCTTGAAATGCTTTTGAAACAGACCTACGTCGATATTGAGGGTGAAATTTATCTCTTTACTTTCTCTTGTTTTGCCAAAGACGCCGAAACCATGGTGCAAGATTACCAAACCATTATCGAAACGGCGAGATTCGAGTAATAATACCTGCCCCTGTGGGGCAGTTTTTTTGCAGGTAAATAAGCTGAGGCCTCGAATAGAGATAGTAACAGGGAGGGAGGCGAATGATTGAGATCAAAGGCAAGTATAATACCGCCATAGTATTTACTAATAACATTGAAACAAGTGCTGCCCAACAGATTCAAGAGCTGTGCAACCAGGAATTCGTCCAGGGCAGCTCTATTCGCATAATGCCCGATGTCCACACCGGAGTTGGTTGTACCATAGGCACCACCATGACTATTACCGATAAGGTGGTCCCCAATTTAGTGGGGGTGGACATCGGCTGTGGTATTGAGGTCAGCAAATTAGCCCAGAGGCATCTGGAACTAAACAAGCTGGACAAACTTATCCGGGAGCAGATTCCCAGCGGCTTTGCTATCAGGGACAAAGAACACAGCTTTGTGGAGGATATTGACTTAAACCAGCTGCGCTGTGTGAAAGCGGTAAATATGAAGCGGGCCAGGCGCAGCATAGGCACCCTGGGGGGCGGCAACCATTTCATTGAGGTCAACAAGGACAGTAAGGGCAATCTCTACCTGGTCATTCACTCCGGCAGCCGCAATCTGGGGCTGCAAGTGGCAAAGTACTACCAGGAGGAGGCCTGCCGGCAAATCGGGCCCGGGATTCCTAAGTCCTTGGCCTATGTCTCTGGCCAGCTCTTTATGGACTATATTCACGACATGAAGATTATCCAGGCCTATGCCCATTTGAACCGCAGGGCCATGGTGCGGCAAATAGTCCGGGGGATGAAACTGGAAGTGGCAGAACAGTTCACTACCATCCACAATTATATCGATACCGAGGCAATGGTACTGCGCAAGGGAGCAGTCTCAGCCCGGAAAGGGGAAAAGCTGCTCATCCCCATCAATATGCGGGATGGCAGCCTGATTTGCATCGGCAAGGGCAATCCCGAGTGGAATTATTCTGCTCCCCACGGCGCAGGTCGGATTATGAGCCGCACTCAGGCCCGCAATACCCTGACCATGGGCCAGTACCGGGAAACCATGGAGGGGATCTTTACCACTTCGGTGAACAGAGACACCTTGGATGAATGCCCCCTGGCTTACAAGCCAATGGAAGAGATCATTGCCAATGTCCAGGATACGGTGGAAATTATCGAGACCATAAAGCCCATATATAATTTTAAGGCAGCCGAATAACCAACGGGGACGCCATACCACTACAGTCCGGCGGTTGTTTCGACTGCCCAATGGCTCATTGTACATTGACACCCCTGGGATGCGCGAGCTGGCCTTGTTTGACTTTGATGGTCTGGGTGGTACTTTCCGGGATATTGAGGAATTGGCTGCAGGCTGCAAATTCCGGGATTGCCTCCATATAAATGAACCGGGCTGTGCAGTGCAGCGGGCAATTGAATCCGGGGTTCTTGACCGGAAACGCCTGGAGAGCTACCAAAAGATGAAGCGGGAGGAAGGCATGTACAAGGCCAGGCAAATCCTCCTGGACAAAAAGGTCGCTAAGGCCAGGATAAAGCCGGGCAGCGTTCACTACAAGGACTATGTCCGGGGTGGAGGAAAGAGCGATCCCTGGTAATAAGTAAGAACCATCTTCCCCTTGGAAGGTGGTTTTTTCTGACAAATGTCATAACAGGATGTTATTCCCTGCACTGTTGCCGGTATTTGCCAGGAGCTAAAATTGAAGCATAGGATTCTAAAGGGGGATTGTCATGCTGGTAGAAATGAAAAACCTGGTCAAACGCTATGGCAACAACCTGGCGGTGGACAATGTGAATTTAGAAATTGCTGAGGGCGAAGTCTTTGGCCTTCTGGGGCCCAATGGCGCCGGCAAGACCACCATCATCAACATGCTGCTGGGCCTTACCAAGGTCGATGGCGGGGAGATCATCATCTTCGGGAAGAGGGTCAACGGCAACCGGGAGGATGTAAGCAAACACATCGGCATCGTTCCCCAGGAACTGGCCATTTATGAGGACTTGACAGCTGCCGAGAATGTTGCCTTCTTTGGGCGGCTTTATGGCCTCAAGGGCAAATTGCTCCAGCAAAGGGTTGCCGAGGCCTTGGCCTTTACTGGCTTGAGCGATAAGAGAAAGGAGTTTCCCAAAAAGTTCTCCGGGGGAATGAAGCGGCGCCTGAACATTGCCTGTGCCCTGATGCACCGGCCGCGATTAATTATTATGGATGAGCCCACTGTGGGCATCGACCCTCAATCTCGCAATCACATACTCAGTTCGGTGGAGGACTTGCATCAACAGGGCTCTACCATTATCTACACCTCTCATTACATGGAAGAAGTGGAGGAGTTGTGTACCCGCATTGCCATCATGGACCAGGGGCGGGTCATTGCCCTGGGAAGCAAGGAAGAACTAAAAGAACTGGTTTCTTCCGAAGAAAGAATTGTGGTGGAGCTGGCGGGGGTTAACTACACAGTGGTGGATGAGGTCAGGAAAATCAGCGGGGTAAAGGATTGCATCCTCACTGACAGCACTTTGACTGTTCTTGCCTCAAAAAGGCCTTCGCTAATCAGCTCCATTGTAGATGCCATTACTTCTGCGGGAGCAGAGGTGATAAGCCTCAGTGCAGAGAAACCTACTTTGGAAAGCGTCTTTTTAACACTGACGGGAAAAACCTTGAGGGATTAGGAGGGAGAAGATGAGCCGGATTATTACAATTGCTAGGCGGACAATAGTCCAGAACCTTAGGGATACCGGCAATGCCCTTGGCCAGATGCTGATCTTCCCCATCCTCCTCATCTTCATTCTGGGCAACGCCCTCGCCCCGATGTACGATGTGGGCAATGTTGATCCCACAGTGGTGGGCTATCTCAATGAAGACTCCGGGCCTATGGGGAGGCTGGCAGATGAATTTATGAATATGCCGGAAGTCAAGGATCTTCTGGATGTCCGTCCAGTGGATTCGGTTACCCAAGGAAACAATTTATTGCAGGATATGGACATTACTGCCCTCATCCATATCCCTGGGGACTACAGCACCAAGGTGATAGCCGGTCAAGAGGCTGAAATCGCCATCACTGTCCTTCCGGGGCGTACTTTTCGGGGTGCCCTGGTGGAAACGGTAATGGAGAGCTTTATCTGCGGAAGCAATGCCACTCAGGCCATGCTGGCCATGGGCAATCCCCAGCCTGAATATCGTCCCGCCCATGGAACTATTGAGGACCAGCCTTTCTCGGTCTCTGGCCTGATGCCCGACGCCATGGATTATTACGCCGTTACCATGTTGGTGATGATCGTAATGTACGGAACCATGTATGGAGCCTATGGCATGGCTGCTAACAATCTGTATCCGGTGGGGCGAAGGGTGAAAGCTTCACCAGTGCGGCCAGGTGAACAATATATTGGTACGACTATCGGCAATGTAGCGACAATCTTTGTCAGCTCTTTAGTCATTATTGCCTTTTCCCATTTTGCCTATGGAGTAAACTGGGGGGACAACCTCTTCCTTATTTTACTCATCACCTTCTTACATGTCATTCTTGCCGTTGGCCTCGGCAGCATGGCGATAGCGGTGATGAGAGATGAGAAACGGGCTTCGGTGTTAATCAATCTCCTGGTAATAGCCTGGACCTTCCTGGCCGGGGGATACTTTAAGATAACTTTGCCTTCCGCCTTCAGCTGGATTCAGTACTTTTCCCCCAGCTTCCTGGTCCAGACCGCCCTCTTTAACACCATCTATGGAGGCCCCTTCAGCCAAACCTTGCTGATGTTAGCGGCCATGATTGGCATCATTCTTCTTTCCGGTATTATCGGCATTGCGGCAGAAAGGAGGTCCGGGCAGTGACAGTATTCAAATATGCTCTGAAACGACTGTTGCGCAACAAGCTTAACCTGTTTACCATTTTTCTCCTCACCCCTCTCTTCATCGCCCTTACCTTTAGTATGGGGAATTTTGACCGCAACGGCGTAAATGTAGGCTGGGTGGATCTGGACGGAACTCCCCTGACGGGAATGTTGAGGGATGCAATTGCAGACTCTTCACCGGTTCATGAGCTGGAGGAAGAAGAAATTCGCATCTCCCTGGCCCGAAGTAAGGTAGACTATGTCCTGGTCGCCGATGCAGGTTTTAGCGAAGAGCTCATCGGCGGAGGGGCCCCGAAGCTCCGCAGCTACAGCATTCAGGAGACCAATATTGCAAATCAGGTGATCTTGAAGGTCGAGGGATTCCTGGGCGCGGCTCAGGGCATAGCAGAGACAGCGGGAGGAGATGAAGACGCCTTTTACGCAGGTATGAATTCTTTTCTGCAGGGCAATTTTACCGTCAGCACTGGGCTGTACAGCACTAACGGGAGAAGTGTCGAAGCTGCCTTAAGTGGGCTTGGACAGCTGGCCATGGCCATGATGTTTCTCTCCACCTTTACTGCCATCAACCTCATAAAGGAGCGGGAAAACCGCACCTTTTACCGGGTAATGGCCTCTCCTTGCTCCCTGAGGAATTACATGCTCCAGAATGTCCTGGTCTTTTTCTCTGTCCTGCTTTGCCAGGTAGGGGTGATGTTTCTGTCAGTACGGTATATTTTCAACATGTACTTAGGCCCAGCGGTGCTGAAACTGTTCCTGGTTATGGCAGTTTTCGCCTTGCTCTGCGTAGCCATGGGAATTGCCCTGGCCACTGCTGCCCGCAGTGTACGTCAGGCCAGCACTATTTCTTCTTTGGTTATAACCCCTATCAGCATGCTGAGCGGGCTGTTGTGGCCGCGGTGGATTATGCCGGACTTTTTGCAGACCATTGGCAGGTACCTTCCCCCCACCTGGGCGATAGAAGCTGCCCACAAGGTAATGCTGGGAAAACCGCTGCGCAGTGTTAGCCTGGAATTATCTATTCTCCTGGGCTTTATAGCAGTCTTTTTCCTCCTGGGCACCTGGCGCCGGGCAGATGTCGCCAAGTAAGACTTGGCACTGGCGGGCAGGAGCACTATAATGGAAGAAACAGGCTGTGGGTGATGAAGATGGGCTACATTATAAAGGCAGTATTGATGTTGTTGCTCATTGGCTTCCAGGTTGTGGGTGATACCGTCACCCCCCTGGGGGTCATGGGCCTGGTCTTCCTTGCAGCCCTTTGGATATTTCGGGAGAAATACTATTATCATTGGGCCTTGCTGGTGGCAGAGGAAGCTGTAATAATAGCACAGGCCCATAATCATCCTGCTGCATTACTGCTCAACGGGGTGTTGGCCTTTGATGTTGCAGCCAGGGGGCAATATTGGCTGCTGCTCCTTCTGCTCCCTGGGGGATTCTATTTCCTCCAGGGGGAGCCCCTCATTTTCTATATTATCTTGCTGGCCTTGTTCGCCCTGTGCGGGTATTTGCGCCACACTCTGGACAAAAAGGAGCTGTCCTTTCGTGAAATCTACGACCGGGAGCGGCGCAATCGCTATGCCCTGGAAGAAGCCAAGGCCCGCTTGCTGAACTCTGCCCGGGAGGCGGCTCACCTGGCGGAAATTCAGGAGCGCAACCGCATTGCCCGGGAAATCCACGATTCCCTTGGCCACAGTCTGGCGGGAATTCTTCTCCAGCTCCAGGCAGCTGTCAAGGCCCTGGATAAAGATGAGGCCCGGGCCCGGGAGCTGTTCCAGGTCTCAGTCAAAGGCCTGGCGGAAGCTGTCAACCTGCTGCGGGATACTGTTTACAATATCCGGCCCCATGAGAAACTCGGCCTGGAGTACTTTCAGGGAATCATCGAAGAATATCAATTTTGCCCGGTGGACTTCAGGCATAAGGGCGATCTTTCCTCCCTGTCCGCCAACCAGGTGCAAATTCTCTCTGCCATTCTTAAGGAGGCCTTGACTAATGCCTCCCGCCATTCCCAGGCCACCCAGATAGAAGTGCAACTGGAGGTGCGAAAAAATATCATTCGCCTCTATATCAGGGATAATGGCGTGGGTTGTGCCTGCTTTCAGGAGGGAATGGGGATTAGCGGCATGCGGGAAAGGGTGCACAATGCCGGGGGGACCATTACCATCAGCCCTGCCAACGGCTTTATGATTGTATGTGTCCTGCCCCGGGAAGAATCAGGAGGTGCCTTAAGTGCGAGTGCTCATCGTGGATGACGACGCCCTGATTAGAGACAGCCTGAAAATGCTGTTGGAGCTGGAAGGGGATTTTGAAGTCCTGGGGCTTGCCGGCAATGGCCAGGAGGCCCTGGATTTTTGCCGGCGGGACTTGCCGGACCTGGTGCTGATGGACATTCGCATGCCCGTCATGGACGGCGTTATGGGAACAAAGCGGATAAAGGCCCTCTACCCTCAGGTTCAGGTGGTTATTCTTACCACCTTCCGGGATGATGAGTACATAAAAGAAGCCCTCAAGAACGGTGCCGCCGGCTATATCCTGAAAAGTCAGCCTGCCGACAGCATTATCGACAGCCTGCGGGCAGTGGCCAAGGGCAATATTGTCCTGGAGCGGGATGTTGCCACCAGCCTTTCCTCAATGCTCCGGGAGGATAGGAAAAAGGGCCGGGAAGGGCTGAACCTTACAGAGCGGGAACTGGAGATCATGTCGGCAGTGGGGCGGGGCCTGTCAAATCGCGAGATTGCCCAAGACCTCTTCCTCAGTGAAGGCACTGTCCGCAATTATGTAACTTCCCTTTTGGAAAAGCTGAATCTGCGGGACAGAACGCAATTAGCTCTTTTTTACGTGCGCAATTTTGAATAGCCCCTATGCATCTGGAGGAAATCGTGCTGGGCTGAATTTCATAGAAATAACAGAAGCATTTTTTCTCTATTAGTGGTAAAATACTTAGGCTATGTATAAGGGGGGCTTGCAATGAAAAGCAGCATGACTCGCGACAGAATTCTCACTGGCAATATCCGCAAGGTCCTGATTTCCCTGGCTTTGCCTGTTATTCTGGGCAATGCAATTCAGACCATCTACCAGGTGGTGGACACCTATTGGGTGAGCCGCCTGGCTGATGGCGATATCGCTGTGGCGGCAATAAACTTTGTCTGGCCCATGATCTTTGTCACCATGGCCTTTGGCATCGGCATGAATATCGCCGGTACCAGCCTGATATCCCAATTCATCGGGCAAAACAAGGAAAAAGAGGCGACAATGGTAGCCGGGCAACTGGTGAGCTTTTCCTTTGTCTTTTCTTTGTTGCTGGCCGTAGTCGGACTGTTGGCAGGCAGGCCATTGATGACATTACTGGGTGCCGAGGGACTGATTTTCAATTATGGCTGGGAATATATTGAGGCTATTTTCCTGGGGATGCCCACCATGTTTGTCTTTTTTGCCTTTCAGTCTATTAAGCAGGGACAGGGGGACACTGTCACTCCCATGATTCTGTCGGGGATATCCGTTGTTTTGAACATTTTCCTGGACCCCCTGCTCATGTTTGTCTTTGACATGGGCATGGCCGGAGCGGCCTGGGCAACTGTCCTGGCCAGGGCCATTGCTGCTGTTGCCGGTTTGTACTTGCTCTTTTTTAAGAAGGAGGGCATTTCTCCTCAATTCAGGGACTTGCGTTTCAACGGCAAGGTATTGCGGGATATTGTCAGGATCGGCTTCCCGGCCGGTTTCGGGCAATCTGTGGAGGGCATAGGGTTTATGATTCTCAGCGCCTTTGTCCTCAGCTTTGGTGATTTTACCGTTGCGGCCTTTGGCATCGGCAACACCATTAATTCTTTGATTCTAATGCCGGCAATGGGAATCGGCGCCGCCCTGGCCACCGTGGTAGGGCAGAACCTGGGTGCCGACCAGCCCCAGCGGGCGGCAAAGGCGGTGTGGGAAAGCATCCGAACCTCTGTAACCATGCTCGGCATCGGGGGCATCGCCATGTTCTTCATTGCCCCATATGTGGTTGGCATTTTTACCAGTGAGCCAATCGTACTCCAGCAGGGAACTTACTTCCTGCGCCTGATTTCCCTCTCCATTCCTCTGATGGGGGTATTTGAGTCCTTCCTGGGATGCTTCCAGGGCTCCGGACATACAGTCATGTCTATGATGATGACTTCTGGCAGGCTTTGGGTGCTGAGAATTCCCCTGGTTATCTTGTTTAAATACACCACCTCCTTTGCAGAAAAGTCTGTGTGGTATGCCATGGTCCTCAGCAACTTTCTCATCAGCCTCTTTGGACTGGTGCTTTTCCTGGGAGGACGTTGGAAAAAGCGGGTTGTAGGTGATGAATACGAGACTGATGCAGAGTTGGCATAACTCTGCCCAGTCTTTTTTTTTGCTATTTTGCAAGATCCCCTGGGATTTCCCGAAGAAAAATACTTTAGGCAAAAGGGAAATTCATTTACAAGGAGAATATTATAGCATCGAAGCAATAAAGGGAGGGAAGCGACGTGAATAAAAAGCCAACTGTGCTGCTGAGCTGTTCTCTGAAATTTGAGTCACCCCAGGGCAGACAGGAGGCGGAGGCCCTGCTTACCGACAATGCCTTTGAATTCAGGCCCAAGTATGGAGATGCCAAAACTTATTCCTACCGGGAAATCCTCAAAATCCAGGCTGCCGACTACAGACTATCTGTCCAGGTA
>JAAYHI010000121.1 GCA_012727415.1 Bacillota bacterium
ATCACGACGCATAAAGTCAATGAAACAACATGGGAAAAAGGGGAAACTCGTTTTTCCCTTTCCCTCTCCATTTTACCCTAAAACCCTGCCTGTGAAAACCATAAAAAATTGGATTAAAAAAACCGGGTGCAACCCGGTCTGTTGGCAAATTATTCCGCTGAATCTTCCTTTTGCTGTTCTGCAATTATTTTTTCGGCTATATGCGCCGGCACCTCTTCGTAGTGGGAGAATTCCATGCTGTACTCGCCCCTGCCTTGAGTCATTGACCGCAGGTCAACAGCATAGCCATACATTTCCGCAAGGGGGACTTGAGCCCTGATGATCTGAGTCCCGTCGCCCTGGGGATCCATGCCGGCCACTCGCCCGCGGCGGGAAGGCATATCTCCCATAATATCCCCCATGAAGTTTTCCGGCACTCTCACTTCAACATTGTAGATGGGCTCCAGTAAAATCGGGTTGGCTTCCTGCATGCCTTTTTTATAGGCAAGGGAGGCAGCAATTTTAAAGGCCATTTCTGAGGAGTCAACACTGTGGTAAGAACCATCCACCAGGGTCGCCCTGATATCTACTGTGGGAAATCCTGCTAATACACCTTGTTCCATTGCTTCAATCAGGCCCTTTTCTACTGCAGGTATATAGTTTCGGGGCACAGCTCCCCCAAAAATTTTATCGACAAACTCAAAATGCTCACCCCGCGGCAAGGGCTCGAAAATAATCTTGACATGGCCGTACTGACCGCGGCCGCCAGATTGCTTTTTGTGCTTGCCTTCCACCTCAGCAGTGCCTTTGATTGTCTCTTTGTAAGGAATCTTGGGCTTTGTAAGTTCAACGTCGACGCCAAACTTCTTCGCCAACCGGCTGACGATGATCTCCAGGTGGGTATCCCCCATGCCGTAAATCAAGGTTTGTTTTGTCTCGGCATTGCGTTCAACCCTGAAGGTTGGATCCTCTTCCAGGAACCTGGCCAAACCGGCACCGACTTTTTCTTCGTCATTTTTGGATTTGGGTTCTACGGCAAATGACGCCATGGGGACAGGGAAATCGATTCCCTTCAGTTGATGTTGGTTTTCTTTTGCCCCTAAAGTGTCGCCGGTATTTGTCTCCTGGAGCTTGGCTACTGCAGCAATGTCGCCACTAACAGCTTTTGTAAGCGGGATCTGGTTTTTGCCCCGGAACAGGAGAAGTTGGCCAACCCTTTCGGTCTTGCCGGTATTGATGTTAACTGCCTGGGTATCTGAGGCAAGTTCGCCGCTGTAGACCCTGAAAAAGCTCACCTTGCCCACGAAGGGGTCCGCCATTGTTTTGAAGACCAGAGCCCGGAAGGGCTCCTTCTGACCGGCGGGAATTTCTATGGTCTTGCCTTCAGCATCTACTGCCAGCGCTTTGTCTGCCGGAGCGGGGGAGGCGAAGACCAGAAAATCCAGGAGTTGGGGAATGCCTATTCCCTTAACCGCGGAACCGCACAGCACGGGGAACAATTTAGCTGCAGCAAAGGCTTGCTGAACCCCTTTCTGAATTTCGGCGGCGGTCAGTTCTTCCCCCTCAAGGTACTTTAGTGTAAGCTCATCGTCGGTTTCGGCAGCGATTTCTATCAGCTGTTCCCGATATTGCTCCGCTGCGGCTTGCAGGCTTTCGGGGACCTCTGCCTCTTCAAATTTGTTGCCTGAATAGACAAAGGCCTTCAATTGCAGAATATCGACGATACCTTTGAAATCATCTTCACTGCCAATAGGCAAGTGCAGGGGAATGACATAGGAACCAAAATGTTGTTGAGCTTCTGCCAGGGATTTTTCAAAATTGGCATTTTCCCGGTCTATTTTGTTCATAAAGATAACCCGCGGCAGGTTGTACTCATTCGCCATTTTCCATACTTTCTCGGTGCCGACTTCAACCCCTGAGACGGCGCACATGTTGACAAGGGCGGCTTCTACCACCCGCAAAGAGCTGATGACTTCGCCAATAAAGTCAAAGTATCCGGGTGTGTCAATAAAATTAATCCGGCAATCCTTCCATTCCACTGGGGCCAGGGCAGCATTGATAGTTATCTGCTTTTTGATTTCATCAGCATCATAATCAGTAGTGGTGGTGCCATCTTCCACTCTGCCTATTCTCTGAATTGCACCGGAATAAAAAAGCATGCTTTCTGTTAAAGTAGTCTTTCCGGAGCCACCATGTCCAATAATGCTAATATTACGCAGTTTTTCGGTGCTATAGTTCTTCACAACAATCTCCTCCTCACAATTGGTGCCAATCCTTCTTTTACTTCGACCCGAGATAAAAAAAATCCTGCATCTCTCTTAATATAGCATATTCTTTATCCTTTCTGCTGCTTTCTCCAGGCGTTGGCCCGGAATTTTTTCAACCCAGGACGGAAATTTCGCTGTAAAATCCAGAGCATGAAGAGAATACTTCCTTGGATCAACAGCTCTATGCAAGTCTTCCCACTCCAAGGGAAAAGATAATGTTGGTACTGGCTGTGGGCGCAAACTGAAAGCTGAAATAATAGTCTGCCCCCTGGCATTCTGCATATAATCCAAATAAATTTTGCCTTGTCTCTTGGCGATATTTCTCTCCAAAGTTGTCCAGTCTGGGTAGTTCCTGTAGATTATTTGACAACAGGCATGGACAAAGTCCCGAACTTGAGAGTATTTATAGATTGGCACCAAGGGCACGAAGACCTGGAGGCCTGTGGCACCGGAAGTTTTCACGCGACCGGACAGTTCAAGCTTTTCCAAAAGACTTCCGATTGCTTGTGCAACCTGGCGCACTTCGTCAATGCCATACTCCTCCATAGGATCCAGGTCAAATACAGCATAATCGGGATACTCAAGGCTGCCGATGCTGGATAACCAGGGATGGAATTCAATTACCCCTGAATTTGCCAGCCACACCAAGGTCGGCAGATTATCTATGAGTACCCAGCGGGTTTCTTTGCCTTTCTTTCCGGCCAAAGTAAAGGTTCTCACCCATTCAGGGGCATTGTCAGAACAGTTCTTTTGGTAGAATCCCTTGCGGTGTGCACCATTGGGGAATCTTTGCAGTGAAACCAGCCTCCCGGCGAGGCAAGGCAGCAGCCAGGGAGACACCTTAATGTAATATTCTATCATCTGCCCTTTGGTGGTGCCGGTTTCAGGCCAAAATACTTTATCGGGATTGGTGATTCTCACCTGTTTCCCTTCGATATCAAGATAAGGCAAATTCCCTGTCCCCCAAAAACAAAGCTTTAATCACTGGAGCCCTCAAGGTAAGTGTCTCAGTCCATTCCATAAATTCAACCTCCGCTTGCAGCAGCGGCCGCACCCACACTGGCTGTTTAACAGTTGCAGGCACTGCTGCTGCCCCTTTATCTGAAATTAAGGTTTGCAATATTTGTTGAATGTCCTCCTTGTTTTTCTCACTGAGACCGCTGGCCGCGCCGCCACAAAATATCAGTCCTTCACCAAAATCTTTGGCCAGGAGGAGAGAGGCAAATCTCCCTTGCTTAGCCGTATAGCCAATTATCCAAAACTTTTCCCGTTGCCGATGCTTAATCTTTTGCCAACTGGGGGATTTTCCGCTGCGGTAGGGGCTGAATACTTCCTTGGCGACAATCCCCTCCCAACCCATTTTCTTTGTGGAGGCATACAGTTTTTCCCCATCGGAGAAGTTTTCTATGACAGATACCGGCCCCGGCGGCAATTCCAGGCTCGCCAATACTTCCTGACGGTACTTTAAGGGCTTTGAGCGCAAATCTTTGCCCTCTATGCACAGAATGTCAAAGATAACGTAGTCAATTGGCGGTGCTCCCGGTCCCGGCTGGCGGGCAAAGTTGCGCTGCAGTATTCGGGAAAAGTCTGGCTTGCCATTGCGCAGAGACACTATTTCTCCATCGAGAATGGTCCCTCTGGGGATGATATTTCCCAGGCAATACAACTCCGGAAAGGCCTGGGTTTTTAGCCTCCCCCTCTTATTCTGCAAGATGACCTCTCCCTGGCCGATGAAGGCAAGCATGCGCACCCCGTCCCACTTTACCTGGTAGATATAGTCCGGGGAGGGGGGAACCTCTGCAGCCAATACGGGTTCCATTACGCTGACGGCACCGGGTTTCATTACCCCACCCGGCCCTTTTTCCTGGCCTTTTCCGGAGGGACAGGAGTGAAGCGTTCTTTTTCGATTGCCTCCAGGCTTGCTCGCAGTGACTCCATCAAGTCCGCTACTCCCTCGGGGGCAGGCGCAACTGAAGGTTGAGGTGCTTCACCCTGGAGCTTGCTTTGAATTATGTCCAACAAACCCTTGCGATAATCATCTGTGTACTTCTCTGGGGAAAAATCTTCTGTCATGTTCTCCACTAACTGGATGGCCAGGTTTCTCTCCCTTTCGCTGGCCTGTAAATCTGTGTCGATCCCCGGAACCTCCAGCTGAGACCTGACTTCGTCAGGATACTTCATAGTCTCCATAACCAGGACATCTTTGTAAATTCTCAGGGCGGCCAGCGCCTGTTTCGAGCGGATAACAACTTTCGCCACCGCCACCCTGTCGGTTTCTTTTAAAGCAGCTACCAGCAAGTTATATGCTTTTTTGCCTGTTTCCTCGGGACCCAGGTAGTAGCTCTTTTCGTAATAGATAGGGTCAATTTCTTCCAGGCGGCAGAAATCTAGAATGTCAATGGTCCTGGTCTTTTCAGTGGGTATCGCCTCGAAGTCTTCGTCGCGCATCACTACAAATCTGTCTTTTTGATATTCATAACCCCGGACAATCTCTTCCCATTCCACCTCCTGCTTACAGCGAGGGCAGACCCGCTGATATTTCAAGGGTGTATTGCACTTGCTGTGGAGATATTTAAACTTTATGGATTTGTCCTCACTGGCTGTGTACATCTTGACCGGGATATTTACCAGGCCAAAGCTCACCGCCCCTTTCCATACAGGACGCATCTCAATCCCCCTCTGTTCTTTTCTAATATGTTGCCCTCTTTCCTAAAAAAATAAAGAGCCCTAACGGGCTCAAGATTGGCTCTCTTCATCTTCAGGAACAATGCTTGCAACAGCCACCACCTCGTCGCCGGGATCCAGTTTGATTAACTTTACCCCCCGTGCCGGCCGGCGGAGGACTGAAATGCCATCGACTTTTTGCCTGTTCAGCACACCATTTGCTGTGACAATCATGAGATCATCATTGGGGGCAACCATTTTGCCTGCCACGAGAAGACCGCTTTTTTCTGTTATGCCAATGGCCTTTACTCCCTTACCTCCACGGGCCTGGGCATTGAACTCATCAGTCTCCACTCGTTTGCCGTAGCCAGCCTGGGTAATGAGCAAAATGTGACCGTCGCGGCCCAAGGCAACCATCTCAACCAGTTCATCCTCTTTGCCCAACCTGATGCCTCTGACCCCCCTGGCGATTCTGCCCATAGGCCGCAATTCCTTCTCGCTGAAACGAATAGCGATTCCCTTTTTGGTAAAGAGCATAATTTCCTGCTCGCCATTAGTAAACCTGACTCCAATCAGTTCATCCCTGTCCTCTAACTTGGTGGCAATGAGGCCAGAACGGAGATTGGTGTCGAATTGATCGAGACTGGTCTTCTTGACATAGCCGGCCTTGGTAGCCATCACCAGATAAGTATCGGGAGAAAAATCTTTAACCTGGATGACAGTGCTTATTTTTTCTCCCGGATGCAAGGGAATGATGTTTACCAGGGCTGTTCCCCGGGCATTTCTGCTGGCCTCAGGAATTTCATAGACCTTTTTCCGGTACATCTGGCCGTAATTTGTGAAAAAGAGGATGTTCTTATGGGTAGAAGTAATGAAGAGATGAGTGACAAAATCGTCTTCCCGCTTGTTCAGGGCAGCAACTCCGCGCCCTCCCCGGTTTTGACTGCGATAGGTGTTGGCGGGAATACGCTTGATGTAGCCTTGATGGGTAATGGTAATCACGACATCTTCATCAGCTATCAGGTCCTCGATTTCCAAATCACCATCCTTATTGACCAGTTTTGTGCGCCGCTTATCCCCGTGTTGCCTGCTGATTTCTTCAAGCTCTTCCTTAATTATGGCATCTATCTTTTTCGGGTCTGCCAATATTCCTTTCAGCTCTTGAGCCCGCAGGGTAAGATCAGCAAATTCCTGCTGAATTTTTTCTCTTTCCAGGCCGGTCAGGCGGTGCAGGCGCAGGTCCAATATGGCCTGGGCCTGTTCTCTGCTAAGGGGAAGCTTGGCCATAAGGCTGTTCCTGGCTTCTTCGGCATCCCGGGCATTGCGGATTAGTGCGATAGCCAAATCCAGGTTGTCCAGGGCGATAATAAAGCCGGCAAGAATATGAAGTCTTTCTTCTGCTTTCTTTAAATCATGACGAGTGCGGCGGGTGATAATCTCTTGCTGGTGAACCAGGTAATGATAGAGCATGTCCCGCAGTGTCAGGACTGTGGGGCGATTGTTGACGAGAGCTAACATGTTGATGCCGAAATTCTGCTGCAGCTGGGTATGTTTGTACAGCTTATTGAGGATGATGTGAGGGTTGGCATCCCGGCGCAACTCAATTACTACCCTCATTCCCTGGCGGTCCGTTTCGTCTCTGAGGTCAGTAATGCCCTCGATTTTCTTGTCTCCCACTAGCTCGGCTATCTTTTCAATAAGTCTGGCCTTATTAACCTGGTAAGGCAGCTCAGTAATAATCAGCAACTGCTTACCGTTGGCCAGGGTTTCAATGCGCACTTCTCCCCGCAAGGTAATGGTGCCCTTGCCAGTGGTATAGGCTTTTTTTACCCCATCCCTGCCTAAAATTACTCCGGCGGTAGGGAAGTCCGGACCCTTGATATACTTCATCAACTGCTCGCTGGTGATATCGGGGTTATCAATCATGGCACAGATGCCTGCAACCACTTCCCCTAAATTGTGGGGAGGCATGTTGGTGGCCATACCAACGGCAATGCCTGAGGTGCCATTGACCAGCAGATTGGGGAAGCGGCTGGGCAACACTACCGGTTCCTGCAGAGTTTCATCGAAGTTCGGCATAAAGTCCACAGTATTTTTTTCAAGATCAGCCAGCATTACTGTGGCCAGCTTCGTCATCCGCACCTCTGTATACCTCATCGCTGCGGGGGAGTCCCCGTCAACAGAGCCGAAGTTGCCGTGACCGTCAACCAAGGGATAGCGGATCGAAAAATCCTGGGCCATTCTCACCATTGTATCGTACAAGGCCACATCACCGTGGGGGTGATACTTTCCGAGAACTTCCCCGACAATCCTTGCAGATTTTTTATACCCCTTTGTCGGGCTAAGGCCGAGCTCGTTCATAGCATACAAAATACGCCTGTGCACAGGTTTTAGCCCGTCTCTGACATCGGGCAGTGCCCGGGCAGTAATGACACTCATGGCATAGTCCATAAAGGACTGTTTCATTTCAGTGGTTACTTCTCGGGGAAGAATTTTACCGTGGGTAAACTCTTTCATGCAACTCTCTCCTAGACGTCAAGATTTTTGACAATGCTTGCGTACTTTTCAATAAACTCCCGCCTGGGCTCCACCTTGTCCCCCATAAGGACATTGAATATGTCGTCAGCTATAATGGCATCATCTATGCTTACCCGCAGTAATGTCCGGGTTTCAGGGTTCATAGTTGTATCGCTCAACTGGTCGAAGTTCATTTCCCCTAAACCCTTGTAACGTTGAATTGTGACACCATCGCGCCCAATTTCATTGAGGGTGTTTTCCAGTTCCTTGTCTGAATACAGGTATTTCTCCGTTTTGCCTTTCTTGACCAGGAAAAGGGGGGGCTGTGCGATATAGATATACCCGGCGTCAAGCAGTGGCCGCATATATCGGTAAAAGAAAGTCAGCAGCAATGTGCGAATATGAGCGCCGTCGACGTCGGCGTCAGTCATAATGATGATCTTATGATATCTGGCCCTGGATAGGTCGAAATCTTCACCAATGCCGGTGCCAATGGCAGTGATGATGGTTCTTACCTCTTCGTTTGCCAGAATTTTCTCGAGACGGGCTTTCTCAACGTTAATAATCTTGCCCCTTATGGGCAGTATCGCCTGATTGCGCCGATCCCTGCCCTGCTTGGCACTGCCTCCCGCAGACTCCCCTTCAACTATAAATAATTCTGCCATGGCAGGATCCTTGACGGTGCAGTCGGCCAGCTTTCCAGGCAGAGATGAAACCTCCAGGGCGCTTTTTCGCCGGGTCAGTTCCCGGGCCCGTCTCGCTGCCTCCCTGGCACGGGAAGCGGCAATTGCCTTGTCCAATATTTTCCTGGCAACAGAAGGGTTTTGTTCTAAAAAGAATGTAAGTTCCTCGCTGGTGAATGAATCAACAATCCCCCGCACTTCCGGGTTGCCAAGTTTTGTCTTGGTCTGCCCTTCAAACTGTGGATCATGGAGCTTAACGCTGACAATGGCGGTCAAACCTTCGCGAATATCCTCGCCGGTAAGGTTTGCATCGCCGTTTTTCAGCAAGTTATTTTTCCTGGCGTAGTCATTAATTACCCTTGTGAGGGCAGATTTAAAGCCAATTTCGTGACTGCCCCCTTCCTGGGTGTTGATATTGTTGGCAAAAGAAAAGATGTTTTCCTGATACCCGGTATGGTACTGCATGGCAAATTCTACTGCCACATCATCCCGCACACCTTCAAAATAGATGATTTTTTTATGAATTACATCCCGGTTTTTATTTAAAAATTCTATATAAGAGCGCAGTCCGCCTTCATACTTATATTTATTGCTCTCGCCACTGTTTTCATCTGTAAAAATAAGTTCCAGCCCTTTATTGAGAAAGGCCAGTTCCCTGATGCGCTGGTTGAGTGTATTATAGTCGAACTCAACTTCCTCAAAAATATCCGGGTCGGGAAAAAAGGTCACCTTAGTGCCTGTCTTTTTAGTGGTGCCGGTAACCTTCAACTCTGTTGCTTTTACCCCGCGTTCAAAGCGCTGGAAGTGAATTTTGCCGTCTGTGTACACCTCTACTTCCAGCCACTGGGACAAAGCATTTACTACCGATACGCCAACTCCATGCAGACCACCGGAAATCTTATAGCCTGATCCGCCAAACTTTCCGCCTGCATGTAATTTGGTCATAACCAATTCCAGAGCGGGAATGCCGGTTTGGGGATGGATGCCTACGGGTATCCCATGGCCGTTGTCGACAACAGAAACAGAATTATTCTTGTGCAAAGTAATGATGATCTTGTCACAGCGGCCGGCCAGGGCCTCATCAATGCTGTTATCCAACACTTCGTACACCAGGTGATGGAGGCCTTTCGGGCCGGTAGAGCCAATATACATGCCCGGGCGCTTGCGCACAGGGTCTAATCCTTCCAATACTTGAATCTGTTCTGCACCATACGTGTCTTTTGTCATTGCTGTACCTCCGACGTATACAATATTGAGCACAAAATCAATTCCATGCTGCCTCTTCTCGGCCGCGCCGCCAACGCCGAACCAGGGTAGAGGGAGTAACAGGTGTGAGGTAAATTTTCCCGTCGCTGATAACAATGGATTTTGTCGCGCCTTCAAGGGTAATTATCTCACTGGTCCATCGGGAAAAAGCAAGAAATTCCTGAAAGGATTCAGATTTAAACAGGCGGTAATCAAAGATACCAATAATATCTTCCCCACACACAGAAACCTCTGCACCGACGTGCAAAAACATTTAATCATATCCTTTCACAAATTCTGCCCGCATCAACCCAATAAGAGTTGACTTTCGACCCAGGCGGTAAAGCCTCAGCACTGGAAATGAATGTCTGCACCCTGTCTGTTAGATACTCAAGGAGTAACTCTCTTCTTTCCTCGTCTAACTCAGAAAAAACATCGTCCAACAGGAGCAATGGGTACTCACTGGTCTCAGTCTTAATCAGTTCAATCTCAGCCAACTTTACCGCTAAAACTGCCGTTCTCTGCTGCCCTTGAGAACCAAAAGCCTTGAGCTCCGCTCCGTTGAGAACAAAAGAAAAATCATCTTTATGCGGTCCTACCATAGTTAACTTGTATTGCCTTTCCAGGAGTCTGGTTTCTGCGAACTTAGCCAAGACCTGCTGCCGGGACAGGCCAGGCTCTATAGACCAATTATATCTTAAACTCAACTCTTCTGTATTTCCACTGATTTTTCTGTGCTTTAGCCGGGTCAGCAAGCTAAGCTTTTGCAAGTAATCGTTTCTCTCTTGAATAATTGGACCGGAAAGGTCTGCAAGCTTTTCGGTGAGGACCTGCAGGAGGATTTTATCGGGGTTTTTTGATTTAAGTAAAGCATTGCGCTCGCGCAAATACTTCTTGTAATTGTTTACATTAAATCTGTAGACTCTGCTAATCTGACCTATCTCTGTGTCGAGAAACCGCCGCCTGGCGGCGGGGCCTCCTTTGACTAGAGTAAGGTCTTCCGGCATAAAAAAGACTGCACTTAACAGCCCGGCAATCTCTGTCAGGCGCTGCAGAGGAACACCGTCAATTTTATTAACCCTTCTGCCATCTCTGGCTCCTCCCATTTCAATTGTATTACTTCCGTCATCTTTGTGAAGCTCACCTTTTAAATAAAAGTACTGGCTGTGCCAATTTATTAAATCTTCAATCCTGGAAGTGCGAGGGGATTGGCCAGTGGCTAAAAAGTAAATCCCTTCCAATAAGTTAGTCTTTCCTTGACCATTATTCCCTAAAAACAAGTTTATACCAGGGTTAAAGGTCACTTTTTCTTCCTGATAGTTACGCCAGCCTTTTAGATAAATTGAATTCAGATACATTGTTTCATCTGGTTACGGTATATTCATTTTTGTTCACGATGACAAGGTCCCCAGGGTGAATTTTCTTCCCCCTCTGTTGTGCTGCTGCGCCATTGACCAAAATTTTATTATCTTCAATAAACTTCCTTGCCTGGCCACCTGTGCTTATCAGGCCAGCTAACTTTAGAAACTGGCCGAGGGTTATATACTGGGTATGAATTTTCACTATCATCGGGGACTAACTTACCCTCACCGGTAAAACGAGATGAAGCAAATTATGCTCTCCCACAGGGCGGATCATGCACGGACTAAATTCACCGGTCAAATCAATGTTGACTTCGCCGTCCTTTATGTTGCGAAAACAATCCAAGAGCAAGCGAACATTAAAGCGAATTTCCACAGGGTCGCCCTCAACGCCGCCAGCAATAAAATCGTCAATTGTTCCGATATCCTGACTGTATGCCGATAACCTTATCCCATTATCCCCGACGTCAAATTTGACAAGATTGTTGCCCTCCCGGACCAAAACCTCTGCCCTTTCCAACGCCGCTGTCAGGTCTGCAGCATCGACTACTGCTGCTGTTTTGTAATTAGTAGGAATGATTTGCTGGTAGGGAGGATACTTGCCTTCCACCAGCCTGGAGGATAAGACAACCCCCTTCATATCAAAAGCAATATTGCTCTCATCCACTCTTATGGTAACATCCTCACTGATATCGGAGTCTAAAATCTTTATCAGTTCCTGGACTGCCCTGCCAGGAATAATTGCTTTGAGCTCCTTAGTTTCTGGAATTGCGGCTTGCCTGAAGGCAAGGCGATGGCCGTCGGTGGCGATAAACTTTAATTTGCCATTTTCCACTTCCATAAGCAACCCGGTTAATACGGGCCTGGTATCTTCGCGAGCGACAGCTACTTCAGTCTGGACAAGCATTTCCCGCAGCAAGCCTTCGTTAACTGTAATACCTGTTGCATCCCCTCCTACCTCAGGCAGGTTGGGAAACTCGTCAGCCGCAAATCCCGACAGATCGAATTTTATCCGGCCGCAAACAATGTGGACCTGCAACGGGTTTTCAGGGTCGGTTTTTATCTCTACCATACCCTCTGGCAGCTTTCTCACAAACTCGGTCAATAATTTTGCAGGCAGGACCACCGAGCCGTGCTCCAGCACCTTTGTTTCTGCCCGGCAGGTAATGCCGAATTCCAAATCTGTTGCGCTTAATACCAATCCCTGCTCTCCTGTTTCAAACAATATTCCCTTGAGGTTCGGCAGTGGGGATCTAAGGGCAACAGCCCGTTGGGCCAGGCTTAAAGCAGCAGCAAGGACGTTTTTTTCACAAAGGATATTCATCTGTTTCCCTCCACATGGAATTTTTTCGTCATCTATATAATATATTAATAGTTTGCACTCGCAGTCGTACTAAGGGCTGTGAATTTGTGGACATGTTGCCTTTTCGGCTCGAAACATTGCCTGCATTGCTGGGCACAAGCTGTGGAGGAAAGAGAAAACCTCTCCACAGTATCCACATATCCACAAATCAATTCCGCAAAAGTTTTTTTATTGCCTCTACCTGGTGGGCGACACTGGGGTTGGTTTCGATACTGGATCTTATCTTGTCCTGGGCATTCATCACCGTGGTATGATCCCGGCCGCCAAACTCTTCTCCGATCTTGGGCAAGGACAAGTCTGTCAGTTCCCGGCACAGGTACATGGCGATTTGTCTTGGGTGTGCCACTGCGTTAGTTCTCTTTTTTGCTTTCATATCCTCTATGCTCAAATTAAAATAATCCGCTACTACCCTTTGAATTTTTGCAATGCTGATGGGTTCTTCATCAGGGCTGGGCAAAAGATCCTTGAGGGTTTTTTCTATAAGAGCCTCGTCGATTGGGTGGCCTGTCAGGGAAGAATAAGCTTTGATCCTGGTCAAAGCCCCTTCCAGCTCCCTGATGTTGGTAACGATTTTATTGGCAATAAGGAGAATGTTTTCATTGCTGATATTGATTTGTTCAATTTCCGCTTTTTTTCGCAGAATCGCAGCCCGGGTCTCCAGATCAGGAGGCTGGATATCTGTGATCAGCCCCCACTCAAAGCGAGAGCGCAACCTGTCCTCAAGGGTGGGAATTTCCCTGGGCTGTCGGTCACTGGAGACAATAATTTGTTTATTGTTTTCATGAAGGGCGTTAAAAGTGTGGAAGAATTCCTCCTGAGTGGATTCTTTGCCTGCGAGAAATTGAATATCGTCAATGAGAAGCACATCTACAGTGCGGTATTTATTGCGAAAATCCACAGTGCGGTTGTCCCGTATAGAGTTAATAAATTCATTGGTGAACTTTTCTGTGGAAAGATAGACCACCTTGAAGTGGGGATAATGTCTGTGCACGAAGTGCCCAATGGCATGCATGAGGTGAGTTTTGCCCAGGCCAACGCCGCCGTAAATGAAGAGAGGGTTGTATGCTTTAGCCGGCGCCTCGGCTACAGCTAAAGCAGCAGCGTGGGCAAACCTGTTGCTGTTGCCAATAACAAAGGACTCAAAAGTATATTTTGGATTGAGCTGGGCAGAGCTAATTTCATCATCCCTGGAAAAGGGGGGCATTTTTGCGGCAGTCCCCACCGTAAAGGTAACATGAAGCCTCATCCCGGTTACCTCTTCCAGCACATCACATATCAATGGGGAGTAGCGGTTTTCCAGCCACTCCTTCACGAAATCCGTAGGGACAGTAACCAGGAGATTGTCATTAATTAGGCTGAGAGCTTCAGTATCTTTCAGCCAGGTTTCGAAACTGGGGCCGCTTATGCGCTGTTCAATTATTTCCAGGGTTTTTTTCCAGATGTTCTTGATGTCGTTCACTGAAAAGACCTCCTATGTTAATAAAGAAATAAAAATGTGGATAACATGGGGGCGACTTATCCACAGCTATTGAATAACAGTATTGGTTTACGCAAAAAAGCTCTGGCAAAACCCATAAAATTAAGCTCTGTTGAAGAGAAAGATATCCACATCCCTGTCAACAGGTTGTTAATAAGTGTTGAATTTATTTTTAGCACTGAGCCTGTTTATCCATAGTTTATCAAAATTATCCCCAGCCTGCAAGAAAAATAATCCACATATCCCCAATCCCTTCAGGTTAATTTTCTTGACGCTTTAATAGTTTTAAGGTATAATTTCGTTCAGTGCAATTTTAAGGGGGTGGACTCAATGAAAATGACCTACCAGCCCAAAGTCCGGCGAAGATCTAGGGTCCATGGC
>JAAYHI010000122.1 GCA_012727415.1 Bacillota bacterium
CCTTCCCCCCCGCCGTAATCACCGGCATGAGAATTAAGAGCAGGCGGGAGAGGTTGGGATACCTGGAAACTGCCAGCACTATCCCCCCTATCATCATCAGGGGGGCGGTGACCAGCATCCGCAAGGACATGAATACCACCATCTGCATTTGTGTCACATCGTTGGTAATCCTGGTTATCAGGGAGGCGGCGCCGAATTTATTGTACTCCCGAAGGGAAAATCTCTGCACATGGGAAAAGACCTCATTGCGCAGCACCCGCCCATAGCCCATGCTCAACCTGGCAGAAAAAAAGCTTGCGCCAATGGCGCAGGCAACATTCCCAAGGGCTACAGCCAGCATGATGCCCCCCAGGCGAAAGATTGCGGCGTTGTCACCCTGGGCAATACCTTTGTCAACGATATCTGCCATCAAAGTAGGCAAGAACAGCTGGGACAGCGACTGTAACAGCACCAGGATGAGCACCAGGATGACATGTCGCCAATAGGGTTTTAGATATTTCAGCAGATTAAACATCCTCATCCTCCTCCAAGGAGTCGAAAAACTTGTTTGCCAAGCCCAGCAGCCGGCATAATTCCTCACTCTGCTCAGGCCCCAGGTATTCGGCCAATCTCGCAAACCTGGCAATGAATTCCCGGGACGCCTTGGCCAGGACTTCATCGCCCCGGGGAGTGACCCGCAAGCGCACTGCCCGCCGGTCATCAGGGTCGGGAGACCTGTCAGCCAATCCCGCCTCCACCAGACCATTTGCCATCTGGGTAATAAAAGAGGGCGAGACTTTCAGCGCAGTGCTCAACAGAGAAACCATTACGCCTTGACCGGCATCCAGGGCCTTGATACTGCGCAGCACCCGCATTTCACCAGGGTAAAGTCCGTGCTCGGGACGGGATTTCATCCGGTGCCGGCAAAGCTGAAAAAGACCTTGCATCAGCCTGAAGGGAATATCCTTGTCAAGGGTCATCTGCTCACCCCCAAGATAGTTAACCACATTAATAATAAAGCTCCTTAAGTATACGCAATGACATTGCCCTTGTCAAGAATCTCTTTGGTCGAATAACAAGAAGTCCCCCTTTGTAAAACAAAAATTCCCCCATAAAACTAAAGGGGGGCCGAAAACATCTAACCATTGAAGAAAGGAAGGTGTCTTATGAACAGAATCAAGAAAGCTGTTTGCATTCTGGTGTTGGGGTTAATTGCCCAGAATTTAACAGCCTGCGCGCCTAAGGTGCAAGCTGCCGACCTCATGGCGGGCATAACCGGCAATAAAGTCCAGGGGAAGGCTGCTGATGACAGATTCATTGGCAATACTGCAGATTTCTCTTTGGAGTTGTTCAAAAGATCCGTCGCTGAAAAAGAAAACTCCCTGGTCTCCCCCCTCTCAGTACTGCTGGCCCTGGCCATGACGGCAAACGGTGCAGACTCTGAAACCCTGGCGGAAATGGAAGCCGTCCTTGGCAAAGATATTTCTCTGGAAGATTTGAATGAGTACTTATACACCTATGTCAAGCACCTGCCCAGCGAAAAAAATTCCAGGCTGTCAATAGCCAATTCCATCTGGTTCCGGGACGATGAAAATCGTTTTACAGTGGAAAGAGATTTCCTGCAAAAAAACGCCGATTATTACAATGCCGCAGCTTATAAAGCCCCCTTCGACAACCAGACTCTCAAGGATATCAATACCTGGGTCCAGGAGAAGACCGAGAATATGATTGATAAAATACTGGATGAAATCAATGAAGATGCGGTTATGTACCTTATCAACGCCATTCTCTTTGAAGCCGAGTGGCAACAGGTATATAACAAGGCAAACATCAGGGAAGGCGAGTTTACCGCAGTTGACGGTGACAAGGAGCAGGCAGAGTTCATGTACTCGGAGGAAAACATCTACCTTGAATCCGATCAGGCTGCTGGTTTCATAAAGCCCTATGCAGGCAACTACAGCTTTGCAGCCCTCCTCCCCAGTGAAGGCATTGCCATTGAGGATTTCATCCAGGGGCTCACCGGGGATGAGTTCATGCACATCCTTGACAGTGCAGAAAATACCGCCGTCAACGCAGGTCTGCCAAAATTCAGCTATGCCTATACTATTCAAATGAATGAAGTCCTTAAGGACATGGGAATGCCCCTGGCTTTTTCGGCAAAGGACGCGGATTTCTCCAGATTGGGCAGGTCTTCCCGGGGCAATCTCTTTATTGGTGAAGTGCTGCATAAGACCTTTATCCAGGTGGATGAACGGGGGACTAAGGCTGGAGCTGTGACAAAGGTGGAAATCAGGGATGAAGCCTATTATGAGGTAAAGAATGTCGTCCTGGACCGTCCCTTTATCTACGCCATCATTGATAATGACAGCAAGCTGCCCCTCTTCATTGGCTCAGTAATGCAAATCGCAGATTAGCACTCGGCCCCAGACCCCTTAGGGTCTTTTTTTTTGGGCAAGAAAAAAGCCCGTGGAATCACGGGCAACGATATTCGTCGGTGCGGCTGAGAATTGTTTTCTCAGCAACCATCTGAGCGACAACAATTGTAGCGCCTGGTTCAAGCTCTTCTGTAATCATAAGGGTATTTTCATCGATAAAGGTGGTCTCCACTTTATCGCCGTCGACAAGAACATAGCTCCATGGGCTAAAGCCAATTCCGTAGACCAAAGTGTGTTCTGCACCCCGGTCAATGCCGGTTATCCTGATTGGCGATGTGCCCATCTGCAAAGAGGTAGGCAAATGAGGACTGACGCCGTTATAGGCAATTTGCTCACCGCAGACCAAATCATATTCAATCAGCTCCAGGGCCTCCCGGTAATACTCCTTATGCCGCAACTGCTGGTGGAGTTTGGTCATGATGCCATTGCTGATTCCGCACTGTTCCAATATATATGCTCCCAACTGATATGCATAGATGTCGTTGTTGGGCACTTCCAGGTCAAAATTACTCCAGATGACATATTCGGTTTGGAAACGATTGCCATTTACCAGGTCTTCATTTTCGATATCAAAGCTGGGCAAGTGGTCTCCATAGAATACGAGAATCACAGGTTCAGGATAGTCTTCCAGGGCAGAAACCAGGGCGTCGATAAAGGCGTCAGTTTCGTAGATTTGGTTGACAAAGTATTCAAAGGCCACCAGTTTCTTTTCATCTTCAAAGCCATAGACTTTTATCTCCTGATGGTCCTCTGTTGCCTCCTGGGGATACCTGCCGTGAGCCTGAACGGAAATCGTAAAGACAAAGTCCTGGCCCGGGGTGGAATTAAGGGCCTTGACCACCTGTTCCGTCAGGACGTCATCTTTGGCCCAGCCGTTAGGGGTAAACTTGACATCATTCATATATTCCAGGGAAGTAAAGGTATTAAACCCGAGGTGAGAAAAGACGACATGCCTTTGGTAGAAGGTTCCCTCATGATTGTGAATGGCGTGGTTTGTATACCCCACTTCCGCCAGATTGTAGCAGATACTTTCACAGGTCTCGTCTCGCAATACAGTCTTATAAGGATATTCGCCGGCGCCAAAGAAGCTGAGATCCATTCCTGAGAGAATCTCAAATTCAGTGTTGGCTGTACCTGCGCCAATTGAAGGCACCGTCAGGAAACCATGGGGATAGTGTGCCTTCAAGGCAGTAAAGGCGGGCACGGGATTGCGGGAAAAACTCAGTCCTTTTAAATAGTTAACGTCAAAAAAGGACTCCAGTTCCACCAAAATAATGTTTGGTTTTATCTTCGGTTCCTGGTTGTGGTACGCGTTGACAGCCCTCAGGACATCATAGACTGCTTCCTCCGAATAATTGTCGGGCTTATCGATTCCCTGATCAACCAGGCTGCGGGAAAAGCAATAGACAAACCCATATTCCTTATAGGCGTCGGCAAGATTGCCAAAGCCGGAGGCTGCCTGGGTCCTGGAAAAGAGTGATGTGGAAAAAACGATGATTACCGCTATTGCGGTTATTGCCGATATCGCCATTCCATACCTCGGCTTGCGCCTGGGGGTGTTTTTCCAGGCCACTATAATGCCCACTACGACTACAAAGGCAGACACAGTAATCAGGAGCACATTGGCAAGGGTCAGGTATTTGTAAATGATGCTGGCAACCGAGGAAAGAATCCGAAAATCAATAGCCGCCAAAGGCGTTGTGCGGAAGCCCAGGATGACACAGTTGGCAATGCCGAGGCCAAGCCAGACAACGGAGACAAAGAGGAGGAAAAAGTAACGCCGCTTGCATGCCACCGAAATGGACAGGGTCAGCAAGATAATAGCTGCGTTATACAGAAAGAGTAAGGGATTTGTCAGCAAAAATTCAAAGCCCGCTATGATTGAACGCCGACTCAACATCTCCACCAGTAGATTCAGCAGTATTGAGATGGTAACACATTGAGTCACAGGATGTTTGTCGAACCATCTTATCAGTGACATACTAATCACCTGCCTGAAAATTTTTCGTTGGTAAAGATTAGACAACGAAATTCAGCCATTTTATTATAACATATCTTAATCCTGATGCTAAGCTCTCCATGTTCTCAGGGAGTCGATTATATTCTCCTTCTTCAGCTTAGAACTGGAGTAGAGCATTGTGAAAAAGACAATGGCAAATACTGAGGCCGCAACTACTATATAACTCTTCCAGGGTAATGTAAAGGCGAATATAAACCCTTCATCCATGACCCTGTAGAGCAGCAAGTTAATGCCCAAGCCAAGAGGCTCCCGAATGCGAAAAGGCTTCGTTATGTAATCATCGGCCCCCATGTCCAAACCCATTACTACATTGACCTCGTCATCATAGGCGGTAAGAAAAATAATCGGCACCTCTGACTGAGCCCGCACGGCTGTGCATATGTCGTAACCGCTGCCATCGGGCAGGCCCAGGTCCAGGATAATCAGGTAAAAGCCTGGTTTTCGAGGGCAGTGAGGGCCGAACGGACGTTGTTACAGACAGTAGCCGCAAAGCGATCCTGACCAGGGAATATTCCAGCCCCAGGGCAATGGTTTTGTCATCCTCCACCAGCAATATCTTTTGCATCGCAATCACCGCCCTAATTATATCACTGCAAGTCCTTGACATACGTGACTTTTTGTTGATTTGCTATTAATGGCAACCCCTTTCCTGATATAATCAGAGTAAATATGCAGGGAGATGATAATTCTGAACAGCCGTTTTTGCTTGTCCAAGGAAGAAAAAGATTCAATGCTGGCAGAAATAAAGGCATTTTTCCAGGAAAAACGGGATGAGGAAATAGGCGACCTGGGCGCTCTTCTCCTCCTGGATTTCTTTGCCGAAAGGCTGGCTCCGTTTTTCTTTAATCGGGGCATCAACGCCGCCAAGGCAATGTTGTCCGTTAAACTGGATGACCTGCACGAACTGGAAATCCTGAGCTAGCTAATGACTCTTTGCTCACCTGCTTTTCCCAAGGCTTTATTCTTCTCCAGCTATCGACTATAATAGTATGCAGGAAAAGGAATAACAGAAGGAGTGTATGCAGTGGCATTAAAGAAAGCACTTACCATCGCAGGCTCTGATGCCAGCGGCGGTGCAGGCATCGAAGCTGATTTGACGACATTTCATGAATACGGCGTTTACGGAATGGCAGCCATTACTTCAATTGTAACCATGGACGATCAGTGGTCCCATAAGGTATATGCGCCTCCCCTCGATGTGGTGGAAGCGCAAATTGACACCATCCTCGGAGGAGTAGGCGGCATCCATGCAGCGAAAACAGGGATGCTGGGCTCCAGTGAAATGATTGAAATGGTGGCAGGCAAAGTCAAGCAGTATAAGCTCACCAACCTGGTAGTCGATCCCGTCATGGTCTGCAAAGGAACTGACGAACCCCTTCACCCTGAGCACACTGTCAGTTATCGGGACTTTTTAGTGCCATTGGCCACCGTCGTCACTCCTAACCTCTTTGAAGCCGCTCAGCTCAGCGGCCTGGATTCTATCACCACTTTGGAAGATATGAAGCAGGCTGCTGTCAGGATAAAGGAATTTGGCCCGGAATATGTCTGGATAAAGGGCGGGGCTGCTATTGGCAATACTGCCCTGGATATCCTGTATGACGGCAAAGATTTTACTGTCCTGGAGTCTGAAAAGTTTGCCACAAATTATACCCACGGAGCAGGCTGCACCTCATCAGCGGCAATCTGCGCAGGCCTGGCCAAGGGCAAGGATGTCGTAACGGCCGTCAAAGATGCAAAAAGGTTTATTGCAAACGCCATCCGCGAGTCCTTTGCCCTCAATCAGTATGTCGGCCCCGTCAACAGGTACGCCAACCGGAAGGAAAGCTTTTAGCGCAACCCGCAAAGTTAGCTGATCAACCAGGAGGTGAGAAAGTGTACCACGAACTGAAGATTATCCGCCAGGCTCTGCTCAATGAACAGGAAGGCTATGATTTTTACACTCTGGCTGCACAGCAGGCAGAGAACCCTGAAGCCAAGGAGGCCTTCACCAATCTGGCTGCCGAAGAGCTGAACCATATTAATTGGCTTCGGGAAATGTATAAAAAAATTGCAGCCGGTGACCCTGAGAGCTTCGACTTCTCCAAAGTCGACCTCCCTCCTTCACCCGGCCTGTATACTGCAAAGAATATCGGGAGAGAAAGCGGCTCCATAGCAGTTTCGGTATACGGCATTGCCGTCAACATGGAAAAGGCCGCCATTGACTTTTATACTGCCGCCGCGGAACAGACCAAAATTCCGGCTGCAGCCAGGCTGTATAACCACCTCATCCTGTGGGAAAATGAACATCTGGAAAAATTCCTGGCAGAATATGAAACACTGAAGCAAGAATGGTGGCAAAATCAGGGATTTGATCCCGCATAACCTTAAAAAGATGGCCGCGAAAGCCCCTCAGGGGGTCGCGGCCTTTTTTCTGTTTAACCTTCGTTGGCAACTCCCGAAGGAACGTGGCCGGTGGGAACCTTTCCCGCGGCAGACAGGCAGTAACTCCGCTGGTCATCAAAAAAGATGTGGGGCCGGAACCTGGAGAGTATCGGCTCTTTGTCCAGCCCCCCCAAGAAGAACGCTTCGTCAACTGTGACTCCCCAGGCGCGCAGAGTGTTAATCGCCCGCTTGTGAGAAGGAGCCTGCCGGGCAGTCACCAGAGCTATGCGGATGGGTTGCACACCGCTGTCCCGGTACATCGTCTGCAAATTGTTCAGTGCCTCCAAAAATCCCTTAAAGGGACCCGGCATCAGGGGAACCTCACTCTTCTCGACCTCGTGGCGGGTAAAATCCTCCAATCCCTGTCTTTTGTATACTATTTCCGCCTCATCGCTGAAAAGCACGGCATCACCGTCAAAAGCTATGCGAATAACAGGAGAATCATCATCTTCATACTCAGGTCCTGTCAACAGGGTAGCGCTGGCCATACCATTTTGCAGGGCCCGACTGACATCATCGGGATTGGCAGACAAAAACAGGTCGGCCTGAAAAGCCGGCAGGTACCTGTAGGGCGGTCGGCTGGCTGTAAAGGCTGCCCTGGTGATGTTGAGCTTATGATGCTGGATTGAGTTCATTACCCTGAGGCCGGTGTTGGCGTCATTTCTTGAAATTAAGATGACCTCTACAACCTCCTGGTTGGTCTTGGGATCTTTCAATGCCAGGAGCCTCCGAATTAAGGGAAAGGCCACCCCAGGCTTCAAGGGCTCATTTTCATGATTTATCTGGTACTCTACATACCGCTCCAGGCCTTCCTCTTCAAATATTTTGTTGCTTTCCTCCAGGTCAAAGAGGGCCCGGGAAGAAATAGCAATCACTAATTTGCCGTCCAAATTTTTGGGCATATCTCCACCCCCATCGCCTCAATAATACCACAATCCCCTGTCATTGGCAGGCATAAATTTGGACGGTCGCCAGAAAAATTTGCCCTTTGCTATACAGCAATTCAGGCCCCCGGCAGTAATGCATATCCCTGAATCAATGGGATATACTTCCGTGGTAAAGGGGGAATGATTGTGGAAGGTTTCCTGCGCATGTTTACCATTATCGCACTCTTTTCTGTCCTTGGGCTTGGCATCTACTGGGTCAGGGAGTACAGAAAGAAGTCATTTTACCTGGAATCGATCATCGAAAGCCTTACTGACTGCAACCGGGAAATGAAGACAACTTTACTGACGGGGCTGGTCAATCGCTTTGCCCCCGTATACTCCCAGGAAAATGAAGAAAGGCCCCTGGACTTCGAACGCTTTGTGGCAAGGATCCTGCGCCTTAATTTTGGCGGCAAGACTTCAGTAAACAAGGCCAGTGCCGATTGCGGCGTCGACATCGCCCACCGCCGGGGGAGTACCCTCCACCTGGGCCAGGTTAAATGCCGCCGGGAAGATGCCCTTGTAGACTACGAGCCCATTGCTATAATTCACTCCCAAATGGTAAAACAAGGGGCTGCAGGGGGATTTGTCGTCACCACCTCAGATTTCACCAGCAAGGCAGTAAAGTACGCCGAGGGCCTGAATATCGACTTAATTGACGGCAACAAGCTGGTGGAATTGTGGACCTATGCCCTGGCAAAGAGAAAGGCCAGGCAAAATACTGCCCTGGGAAAAGAGGCTTAATACCAAAAAAAGAAGCCCCTCAGGGCTATATTCACTAGTTCTTCTTGCCTTTGACAATCTTCTTGGTGCCGGTGGTCTTTTTTGTCCCCGTTGTCTTCTTGGTTCCTGTGGTCTTCTTGGTCCCGGCAGTCTTGGTGCCAGTGGCCTTCTTGGTTCCGGCACTTTTTTTGGTGGAGGACACACCCTTGAAGAGTTTCCCCAGAATGCCGCCCACATCGTCAGCTATACTGCCGTCCTTGTCAGCATCAAGTATATTAGTGGCTATCTTCATCAAGCCATCACCGCTGATATTACCTGACAAGATATCCAGGAGGTCGGATATTCCCGAGGTCCCAAGGCCCTTGTCTTTTTTCTCATTGCCCAGTGCACCTAAAAGCACTGGTGCCAATTGGCTGAGGATGCCAGCAACCTGATCAGTTTTTAGGCCTGCTTGTTTGGCGATGTTGCTTTGCACCTTTTTATTTTTACCGCCAAAGATGTGTTGTAAGATTTTCGCCCCGTCCTCGGTGTCGACATTGCTCAAAAATCCACCAAGATCACCGACATTGTCGTCCTTGTGCTCATCTAAAGCTTTGCTCAGTGATTTTGCGCCGGACTCTGTGCTGATGTTTTGCTGCAGGGCATCAATAAGGGCTGGCATTCCTAATTCGGTAACCTTTTTTACCTTGGCTGGTTGGACGCCAACAGATTTCCCAATTGTGCTCAGTGTATCCCTGGAATTAAGCTGCTCCGTAAGCAGTTTTACAACATCCATCTTATCCCCTCCCGTAATAGATCACTAGAACGTGTCTTTACTTTATCACATTGGAGAAGAATTTGGTAGCGGAAGCATCCAGGGTTCTCCGCCTGCTGTCAAGAGGCAAAAAAATTACCCATTGTTATAACGGAATGGGTAGTATACAATGTTAGCAGCCATAGGCTCAATCTCTCTGCAAAGGAGCAATTAATATGCTTGAAGATGACAACATCATTGTCCTCACCGACAATGAAGGCAATGAACTGGAATGCGAATATCTCGACACCATCCACTACAAAGACATGTATTTCGCCATCCTCTACCCCCTGGATCAGGATGAAGAGGACGGCGAAGTCATCATCCTGAAACTGGTGGAAAACGAAGACGGCGAAGAAGAGTACCTGACCGTTGATGATGAAGACCTGCTGGACGAAGTCTTTGACGAGTATATGCGGGTCCTGGAACTGGAAGAAGAATAAGAGATAAGGACAGATTTCCCCAAAATCTGTCCTTATTTTGTCCCTGTACAGCCCAGCCTGTCGGCTCCCTCCCAGTTCCCCCTCTCCAGGCCCGTCGCGCCTAAGTAGGACATGAAGGCGCAAAGACAGCTGTTAAGGGCCTGCCACATTGCCTCAGAGGGTTCTATGCCCGGCTCCCACCACCAGTTGAGGATATCTAATACCCCCGTCTTCTTATTAAAGCGGGGTTCGAAGCGGGCGACAAATCTGTCGCCGTACAGCACTGGCAGGACGTAGTAACCGTACTGGCGCTGGGAAGGCGGTTTATAAACTTCCCAGGTATATTCAAAACCGAAAAGGGCGGCAACAAGCTTACGGTCCCAGAGCATATTGTCCAGAGGTGCGAGAAAAGCGGCTTGGGGCTCTGCTTGAGAACCAGTTAATATTTCCCGGAGCAAAGGGATATTTTCTCGGGCAATGTACCCAGGCTGGCCCAGGCCCTCGATTTCAACAGGTACTATCTCTCCCTGCTCTTCCAGAGAGGCAAAGGCGGCGTTGCGCATGGGAGTCTTTAACCCCCTGATTCCCAGCCAGGCATCGCTGGCCTTATTCCACAAGAGGCCTATGGCATTGATGCGCCTCTTGACATGCCAGCGGCAGTATTCCTCCTCCCCAGGGTTGGGGTCCTGGGCAAATAAGATTTCCTCGGGAATATGCCGGCAAGCCAGGTCATACACCCGCCTTTGCCTTATCCGCTTAAAGATAATGACCTCGCCTTTGTACCATAGAATTTCCAAGGCTGCCCGACTTGCCTTGGCTGGGCCCCAAAACCAATTAACCTTTTCATCCTGCACAAAATCCGTAGAAGATAAGGGTCCCTTTTCCCGAAGTTCCTCAAGAACCCGAGGGATAGCCTTGTTTAGCTCCTTTTCTTCCTGGCCCCGGTACAGTATCTCCCTGTTGCGATAGCGGCAAAAGTATGGCCAGTCCGCCACGGGAAAGATGGCAGTGTTCTTGTCCCAGCCATCCACCAAACTGCGCTCAGAGTACAACAGCTCTGCCAGCAATTGGGGCCGGTAATCCCTGACCCTGGACTGCAGGACCAGGTTGGGGTTGGTGCCCACCATGTCCAGGGGATCATACTGCAGGCATCCCACCCGGCAAACAAAGTCCATTATCCCTGCTTTTCCCGCCAGCTGCCGTGGCGGCAACAGCCCCTGGTAAGCCAGGATGAATTGCCTTGCTTGTTTCTTGCTTATCTGCATCCTCATCCCCCTGCTTATCTGTCCCCGCAAACGAAATATGGCTGACCGTAAAGGACAGCCATTACCACTTTTTGCTGAGGATCTCCTCTTTTTTTATATTGTACTCGGTTTCAGTAATAATGCCGTCCTCCAGGAGCTCACGTAAATTCCGCAGTTGCGCGGCATAATCAACTTCCTGGGGCCTTTCATCCTCAGACATGGTGACCTCGTACACCGGGACACCTTTATCGGAAAAGGCGTTAATTCCATGGAAAACAGTTATAAGCAGGGCCATCAGCGTCCAGACTGCCCCAAACCACCCGAAGATAGAGATTGTTCCTAGGCCAATTAGAATGAAGATAATGCCGGCGATAAATCCAGCCAGTGATGGGCCCCTTCCTTGCTTAACCCGAATATTCCTTGGCGCCATCCTCTCACCTCCAGCTTAAATTCTATACCATGGAAGCAGGCCTGGCAACCACTCAAGGGGGTACTAACCAGCAAGAACAAATCCCGGGGGCAAACGGAAAAAAGCTTAGTATTTCTAGGAGATTAGGCGAAAAAGACCTTGCTTTTTCAACCTGGAAGCTTTACTATATTAGCGTCTGCTTGTTACAGAAAGAAGGAATCTAATATGCAATCAACGAAGCAACTGGGGCAAGTTAAAATCACGAAATTACTGCTGCAGTTTTCCATCCCCGCGACTGTGGGCATGCTGGTAAACGCACTCTACAATGTTGTGGACAGAATATTTGTCGGAAACGGCGTTGGCAGGCTCGCCCTCTCTGCGATTACAGTGGAATTTCCCATGACTCTGGTAGTAATGGCTTTTAACATGTTGATAGGCGTCGGCGCAAGCACCTTAATTTCCATTCGCCTGGGTGAAGGCAGGAATGAAGAAGCCCAGGAAATAATGGGCAACGCCTTTGTCCTCTTTCTCATTATCGGTGCCCTTGTCACTGTCTTTGGCCTTATCTATCTGGAGCCTATTTTGGCGTTACTGGGTGCAAGTCCGGAGGTCATGCCCTATGCCAAAGACTATGCAGGCATACTCACTGCAGGTACCCTTTCCTTCACCATCGGCATGGGCATGAATAATATGATACGTGCTGAAGGCAATCCCCGGATGGCAATGGCCACCATGTTAATTGGTGCAATAACCAATATAATTCTCGACCCGGTTTTTATCTATATCTTCAAATGGGGTATAAAGGGCGCGGCCATCGCCACAATAATTGGCAAAATTTTTTCAGCGATATGGGTTCTGAGGTACTTTTTCCGCGGCAGCAGCCAATTACGCCTGAACTTAAGAAAGATCAAAATGAAGACGGCACATATACTGAGCATCCTGTCCTTGGGGGTGGCCCCATTCCTCATGCAGCTGGTGGCCGGCTTGCTAAACTTATTCCTCAATAACAGCCTGATGCTGTACGGCGGGGACCTGGCTATGGCTGCAATGGGAGTTGTAAACGGCATAACCAACTTAATGCTGATGCCGCTCTTTGGTATCAGCCAGGGATTGCAACCCATTATCGGATATAACTATGGAGCCCGCAATTATAGCCGGGTCAAAGAAGCCTTGTACAAAGGAATGTTGTTTGCCACCGCAATCTCTGTCCTTGGTTTTGCGGTAATCATGCTGTTCCCCTCCCAATTGGTGGCCCTCTTTGGCAAAAATGATGCTGATTTAATTGCCATGGGTGCAAAGGGATTGCGACAATTTCTCTTTACCATGCCGATATTCGGCGTCCTGGTTGTCGGCTCCAACTACTTTCAGGCCGTTGGCAAGCCTAAGCGGGCCTTGTTCCTCAGTCTGACCCGACAATTGCTCTTTTTCATACCCAGTATTATCATCCTGCCGAAGTTTTGGGGCTTGCCTGGCATCTTTTATTCCGGTCCAGCATCTGATGTGCTGGCCACTACCATTATGGCGATTTTTCTTACCTGGGAACTGAAACGCAATATCATTCCTAAAACAGAAACTAATACTCCCTAAAAAATAGACGGCTTCTGGGCGCTGCCAGTTGCCGTCTATCCTATTCACGGGCTGCTTGAACAGCCCTTTTTAATTGGTGCGGATTGTTGTCGGGCCTCTTTCATGGATTATTGTCAGGACAAAGGGACCCTCTCCCCAGGACTTAAATGCCTCTATCAGTGGTTCATCATCCTGGCGGATTTCATCCCAGCCGATATTGCCCAACAGTTCATAGGCCTGTTGCACTATGATTTTCCCGGAATTAACTGAGTGGAGGGAAATGTCCAGATCTCTTGAAGACTGGTGATTTATTATCCACCTGCTCTTGGGCTCATACAGGTGGGCCTCAATGCTTCCCCGCTTCTGATTCAGTTCCACATTCAACCCCTGGGGAACGTATATTGCCACTTCCCGGGTGACGTCCCGCCAGGGTAATTGGCCCCGGGAAAGGGGGTGAAGATTAATTGCCAATGTATCTCCCATGCGCTCTTTCCCTATAACCTGTGCTTTGGCATATTCATCGGCCTCTTGTTGAGTGGCAAATACCCCCCGGTAGACAATTGTCACCTTTACTTCATCGCCAATACCAGGGTGGGTGTTGATGACTGTCTTGTCGCTTCCCTCCAGGGACATTATCAGGGAGCGCAGGGACTCGTCCCCGGGAACAACCATCTCTGCCTGAGCATAATACTCAGTCCCTCCCAGTGCCCGCCGGGCAATATCCATCGCCCCGGTAGATTCCAGCATCATCATTACTGAGCTGGAAAAGAGGATTATGAAAACCATGATAATGCTGAGCACGTCGTAGCTCAAGCGGAATCTGGAACCGGTAATCGAGGAAAAGATATTGAGCATCACCATTTCCAGGCCAAGGATGATGAGGAGGACCGGCCAGTACCGCAACAGGTTCCTCAACGACCAGGCTGGATTTGCTTTACCTGCCAGCAGGATAATGCCCAGGGCAACCAGCAACAAGCCCATAGACAGTGTGCCTACCCGCCATTGACGAACGGCCCGCACAGGCTTTTCACCAGTAGTTTCTGGATGCTTTCTTTCTTGCTCAGTCATTCTTCACCCTCCTTCCCTTCAGCAGTATAATCCCCGCAATAATCAGGGCCAGGGCCAATACAAAAGTGCGAACACTGCTCCAGGGAAAATCCGCTTCGGCAATTACGCGGCGCCACAAAACAGGCAATGTATTCTCCATAAGGAAGAGGGCACCCAGGACAATGAGGCAGGGCCCCAACCATTTACTGGAGGACAACTTACCCCCAAACAAGGACTTGTCCAGGATTACCTCCTGATCAGCCAATTGCAAGGCATCAAAAAAGGCGTAGAACCAAAGGACGGGCATGGCAAAGCTGAATACCCGCAGCGAAAAAATATCTATCGCCGCCCACAGGCCAAAAAACAGGATTAAGAACTGCAAGCCCCTGGTCATCGCTCCCATGTACAGGTGGCCTACGCCGGGGCAAAAAGACAGGAAAAAGGTCAGTGTCTTGCTGGGCCTTTTTTTCATATGCTAACCTCCCAAAAAAGTAGTGATATTGCCCCACAGCTCTCCCAAGCGGTCCAGCATTTGCCCGCCAAACTGAAGCCGGGGCATATCCAGGGGGAAGATTTCAAAGAGCAGCCCGAAAAAGTCAATATTAAAGAGGAACAATGTCAGGCATGCAGCCACAAGGTAGTGCCAGAAGGGTTTTAGCTTGGCAAGGGTCTTCTCCCCCTTTGCCCGGGCCCTTGCGGCTATCCTTTCCATGGTCAGGTCAGTGAAATGCGGCGATGGCTCCTGAAGCTCAGCCTGCAGCTGTCTTGTGTAGTCCTGCAGACAGTCATCGCAGGTCTCCAGGGCGTGGAAATAATCTTCCCGGTTGGCAACCTCATCCCGGATGAACCGTCCCCAGTCCAAGTCTTTATGGAGCAGACACATCACCTTCACCTCCTGTTTTCATTTGCCTGAGCATTCCTCGAGCCCTGTACAGCCGGGACTCGACGGTCTTCTCCGATACCCCTTCCTTAGCTGCTATCTCCTTGTGGGAGAGCTTATGGAAATAAAAATCATATATTACTTTGCGGTATATGGGAGGCAATTTCAGGACTTCCTCCCGCAGTTGCCACAAAGTTTCCTCTTGGAGGAGCACCTTTTCCGGAGTGGGAGCATTGCTGGGTATTGCGTCAGTCAGGTCCGCTGCCCCGGGTCGGGCCCTTTCCCGGCGCAGATGGTCCAAAGCCTTATTGACAGCGATGCGCACCAGCCATGTCGAGAAAGAAGACTGACGACAGAACTTATCCAGGGAGAGAAAGGCCTGGAGAAACGCCTCCTGGGCAATATCCTCCGCCGCTATTGGATCCCGCAAAATATTAACCACCGCCGTGTAGACAAGCCTGTTATAGCTTTCCACTAAGGGACGGAAAGCCTGGGTATCTCCTGCAAGTACCTGATCAATTATCTTTTGTTCTTCAATAGCAACCGCCCCCTTTGCTCCTCTGTCTGTTAGACGGCGGAAAAGTAAAAAACCCTGCACGCCGGGACAAAAAGAAAGAAAACGCCTTAACGGCGTTAATTACATCTCTTCCGGAGCCGCTATGCCCAGCAGGCTGAGGCCGTTGGCCAGGACTTGCCTCACCGCGTCAATGAGCGCCAGGCGCGCCCCGCGGACATCGGACTCGGCATTGAGGACAGGACATTGGTGGTAAAAGCGGCTGAATTCCTTGGCCACATCGATGAGATAGCGGGCAACAAAGGAAGGCTTACAGGTCTCTCCAGCCCGTGCAATAGCTTCAGGGAACTTGCTGAGAACAGACACCAAAGCATATTCATGCTCATTGACCAGGAGGGATAGATTGCACTCAGCTTCCGCCGGGGCTTTGCGCAGGATGCTGCAAATTCTGGCGTGGGCATATTGAATATAGGGCGCAGTTTCTCCGGAAAAGTCCATCACCTGATCCCAGCTAAAGTCTACGTCCTTAATTCTGTCATTGCTTAAATCGCCAAAAATCAGGGCCCCCACTCCTACCTGGCGGGCTACTTCTTCCTGGTCAGGCAAGCAGGGGTTCTTCTCGGCAATGATCTCCCTGGCCCTGCCTATAGCTTCGCTGAGGACATCGTCCAGGAAAATTAGGCTGCCTTGACGGGTTGACATCTTGCCTCCCTCAAAGCGGATCATGCCAAAGGGAATGTGCTGGCATCTTTCCACCCACTGCATTCCCATCTTTTTGAGCACGGCAAAGAGCTGGCGGAAATACAAGGTCTGGTCGACACCAACCACATACAGAGCTTTGGCAAATTGCCAGGTGTTATACCGATAAATCGCCGCCGTCAGATCCCGGGTGGCATAAAGGGTGGCGCCGTCCTGCTTGCGCAATAAACAGGGAGGCATCCCCTCGTCCTCCAGGCTGACAATCCATGCCCCCTGGGATTGTTCCAGCAAGCCTGATTCCTCAACAGCCTTGATGGTATCCTCCATCATTTCATTGTAAAAACTTTCGCCATGCCAGTAATCAAATTTCACTCCCAGACGAGCATACACCCGCTTTAATTCCGCCAGGCTGATGTCCCGGAAGTGCTGCCATAATTCGACTGCATGGGGATCTCCGTCTTCCAGCTTTTTAAACCAATTGCGAGCCCCGTCCTCAAGGCCGGGATCCAACTCCGCCTCCCGGTGAAACCGTACGTACAGTTCATACAGGTGGTTAATGGGGTTCTGGGCCAGCACTGCCTCATCCCCCCAGTGGTGGTAAGCGGTTATGAGCTTGCCAAATTGGGTGCCCCAGTCCCCGATGTAATTTATGCCTATGCACTTATACCCCAGGGCTGCGTGAATCTTGTACAGAGAGTTGCCGATGATGGTAGAACGCAAATGCCCGATGCCAAAAGGCTTGGCAATATTAGGGGCAGAAAAGTCAATGACCACCGTCCTCCCTTTGCCGACGTCGCTCTTGCCGTACTCCTCCTTCTGCTGCAGCACTTCTCCCACCGTGTGCTGGGCCAGCCTGGCCTTGTTGAGGAAAAAATTCAGGTAGGGTCCGTTGGCCACCACTTTCTCCAACAAGGGATCGGCGGGCACCTTTTCTGCCAGCCGGGCAGCAATTAGCCCAGGAGCAGCCTTATGTACTTTCGCCAGTTTAAAGCAGGGGAAAGCATAATTCCCCAATTCAAGATTGGGGGGGATTTCGAGATCTTCCTTTATTTGCTCCGGCTCCAGGGGAACGAGGTCTGAAAGCAGCCGGACAATTTGCTCTTGAAATATGTTCATTACAATCACTTCCAGTGCAGTTTATTTTATTATAGCCAAACCAGGGACTGAGGACAACTTCAACAGCAAATATTGGCATATCCTGAAGTATTCTGTTATACTTTTCTAAGAGTACCGGGAAGGAAGGTAACGGAATGAAGAAGATTGCCAGAGTCCTGAAAAAAATAGTCCCCACCAAGAAGGCAGGTTTCAAATCTCCTTTGCGCCAGAGTTTGGAAATGCTCTGGCTGGGAGTGTTCTACAGGCTGTCGCCTATAGAGTACAGGTCTTTCGAGTTCGGCAAAAAGGGAATCGGCCAGAGAGAAATCCGCTCATATATTCGGGTCTATGATGCAGAAAAGAAATTGCGCCGCACCCTCAATTCCCGGGCCTGGGCCCCTATGCTTACCAACAAGCTTCTGTTTAACAGTTACTTCAGCCAAAGGCAAATCCCCGTGGCCAAACTCTACGGCATGTTTCATCCCCAGTTCGGCAGCGACATTGAAGGCAACTCCCTCCGCACCAAAAAAGACCTGCACAGGTTGATATCGGAAAAGGGCATTGACCAATTCGTCGTCAAACCCCTGGCAGGGAAGACAGGGGTGTCTGTATTAGTCCTGGAGCTGGTGGAAAAGACCCCCGGGGACTATGTCTTTGAAGACCGGGGAGGCGAAAGATATGACCTGGACCGCCTGGTCAAACACATGTCCCGGAAAGTGGAATTTGGCCAACAGGGATTTATCATGGAGGCCCGGATCGTCAACCATCCTGACATTGCCAGGCTTAATCCCAGCTCGGTAAATACCTGCCGCCTGGTAACCTTCATGAATTTCGAAGGAGAAGTGAGCATTATCCTGTCGGTGATCCGCATCGGCGTAAAAGGCAAGAACACCGACAACTGGCATACCGGCGGCCTGGCAGCCGCCATTGACCCCGTCACCGGCGTTCTTGGCGAAGGACTTATCCGCCCTGATTTTCCCAACGGCGGCTGGCACTCCAGCCATCCCGACACCGGCGCAGCAATAAAGGGCGTACAGGTTCCTCACTGGGACCAAATTGTCGACCTTGTTTTAAAAGCTGCCCGCATGACACCCTTTATCCGCACAATTGGCTGGGATGTCGCCTCTACTCCCGATGGCCCGGTAATCATCGAGGCAAATTTCAGCTGGGGGCCCATGATGTGCCAGGCCTGCAACAAGGGGCTTTTAACTCCCGAACTCCGCCAGGAGTTTGCAAAATTTGGCCTGCGCTTCCCCAGTTAAAGCAGAGCAGCTGCCTCCTGATCAATGATTACTGCAGCCTGAGGATGGAGCTGCAGCACCGAGGCAGGAAGCTCCGGGGTAATGGGACCCCGGATCATTTCATATACAGCTCTTGCCTTGGCCTTGCCGTTAGCCAGCAATATTATTCTGCGAGCAGCCATGATGCTCTTTATCCCCATACTGAGGGCCTGGCGGGGAACCTGGTCAGGAGAAGCAAAAAAGCGGGAGTTTGCTTCAATTGTCTGCTGGTCCAAGTCCACCAGATGGGTGGCGGGCTGAAAGCTGTTGCCAGGTTCATTAAAGCCAATATGTCCGTTGCCGCCAATGCCCAACAACTGCAAATCAATGCCACCGGCCCGGTGGATTTTTTCTTCGTATTCCCGGCATTCAGCAGCTGTATCCTGGGCCAGCCCATTGGGGATGTAGGTGTTTTCCGGCAAGATATTAATGTGCTTAAAGAGGTTTTCCTCCATAAACCAGCGATAGCTGCAGGGATTGTCAGGGGCAACACCGTAATACTCGTCGAGATTAAAAGTCTTGACCCGGCTAAAGTCTATAATTCCCTCCCGATACAAGGCAACCAGATGCTTATAGGTCCCCACCGGGGTGGAACCAGTAGCCAACCCCAGGACAGAATCGGGCTGGCCGATGACCTGAGCGGCAATGATTGTTGCGGCTTGTCTGCTTAAGGTCTCGTAGTCTTTGGCGATAATTACTTCCATGCTCTCATCTCCTACATTGTTTTTGCTTCCAGCTCAATTTTATGTTATCCCCAGGCCCCATGTAAAGCCTAAACCATTCGAACAGAAAAAAATGGCTCCTGCTGAACCAGGAGCCATTTTATTCTTCAGCAGCCCTGGCCTTTCCCACGCTGAGCATCCGCTCCCGCCAGGCACCCCTTCTGAAAACCAGAAAAGTTATCAGGGCGCCAAGGGTCCAGGAAACCAGCAGTGAGATAAAGACCGACTCCGGCCTCCCCGTGGGATAAAGCTCACTGCGGGTGAGGTAAGCAAGGCCGTAAGCAGTGGGAACCCGCAACAGCACCACTGTAACCAGGGAAATCCACATGGGTGTCATGGTGTCTCCTGCTCCCCGCATAACCCCGCCGAGGCTCTGGGTTACGGCAACGGCGATATAGCCTGCTGCCAGGATGCGCAGCATTCGCATGCTAAGAGCGACAAGCTCGGGGGTGTCGGTGAAGACATTCATGAGATAGCGGCCAAGGAATAAGAGCAAGACGGTAATGGTTGCAGAAACTGAAACTGCGATTGATGTCCCCTGTCTGCTCCCCTTCTCCACCCGGTCAAGCCTTCCCGCGCCGATATTCTGTCCGGCAAAGGTGGTCATGGCACTGCCAAAGGAAAAGTTGGGCATCATGGCAAAGCCGTCCACCCGCATTACAATTACATTGGCAGCAATAACCAGCTCACCAAAACTGTTGGTCAGGGACTGCACCGTAACCATGGCCAGGGAAAAAATGGCCTGGGTGACCCCCGAGGGCAAACCCAATTTTAAGACAGTCAAGGCGAGCTTTTTTTTCAGTTTGAGCATAGACCAGTTGAGGTCAAAAATATCCCGCATCCTCATGAGTTTCACCAGGCACAAGAGGGCTGAAATCCCCTGCGCAATTACAGTAGCCAGTGCCACCCCAGGCACACCTAGGCCAAACTGGGACACGAACAGAATGTCCAGGCCCACATTGAGGCCAGTGGAAATCAACAGGAAGACCAGGGCAGACACTGAATCGCCAAGGCCCCGCAAGATTCCGGCGAAGATATTGTAGTAAGAAAAGCCGGCAATGCCAAGGAAGAAGATATTCAGGTACCCCTCGCTCCAGTCAATAATTGAAGGCGGTGTATTCAGCAGCTGCAACAGGGGTCTGCTGACCAAGGGACCGGCGAACATAATAATCGCGGAAGTAATTGCTGTCAAGGTAATACAGTTTCCGATTGTGTGGGATAAGTTCTCCCGGTCTTTGGCCCCGAAGTATTGAGCCACCAAGATCCCCGCCCCTACTGCCACACCTACAAAAAGCACCAGGAGCAAGTTGAGGATAGGACCTGCACTGCCAACTGCTGCCAGGGCATTGTCCCCTATATACCGGCCGACAACAATTGAGTCAGCGGTGTTGTACAGCTGCTGGGCAATGTTGCCGATGAGCATAGGGATGGCAAATTCCACTATTCTCTTCCAGGGTGTTCCCTGGGTCAAGTCTTTTGCAGCGAATAATCCTTTTATATTCATCTCCCCCTCCTGGCAAAGAAAAAAGAAAAGCCCTTTGGCCAATATTATTATTTATATCTAGAGTAATCCTCATTCTGTAAACTGTCAAGGCATTTAGCCACTCCAAATATTCTTCCATCATATGTCTGCCTCATCCCTGGCCTAATTTCTGAGATAGGGTAATGCCCCTGTACCTAAAACCTACCTTCTCTGTTCTCAAATCCATTATTGACTTAAATGCCTGGTCTGCCATCTATTGGCAGGCTGATTTGTTCATGCCAATTCCAGGGTCAGCACGTTAGCAGGGAAGGGTTGAAGAACTGCTTGACTCAACTCCTATAAACGCAAGTTACTGTATATCAACATGGAATTATCGGAATGTCGTCTTTTGTCGAAATTTGTGTATCAAATTTTATCGCCTGACAATGCTGTATATGGTAAAATTGTAAAAAGCCCGCCTTAAGAAGGAGGGTAGTGAGTTAGGCGAGGTAATTTTCAGGATATGAAACACATCCCAAAACCGAGTATAACGAGGTGAAATTGGATGCGTAACAACCGTAAAAGATTGGGGAGAGTTGTCCTCTTAATAGTCGCACTAGGAATTATTCTTGTTAGCCCCCAAAGTGCCAACGCTGCTACTGTAAAAACAGTCGTGTATGAGCATTCATTCAAAAGCTTAGTCGGCCTAACTGTATGTCGGCACAAGGCAATCACAACATTTACTTATGATGGACAGAAGCTTTATAGCTCCCCCCGTGGTATTGATACTGACACTTGGACCGCGTTATTCAACCATGTTGGAAGTCAAAGTGAGCAGTGGGATTGGTACCTCGCACAGCAATATGGTACAGGTCGGTCTAACTCACGTGTGGCATTTGTTTTTGGTGTTCCTACCCCTTGGGGACCCGTTGGCGCAACTACTACTAGTAGAATTTATACCAACGTGAATTACAAAGGTTCGACCTCTGCTTGGTCACCATAAGATCAAAATTGGGGGCAGATCAATCTGCCCCCCAAAATATACACAGGGAGCTAAAATATATATGTCAATGCAATTTTGGAATGTAAGTAAGAAGTTTCCCTCCTTCTCACTAAATGCTGTCTCCTTTACTGTAGAAGAAGGGTCTGCAGTCTATTTAGTCGGACTGAATGGGGCTGGGAAAACAACCTTGGTGCGGATTGCTCTTGGGCTGGAAAAGCAAGACCGGGGCAAAGTCCTATATAACGGGCAAGGATGTGAACAAGTACGAAACAAGATTGGGGCAGTTCTTGATAATCCTCCCATATACTCTAACTTAACTGGGTATGAGAATGTCTTCCTACTCTCAGGTAAAAAAGCCAAAGAAGTGTCACCTGAAATATACAACATGTTGAAAATTGATAAACGCTTCCTGAGACTTAAAGGAAAAGCTTATTCCTATGGCCAGAGGCATAGACTGTCTTTAGCAATTGCCTTGTTTCGAAATCCTAAATATCTCATACTGGATGAGCCTTTTATCGGCCTTGACTTTGAGGCTGTGCAGCTGTTTCAGGACAGTATATCCTATGCGAAAAAACAAGGATGCTCAGTGCTATTAACTGGCCAAGATTATGCAGAGACATATATGGTATCCGATGTCTGTGTTTTTTTACATGAAGGCTCAATAGTATCTATAGATAGAACTAGTGACATACAGGATTTCGGGGAACGCTTTAGCCAATTAATAGAAGGCCAGCGAGGTGAGAAATTTGCATAATTTGTTTTTTCAGGAGTTGGCTTTGTTTTGGAAAACGAAAATCCTTCCAGTGTTGCTGGTGATAATCCTCGGGCTAACTGCTTATGGCTTTATATCTTCTTACCAATATCTTGGAAAAACGATAGAAGAGCTCGATGCCGTTAAGGCAGAAATAGCGCAAATGCAATTAGAAACTGAAGAAATTTTAGAAATCGACATTTCTGAACTCGAAGAATACGTAATTAATGCCCTTAGCACATTTCACCCTAACAATGGTTATAAGTATGCCTTAGCAATACTCGCAACCATTGGCCCTATTTTATTCGGTATTGCTGGAGCACTTTTTATTGGAACGGAATACTCCAACCAAACTATTAAGGTTAAGGTTAGCCACTTCGGGTTGTCAAATGCTGTTTTCGCTAAGATACTTGCGTTGTTGGCTTCTATTATAGTGTCAATCGCATTAGTATTTATTGCCGGCTTGTTTGCATCCCGAATCGGATGGGGCCTTATTACCTCTCAGGAAGCGTACAGCGCTTTTGTATGCGAAGCTGATTTCAACCTAAATTATCGGATGCTTTTAACCCCATTAACGGGGATAGCATTCTACACTTATCTTGCGTTTTTTATCGCTTTGATTAGCAAAAAAAGTACAGCCGGAGTTATTGGCGTATTCATTATCCCGTTCGCTGAGCAACTTTTGTCTTTATCATTTATCCCGCAAAAACTTCATCTTTACCTACTTAATACTACATATCAATATTTTGCTGGTTGGATAGTATCGCCATCAATGTTGACCACCCACGTAAGAACTCCTACAGTAGGCTACTATATTTTCATCGTATGGCTTAGTGTAATGGTGGGAGCTAGCTATGCCATCAGTAAAGTGCAGAGGAACTAAAATTTATACAACTGTTTTGTTAAGAGAGCTGGAAGCAGGAGGAGTTTTCAGGGGCTTAAACAAGGCCAGCACTTTTGATTAGATGTTCAAATCCTGGACAGTGAATGTGAGGCCTTTTGGGTTTCAGTGTAGCACACAGGCGGGTCGCCTTTCACACCCCTCTGTTAAACTTCCTTCTGTTAACTGTAAAGCAGACCCGACTAAAAATCCAAAGCCCCTGCTGCTATTCTTCTTTGAGCAGCCAGGATTCAACATCGTCCTTCCCAAACAGTGCCGGCCAGCCGCCGGTGTGAAAGAATACTACATTATCCTGCCACTGCCCCTGGCGGATGGCAGCGATCATGCCCGCTGCCGCCTTGGCGGTGTAGACGGAGTCCAGCAGCAGGCCCTCAGTGCGGGCAAGGAGCCCCAATGCTTCCAAGGCCGCGGGGGTGGCGATGCCGTATCCCGGACCTATTTGGGAGTCATCAACCAGCACCTGGCCGGGTTCTATGTGGCAGGAAGCCTCCAGGAGCTGGCTGGCGCCATTAAATTTGGCGGCAACTTCTTTCTGCACATACTCAGCAAGAGCACTGACACTGTAGCCCCAAACAGGAACATCCC
>JAAYHI010000123.1 GCA_012727415.1 Bacillota bacterium
GATGTGGGCAGCGGCAAGACAGCGGTGGCCGCCCATGCCCTGTTTACCTGTGCATTAAATGGGTACAAAGGTGTGCTGATGGTTCCCACTGAGATTGTCGCCCGGCAGCACTTTAATTCCCTGGAGCCGGTTGCCAGGGAGCTGGGGGTAATATTGCACCTGCTTTCCGGCAGCACAAAAAAATCTGAGAGGGATGTTATTCACGCAGATCTTGCAGGCCCCCAGGGGGTAATTCTCGTGGGTACCCACGCAGTTTTTCAAGCTGATGTGGCAATCAGCAATTTGGCATTGGTAATAACTGATGAGCAACATCGGTTTGGAGTCCAACAGCGCCTGGCCCTTGCCGAAAAAGGCCGCAACCCCCACGTGCTGGCTATGTCTGCAACCCCGATACCGCGGACTTTGGCCATGACTTTATACAGCGACCTGGACATTTCTGTCCTCGCCCACAGACCTCCGGGGCGAAAAGAGATAAAGACCAGGATTGTCCACCCCCGGCAGCGGCAACAGGTCTTCGACTTTGTGGCCAAGGAAATGGACAAGGGAAATACCGGATATATAATCTGTCCATTGATCGAGGAGTCTGAGGAAATCGATGCTTTGTCCCTCCAGGAGTACGAACAGCTGCTGGCCGCAGGCCTTCCCGGGTACAAATATGGTGTGCTCCACGGCAGGCTTACTGGTGCCGAGAAAGATGAGATAATCGCCGACTTACACGCCGGCCGCCTGCATTTTCTCCTGGCGACCACAGTGGTGGAAGTGGGTGTGGACATCGGCAATGCCACCTTTATCGTCGTGGAAAACAGCGAGCGCTATGGCCTTGCCCAACTGCATCAGCTGCGGGGTAGGGTGGGGCGCCGGGAGCTCCAAAGCTATTGTTTCTTGATGGCAGACGGCCCCGAGACAGAGAGGCTGAAAATTATGGAACAGACAAATGACGGGTTTGCTGTCGCCATGGCGGATTTACGGATTCGTGGCAGTGGCCAGTTTTTGGGGCAGCGGCAGCACGGATTAAATGAATTTAAGCTGGCGGAGGCGGTCCGCGACCGGGAAATTGCCCACCGGTCCAGACTGGCGGCCGGGGAGGTTTTGGAGTCTTTAGGGCAGCCCCAGTGGGCTTATGTCAAAGCCGTCATAGAGGAAAAAATTGCAAATTTAAAAAGCTAGAATAGTTTCTAGCTTTTTTTAACTAGGAAATGAATGCTAGTATAGCAAAATTGCCGGGCTGCAATAATAGAAATAGATTCAGTGAAGGAGGTGAAGAATATGGCACGACGCCGCAGTAGACGCAGAAGTGTTGTTCCCGGCGCAGATCAGGTCCTGGACCGCTTTAAGTACGAAGTTGCTTCTGAACTGGGAATTTTGAACCAGGTTCAGTCTAAAGGTTGGGAAAATATGACCACCCGGGAAGTCGGTCAGGTGGGTGGCCAGATGGTCAAGAAAATGCTTCAGGAAGCTGAAAGGACTTTGGCCAGCCGAGGCTAACCTATAGATACCAGAAATAAAACGGGGAGGTGAAAATATGCAAATGCAACCAGAAAGACAGCAGGGCTATTCCGAAAAATTTATTCTTGTGCCAGAAGCCGAACGGGCTATGGAGAACTTCAAGAATGAGATTGCCTCTGAACTTGGCCTGACTCAAAGGATCCAGTCGGTGGGATACGCCAATATGACCCCCAGGGAAACTGGCCAGATTGGCGGTCAGATGGTGAAGAGGATGATTGAATTAGTGGAAAGCAGCATGTCTGGCGGCGGAACCCAGCTGCGTTAATGAGTTTATCCGGGGCCCTTGGGGCCCCGGTAATTTGTATACTGGCGACCCGGGGGAGGATCGCCAGCCTGGGAGAGGAGAAACCGGAGTTGAAGGGGGTTAAGGTTTTTTGGGGAATATTCTTCTTCCAATGGAAATAATCCCTTAACTCCGGTTCACTACTAGTTTGGTATTTCTGGGGCTGATTATTCATAAATGGCGAATTTTATTTTGATTTGGCGGGGGTTTTCTTTTTGTGGTAATATCAAGGTGGCGGTGATGCTATGCGGGTGGTTACAGGTACATACAAAGGGCAACAATTGCGCACTTTGCAGGGCAGTCATACCCGGCCAACCACCGGTAAAGTCAGGGAAGCTGTGTTCAGCAGTCTTGCCAAAGAGGTTGTCGGGGCAGTATGGCTGGACTTGTTTGCCGGCAGCGGGTCCATGGGCATAGAGGCCCTCAGCCGGGGAGCAAGTTTTTGTCTGTTGGCAGACAACAATAAAAATGCCTGTGCAATAATCAGGCAAAATTTGGCTTCTCTGGGGATTGGCAAAGATAAAGCCCGGCTATATTGTACAGACGCGGAAAAGGCTTGCCGGCTCATGGCCGATGATTTCCGGGGAGCCATTGATATCGCCTACCTGGATCCGCCTTATGATGATAAAAGCTTGTACTCCCGGGTGTTAAACAGTCTGCAGCCCTTGATGGCACCGGCAGCGCTGTTAGTTGTTGAGCACCAGCGCGGGTGGTTGCCGGAAGCCCTGTGGTGCAAATATATCAAGACCAAAACCTATTGCTTATCTGCAGTAAGCTTCTTTCAGAAAGGATGAAAAAAAGTGGCGGTTGCATTATATCC
>JAAYHI010000124.1 GCA_012727415.1 Bacillota bacterium
CCCCTGTACACACCTTTTGCATCATAGGCCGGGGAATAAAATTTGGGCACGTAGATTCCTGGTATCGCCGCCAATTTAGCCAGGGTATCCTCTTTGCCCAGGCCCCCCTTCCTGGCTTCTTTCACTGTTTCGGCAATTTCCAGGACGATTTCCTCTCCTTCCCCCAGGACGAAGGCATCGATAAAATCTGCCAGGGGTTCGGGATTCATTGCCCCGGGTCCCCCCGCCAGCACCAGGGGGAAATCGCTTCTTTCAGGGGCATAGGGCGAAAGCCCTGCCAAATCCAGCATATTGAGGATATTGGTATATCCCAATTCATACTGCAAAGTAAAGCCGATGATATCAAAGGTATGCAAAGGAGTCTTTGTTTCCAGGCCATAGAGAGGCAGATTGTGCTCCCGCATCTTTGCCTCCATGTCCGGCCAGGGGGCAAAAACCCGTTCTGCCTGTGCCCACGGGATATCATTGATGATCTCGTATAAAATGTGAAACCCCATGTAGCTAAAGCCTATTTCATAGACATCAGGAAAGGCCAAAGCAAAGCGAAGCTCCACTTTCCCTTGCTCTTTTTCGACAGAATTGATTTCATTGCCTACATAGCGGGCAGGTTTCTCCACATAGGGCAGAATTAACTTGAGCTTATTCCACATGCGCTATTCCTTCCTTTCCCCCAGTTCCTTCACCGCCTCCTGGAGGGATCTTTGACCGGTTCCCGCCAAAATAAGCTTAAGGAGTTGGTGCTCAGTTAAAGTGCCGGCAAGGGCATAAGCCTCATCCAACACCGAAATCTGATAGTACCTTTGGGGGCGTATTTTCTTTAAGACATCGTTGACCTTAACTCCCGGAGAGGCCACCAAGGTGTCGGCCGCCATGAGCTGGTGCTTGCGCAAAGCGCTCTGCCTTGACAGCACATAACGCAACAGCGGAACCATCAGTTGTCTTCTCTCTACCAAGGCATTGTACAGCAAAAATCCTGAAGCCGCAAATATTGTGGGATTGGGCCCGCCCTGCAGCAGCCTGAAAACCGCCAGGACGCCAAGAATAAGCCCGCAGCCAAACCCAAAGGCAATCATAATTTTCGTCGCCCGATAATAGGATGTCCACACCGCCAGGCGGCTTCTCAGGGCGCGGCCGCCATCCAGGGGCAGAGCAGGCAGCAAATTAAAGGCCATGAGGGTCAGACTGGCATTGATAAATGAAGTGACAAGACCCTGGGGAGAGTATGGCAGCAATGCCATGGCCGCTGCAACTGCGAGGAGGTTAGCTGCAGGGCCCGCCAGGGCAATGCGAAACTCGGCCTCCGGCCGCACTTCCAGCAGCGTATCCAGGTGCATATACCCCCCTAAGGGCTGCACTACCAGCTTTTCTACTGTGCATCCCTGGGCTTTCGCCGCCAGGATGTGCCCCCCTTCGTGAATAATCAGAGCCAGCACGAGGCTGATCGTTTCCTTTACCAGGCCTATGGCCAACAGCACCGCAAAAAATACGACAAAGAATAGCGAAATTTTCAGCGATTTCATTCCGCACCCCCCGCCTTCTGCTAATAGGTATTTTCAGGCCCGGCGAAGATATGCAAGAAAAAAGCCCGGCCCAAGGCCAGGCTAAAATATCGAGGTATCGCTGTGGGCTGCCACTGACAACACCAGCCCCAAAGAAATCATAGTCGTCAAAAAGGAACTTCCCCCATAGCTGACCAGGGGCAGGGGCAGGCCGGTCACCGGCATAATGCTGATGGTCATGCCTACGTTGACCAGGAGCTGGAAGGCAAACATGGCAGCGACGCCGACGCAAATATAGCGGCCGAAAGTATCCTTGGCCTCTATCCCCACTTTTAAAATTCTGGTAATGAGAAAGACATAGACCAGCAAGAAAAGGGAAGCACCGAGAAATCCCAGTTCCTCGCCAATAACGCTGAAAATAAAGTCTGTGTTCTTGGCGGGCAAGAAGTCCAGCTGGGTCTGGGTGCCCCGAAAAAGCCCCCTTCCCCAGAACTGGCCGGAACCAATTGCCACCTTGGACTGAATGATCTGCCAGCCATCGCCGAAAGGATCCTGCCAGGGGTCCTGAAAGATAATGAGGCGAGCCTTTTGATAGGGCTTGAGCAAAAACAGGAAGGCAAAGACTGAGCCAATTGCCCCGACGAGACTTAATACCGCCATATGCAACCAGCGCATCCCGGCAACAAAGAGGATGCTCCCGGTAATTGCTAAAAAGATAAGGGAAGTACCCAAGTCAGGCTGCAGAAATATGACAATCATGGGGATGCCCACGTGGGCGATGGGAACGAGTAAATCCTTCCACCTTTCCAGGCTGCGGCCCTCCTTGGCCATGGTGGCGGACAAGGTGAGGATAATTGCGATTTTTGCCGGTTCTGAGGGCTGCAGCTTAAATTTGCCAATAGCCAGCCAGCGCTGGGCACCCCAGGCAGATGAACCCTTAAAGATAACGAGAATTAGCAGGGCAAGACTAAAAAGGTACAGAGGAATTTTAAACCGCTGCCACTCAGTATAGTCGATTACCGACAGGATAACCATCCCTGTCAAACCAAAGGCTACCCAGAGCAACTGTTTTACAAAGGTCCGGCTGGAAAAAAGGGAGGCAAAGGAGGATTCACCCGTAACTGAAGAAGAGCCGACAAGGATAACGCCAAAGATTGAAATGGCGACAATGGTCAGCAACAGGATATAATCATAACTCTTCCAAAGCTTTTTTCCCAATCCTCATCACCTCACTCTTCCAGGCCGAAGTAATAATCGATAATGTCCCGGGCAACTTCAATACTGCGGCTGCCCGCCCCGGCATATTCCATAAAGACAACGATGGCAATTTCCGGATTGTCGTAGGGGGCATAGCCCACCCACCAGGAATGGGTATCCCGCCACCGCTCCATATTTTTGCGGCTGGGGCGATCGTGTTCAGCCGAACCTGTCTTTCCTGCAACGGCAAAGGGAAGGCCTTTTAAGAAAGGCGACCGGGCAGCGGATTGCTGCATCCCCTCTCTGATGACTTTGAGGTTTTCCGGAGAAAAATCCTGCTGGTCAAGGACAACAGGTTCAAAGAACTCAACGGTTTCGCCCCGATAGTCGGTGATTTTTTCCACCATGTAGGGTTTATAATGGATGCCGCCATTGGCCAGCATGGAGACATAGTTTCCCATCTGCATGACTGTAAATTCGTTGAGCTGGCCGTACGAGATTTGCACTGTATGGCCGCCTACCCAGGTTCTGCCCAGGCGGTAGTCCAGGGAACTGACCTGCTCATCCTGGGCAATGTCGTCAAACCCGGCGTTTTTTTGTGTCCGGGACATGCCGAATTTCTCAATATATTCATAGATTTTTTCCGACCCCAGGCGAGAGCCCACAGTGGCAAAATAAATGTTGCTGGAAACAGCCAGGGCGCGGCGCATATCGACATTGCCAAAAACAGCATTGCCGTAGTCATTGACAGGCTGGTTGTTGATGCGGGTTCTCCCCCCGGCGTATATCTTCTCCCTGGCCGTGACGACGCCATATTCAAGGCCTGCCATGCCAGTAACCATCTTAAAAGTGGAGCCGACGGGGCGCCGGTACTGATAAGTCCTGTCAGTAAGCTTCTTGGCCCAATCGGGCATGTCAGCGGGGATATTCTCGGCCCACCAGGCCTTGTCGTAACGATGATTGTTGTCGAAGCTGGGCTCGGTAACCATTGCCAGGATCCTGCCGGTATTGGGATCCATGACCAGGACCGCTCCTGCCCAGGCATGATCAGACTTGCCTTCATCCCGCAACTTCTTCAGTACGCGGCGCAGGGATTCCTGAGCCACCCTTTGCAGTTTCGTATCTATCGTCAGGTGAAGGTTGTGGCCGGGCTCCGCCGGCGTGCTGTTGACGGGCTCTCCCACCGGCCTGTTTTCCACATTGACCTGAACGACGCTAAAGCCGTCAACCCCCTGGAGGTATTCATCCCATCTCCTCTCCAGGCCTTCAACTCCCCGGCGATCAATTTTATTCACTCTGCCCAGGGGATGGGGCAACAAGTCTTTCTCAGGATAATAGCGCTGGGGCACAACCTGGATAACTAAGCTGGGCATGAGGTGTTTGTACTCTTCCAACAGTAAAATCGTCTCGAAGTCAACATCGGTGGCGATAACAGCAGGTTCAAACTTGCGCTGGTGCTTTGCCAGTTTCTCGCGAATAGCGTCAGGCTCCATATCCAAAAAACCAGCCAACTGAACAATGGTCTGCTCCCGCCTGTTTTTGTTTTGCTCGTCGGCCAGGGCGACGGTATAGGTGGGGACGCTGGCAGCAAGCTCAACCCCGTCAGCACTGTAAATTCTGCCCCGGGGCGCCAGTTCAATGAGGTGGCGAAAGCGGTTGTTATCCGCCATATGGGCCCATTCTTCACCTTCGATAATCTGAATCTCAAATAAATTGTAAATGAGGACGACAAGAATGAGGACGCATACTATTCGCAGCAGCCTAATTCGCCACAGTGGGGAGTTCATCTCTTCACCTCCAGTACCGACTCCAGCTTGTCCCCGGGGTGCCGCAGCTTAATAACCAGTAAACTGAGTAAATATAAAATAAGATTGGACAGCAAATGCATCCCTGCATTAATTTGCAAAGCAGGAATTAAGTCTGGAATGCCCTGAATATAAAAGATAAACGCCATGAAAGCATCCTGAATGAGCGTGGCGGCAATAAGCCTTATCCCCACAGTAAGGATATAGCTTTCAAACACCTCGTATTTAATCTCGAGAACAATAAACATGCTGACAAAGTTTAAGAGCATGTAAAGGCCGAGGATTTCTCCCAGGAGAATATCCATCACCAGGCCTGTCCAAAGAGAAGCAATAAGCAAAAACCTGCGCTCCTGCCTTATGGAGGCAAACACCAGGCAGACAAGAGCAGGCGCCAGGGGCAACCAGGGAAAGACCAAGGGCAGCAATGCGCTTTGCAAAATTACCAGGCCAGTCAACGCCAGAAGGGGCAATGCGTATTTCATTGCTGCTTACCCCCGTCCGCGGAATCGTCAACGGGAGAATCATAATTTATGATAATAAGCACTTCTTCCAGGCGCTCGAAATCCACCTCAGGACAGACAAGGGCAGACCGTTCCAAGGAAACGGGGTCATCATACACCTCTACAACCCGGCCTATTACAAGTCCCTTGGGGTAAATGCCAGTCAAGGGCGAGGAAATAATGATGTCTCCCTCACGAATATCAGCATATTGGTCGAGGCGGGTAAGGCGGGTATAGCCGGTTGGGTTGGACAAGCCAATAAGCACACCGTTGTCCCGGGTGCGCTGCACAATCACACTGATACCGCTGGAAGGGCTGATCAACAGCTGCACCTTGGAATGAGAGGGCTGGACTTCGACAATTTTGCCCACCAAGCCCTGGTTGGTAACCACAGGCATGTCCACTTTTATGCCATGTCTTGCTC
>JAAYHI010000125.1 GCA_012727415.1 Bacillota bacterium
CCGCTGCCGAAGCCTTCTCCTCCATTGCTGCCGGAGGATCCGCCTTCGCTGTTGCCTCCGCCTTCACCTTCGCCTTCACCCTCGCCGCTGCCTTCGCCTTCACCTTTGCCGCTACCCTCGCCTTCGCCCTCACCTTCGGAATTCTCTTCACAGGCGCACATCTCCTCAGCCGCCCGCACTGCCTGTTGGAGATTCTCCCTGTAAGCAGAGGGATCCAGTTCTTCCAGCTGCTCTATTATTTGTTGCCAGTGGCTGGCTTCGGCGGCACTTGGGTTTGCTGCCAGTTCCTTCAGAGCAGAAGCCAAGTCCATACCCCCGGGCAAAGTCTCTGCCAGGTTATTCATGGCCTCAGCCAGTTGGGCGGCAAATTCAGGGTCGCCCAAGGCCTCAGCCAGCTCCTCAGGCGGCATATTCATTGCCGCCAGCAGTTCTTCCAGGGCAGATTCTATTGCTGCCGCCTGCTCCCTTTCTGATTCCAGCAACTCCAGGGCCTCCCGCAACAGGGTCTCGAATTCGCCGGGCGCTGTGAGGCTATATACCTGTTCCAGCAGATCCTCCAGCTGGGCTGCCAGCTCTTCCCCCAGGGGATTTTCCGGAAGCAGTTCGATAATCTCCTCAATCTGTTCCGCCGCCTCTTGCTGTTGCTCCAGGACCTCCCGGCGCTGGGCAATGGACTGGGCAAGGTGGGGAGAGAAGACAATGGAAAGTATCAGAATTACTGCCGCTGCCCCGGAGAGGAGGGCAGGCGCAAAAAAGCGCTTTTTGTCCCACCTGTACCTGGGCTGGCGGCGGCGGAAATAATCTGCCGTCTCCCGGCGCAATTGCTGCAACATGGGGCTCTGGCCCTGGCGGTTTTCAACCAGGGTCTGCACCCTTTCCTCACTGGCCAAATCTTTGTCCAGCCGCCGGGCAATTTCCAAATCCCCCGGTTGAACGCGCCACATTACCACCGCTACAGCAGCCGCAGCCAAAAAAGCAAGAGGCAGCCGCCAGGGAGACAGGGCGGGGAAAGGCGCCGCCAGCAATGTCACGCCGGCATAGGCCAGCATTGCCGCCGCCGCTGCCAGCAACAATGCTGCCAGCCAATATTCAACCCGGCACTTGCGCCGAACCTTGCTGAGCATTGTCAGTTCCTGAGGCCACGCCATGGCCTTCACTTCCTTTCACATGCAGTTAGCCTTTGCGTTTTCCCTTCAGCAGGGGATTTACTGCGCGGGTTGCCAGCCGCAGGCTCAGGGCTGCCAATACCCCCTGAACAAGCAGGGCAAGGTGCCAAATCTGCAATCCTCCCTGAAACCAATTGCTGTTTATAGAATTGACGATATCGGAAAAGAATTCGGGAAAGAGCCATCCCAATAGAGTCAAGGGATTAATGACCATAATAAGAAAGAAAGGAGCGGTGCCTTGCGTGCGCATCGTTATTGCAGTCAGTAAAGTGAACAACAGGGTTGACCCGCCAAGCATGAAGATTAGCAGGGCATAAGAGGCGATAATCGCTGCCACCGTCCGCCGAAAGAAGGCAGAAAACATCAGGGACCAGCACCCCACCACCAGAGCCACCGCCAGGATGAGTACAAACAGTCCCAGCACCTCCAGGGGAGAAACACCCCCCAGGAGAAAGACAAAGCCATACAGGGGCAGACTGGCGATAATAAACAGCACCACCGTGCTGAGAGTGGCAGTCAGCTTTCCCGTAACTATCTGAAAAGGCGTGAGCTGGGTACAGGTAAGCAAGTCAATGGTCTGGCGCTCCTTTTCGCCGCTGATGGCATTCCCCGCCAGGGCCGGCACCAGGTAGATGACAATGAGAAACTGGGCTACCGCCAGGAAAGTAAACAGGTTGCGGCCAATTTGCGCCATGGAGTTGTACCCCGTTGAAAACATGTAAAAGTTTGAAAGGAAAACCAGGACGGCAAAACCGCCTAACGCCAAGAGGTACAAAGATATCATGCCAAAAGTGCGCCAATTGCGCATGCGTGTCCGCAGCTCTTTAGCCAGGAGGGGGTTAATTCTCTTTTTAAGCATCCATCGCCACCTCCGTTATTTCCATAAACAGCTCTTCCAGATTGCCCTTGCTGGGAGTAAATTCAAAGAGGGTAAAGCGAGTGGCCAGCTCCCGCAGGAGGGCTGCCTGGGCCATGCGATCCCCGGAAAATACCACTTCCAGGCTGCCAGAATTTGCCAGAGTTACATCCCTGATCCCCTGTTGCTCCAAAAGCCACAGCCTTGCCTCCTCCTGACGGTCGGCAACAGTGACAATGATGACGGCATCCCCCTCCACCCGGGCCAGGACCTCGCTGACAGGAGCACTGAGAGCCAGGAGCCCATTATTTATTATCCCTACATGGGTGCAGATCTGGGACAGCTCAGCGAGAATATGGGAACTGATGATGATGGTCTTGCCCATAGCCTGCAGTTCTTTGAGGATGTTGCGCAGCTCAACCCTTGCCCGGGGGTCCAGGCCAGAGGCAGGCTCGTCGAGGAGCAGGACTTCCGGGCGATGAATCAAAGCCCTGGCAAGGCACAACCGCTGCTTCATCCCCCGGGACAAGTTGTTAACATAATCCTGGCTTTTTTCAGCAAGACCGACGAGCTCCAAAAGGCTGGGAATATCCCGGCGCACGTCTGCAAGCATGCGGCCGGAGGCCTCCCCGTAAAACTCCAGGTATTCATTTACCTTGAGATCATTGTAAACCCCGAAGAAGTCAGGCATATATCCGATGAGCTTGCGGGTATGCAGGGGATTGTCCTGGGCCTTGATGCCCCCGATGATAATCTCACCTGCAGTGGGGGCGAGAAGAGTTGCCAACATCCGCAGGGTCGTCGTCTTGCCGGCACCGTTGGGACCGACAAAACCATAGATTTGCCCCCGTTCAACCTGAAAATTGAGCTCCCGGACGGCGGCAAAATTCCCGTAGTACTTAGTAAGATCAATTACCTTAATCATTGGTTCTGCCCCCAAACACGGCGATATCTATCGAATCAAGATAAAAGCCAAAGTCGCCGGAATAGTCAATGCGCACGGTGAGGCGATTCTCAAAGACCAAGTCCTCAATACCCGGCAATAAAAATCCATCGGTCCCGGAGGCCAATCTCGGTGAGAGTTCCTCCCAGCGCTGGCTCTTATGATTGAAGACCGATATCTTTCCCTCGGCATCTCCCCAGAGATTATCCATGTACAGCCTGAATTCGCCACTGGAATAATCCAGGTTGTCCGGCAGGGAAAATATCAGGTCAACACTGTCCTTGCCATGGCTGAAAAAATGATAGTTTTTGATATAGTAGTCCTCTGTCACCGCCTGGCCTTGGACTGTCGGGTGTAATACCCCCCGGGGAATGGTTACTTGCCCTGAAGCTAAGATGTCCCGAACATCTATTGTTTGAACCCAGATATCCAGGGCTACAGTTCTGTTAATTCCTTCTACCTTCAGCTGGCCGGAATCGCCAAACCCCAGAAAGCACATATTCATGCCGTTAACGAAGGCGGAAGGGTCAAACCAGCCGCCGTAAAAGGAATTGTAGCGGGACAGGATAGTGTTAAGGTCGGGGTGAACCATGCTTGCCGAATCCTTTGTCTCTCCTGATGCCAGGGGCCCAACCTGAAGCCAACGATTCCCCATCTTGACATAGCTGTCAAAAAAGTCTTGCCCGCTGTTATTAGTTACCTTTGCTTCAAATCTGTCGGCACTGCCATTAATTCTGACATTAACTTCCACCGAGCCAGGCGTATCCACTACCTTTGCGCCAACAAAGTTTTGCACTGACCACAGAGGCGGGCTGTCGAGAGCCAGCATCTGGCGACCGTCCACAAACCGCGATGCAATCTCTTCGCTGAAGGGAACCAGATGGGCATCTGAACCCAAGGTCATCTTCCTGGTGTTGGGCACCATGACACCGCTAAAGCTCTCAACATTTGCCTGCTGCGCTGAAAACTGATTGATGACATTTACCTGGTAGAGAATAGCATCGGAGCCCCGGCCAATGCGCCCGTAAGCAAAGAAACCAGCGGTAAGGAGCACTGCCACTGCCGGAATGACAAACCACGCCCATTCCCGGCGGTCGAGTTTGCGCAGTACCACCCAGTTCACCGGTCCCACCAGGATAATATATCCCAGCAGCAGGAGAAAGAGCTTGCCAGGCGAAAGGGCTGCAGCTAGACTATCCTGGGAGATGCCGTTGAGGAACTGATTTATAATCCCTTTATTCAGCGTGGGTACAGCTTGCAGCGGCCGCAGTAAAAAGATCTGTTGCCAAAAGGTCTCGGCGTTGGCGGCATTGAGGAGAGGCTCTGCCTCAAAATCCAGAGCAGACCACAGGACACTGCCCTTGCCCACTTTTTTGGCCACTAGCAAGGGCTTGCCTCCAGGGGAGGAAATGAGGACTTCGCCTAAGTTCTCCCCAACAGCGCCAGCATAATTGCCTTCCTCCAGAGAGGGCAGTCCCAGAGGGGATAATTCCCCGGCAGAGATGGTCTCTGCCCCCTGCACTCTGACGGGCAGAAGATCTGAGGGCACCGGCGCTGCGGATTGTTGCCAGCCGCTGCCTCCGCCAATAATGAGCAAGCCCCCCGATTCCAGCCAGTGCCTGAGATTGGCACTTTGCTGAGGACTGAGGGTAACATCGGGATTACTTAAGATAATCGCCCGGTAATTGAGGCTAAACTGGTAAAAGTCCAGGCTGCTGGGGTACATTGGCTGCACATCTAAATAGCTCAAGACATTGGTGATACGTCGGAAATCACTGAACTCCCTGGCCATTACCCCTGCTACCAAAGAAACGTCGGTGTAAGATCCCAGGGTGATAGTTTCCTGGCTCACCCCTCTCCCCTGCTGATCGAGAAGAGAGATTTTGTGCTGGCTGAATCCATTGCCAGAACTGAAACCCATGGGAGGCAAGTACAGGGTCAGGGTAACCGCTTTGCCGGCCTCGACAAATACTTCCCGGAGATATTCTCCCTGCAGCTCAACCAGGATGCTGCCCTGAAAATCACTGGTGCTCTTGTTTTCCACCCGCACGTCCATACGGTTCCAAGTGTTTTCGAAGATTCCGGCGAAGAGAGCAGCTTCAATATTAAACTCCTGCGCAGCCCGGGCAAACCCCGGCAGCAGAACCAGGAGAGACACTGCCAGGATAAGGGCCAGGGCTTTGTTAAGCCTCATCATTCATTCCCCCTACTCAGCCAAGCTTGGCTTTATTAATAGATAATAAAACATCCCGGATACAGGTACGCGTGAATTACAGCGCATGGTATACCGGGTTACCATAAATACCCTTCTACTGGATTATACCCACCGGGCCAAAGCAGTGTCAATGGGACCTTCTGCCTGCAGTCAGCACCCCGCGAAGGGGAGCAGCCGTCTCCACTGCAGCTATAACCACCCGCCCGATGCCCTCCTGGCCCAGGAGGAGGGTTGCCACTTCCCGGGCGGCCTTCTCCCTTGCCGGCGTATCTGCCTGATTGAGGAGCGGAATAACGGCATTGACCCCGAAAAATCTGCCGTAGCTCAGGGGGTGGCACATAACCCGGGCCACCATCCCGGGAGTAATCACTTCCCCGGCTCTAAGACCCAGATAACGGCAAGCCAGGGGCAGGCGCTGAAAATTACCTTCTCCCAACCTTTGCCCCAGGGCAGAGATGCCCGCCACCGGCACCACCAGGGTTTCCGGAGAACAAATTACCGGTTCATGGATGCCAGGAAATTTTAAGGGCAGGCCCTGGGAACCATCAGCCTCAATAATAATAGCATCTACCTGGGGCAGCCTGCGGATTTTTTCCAGCTGCCGGCAGGATATGCCCAGCACCTTGCCCCCCTCCATCCCCGAGCCGACAAAGACCGGGTTGGCCGCCGTCAGGCTGTTGCTGTCATGTTCCCCCAGGAGCAAGGGAATTTCGGGAGGCGGAGGGTACATGCGGGTAGTAGTGGTGAGGACCACTTGCTTCCCCTGGGCTGCCAGTTCCCGGCCCAGGAGATACAGGCTGGTGGTCTTGCCTCCTGATCCCACTAAGGCCACTTCGCGGTAGCGGGCTAATTCCAAGGCCTCGAAGAGTTTCATGGGGCAACACCGCCTCCCAAATGCAACAGTGCCTCCAGGACACCGCCAGCAATGGCGCGGGCTTTATCTGAGATTGTAAAACAATACTCCCGGATTCCCCGGGGGTCAATGTCCCCCAGCTTGGTGCCGGCATTAACCCAGGTGCCCGTCATCAGCAGGCCCCGCACTATGCCCCGGATGGGGGCATGGATGGGGTTGCCCTCCAGGCAACCGAATACATCCCCGGGAGCTAAAAGATCTCCGATTTGCAGGTTTGAACTAAATACCCCGGCCGCAGTACTTTTCAACACCCGCTCCTGCCGGTACCCGCCGATGTCCCCGGGATTGCCGGTATTGGCCATGGCGCTGCCTGAGTACAGAACCCGCCCCAGGTCGTGGCCGCGATTGGTCTCAATGACAGCATGGACATCGACTCCGGCAGTGAAACCCGGCCCCAGGCCAATCACTACCCTGGCCTCATCCATCTTCGTCCCCAGGTTTACCTTGGCCAATCTTGCATCCACCAGGGCGGCGACCTGCAGCGAGGCAAGGGTGCCTGAGCCAATCTCCCGGGTCAGCACCGGGATTTTCCCCTGGGAAGTCAGCGTCAGCGCCTCCGGGATGCTGTTTGCATGCACAGCCTCTACTCCTTCCACCCGGGTGCTGCCGGTGAAAACAGCCTGGGCAAAGGACACTCCCCGGCGCACCGCCAGGGGCTGGAGCAACTCAGTCATTATTACTCTGTAACCTGCTGCAAGGAGGCGATGGGCAGTGCCTGAGGCCATTTCCCCTGCCCCCCGGATAAGCACCAGCGGCATTGGCTTCACTCTCCCTTGGGCCTATACTTTTTATACTCATGGGGATAGTCGAGATCAATATAAACTGCAGGACTGTCCACCTGGTGAAATGTCACTGCATCGGAATGGAAGCGGAGGAGATTGCGCAGCCCTCCGTCACAATCCTCCCGGGCGAGGATTTCCGGCAGATACTTCTTGTGCACAAAGACGGGATGCCCGCGGCGGCCCCGGCAGACAGGAACCAGAAAGTCAGGAGGGCCCTCTCTCCATTGCCGGGCCAAAGCTGCAACCAAGGCTGGAGTGAGCAAAGGCTGGTCGCCCAGAAACAGGGCAAAGCCTTGAGAAGCAGGAGGGAAGTTGGCAACTCCTCTTTGAATTGAAGAGAGCATCCCCTGCTCATGGCGGGGATTATCCACTAATACCAGCCGGGGATCAGCTATAGCCCGGAGCACGGGCTCCACCTCCTGCCGCCCTGCCCCCAGCACTACCCGGACTTCATCATCGAACTCAGGACAAGCAAGCACAGTTTCGACTACAGTTTCCAGGATTGTTTTCTCCCCTTGCCAGGGCAACAGCTGTTTGAGCCTGCCCATGCGCCTGGCACTGCCGGCGGCAAGGATGACAGCAGTCAGCATTCCATTCCCTCCTTGCACTATCAGTTCTTTCAACAATTTTCTTCACTAAGGAGGAAAAAACCTGCAGGAGAAAAAAGGAATTTTACACCACAGTCCCCCGCCCTTAAATAGTTTAAACCTCACATTAATATTCTTAAGAAAAGGTCTTGACTTGCAAAATATATCTGTTATGATATAGGCACTTACATTAGGGGAGGTCAGATACATGAAATTTAAGCCTCTGCTGCGCATGTTTAAACTGGTGCCCAAACTCAGGAAGTGGGCCTGGGCGGCAGGGATCCTCATGGTGCTGGAAGGGATTTCGGCACCGGCAACGGGGGAACTCCTGCGCCGCATGATTGACGCGGTTTTTCAGCCGGGAGCTGCCAATTTCGGCGTCCTGGTAGCGGCGACAATCCTTGTAATTGCTAGCTTGGGCCTCGTTGTCCTGATCAGAACCAAGGTCCTTGCCCAAATCTCTGAACGGGGGGCGGGAGAATTGCGGCGGCTGGCGGTAGAAAGCCTGCTGGAAATGCCGGTTTCCAAACTGGATACCATTCATACCGGCGACCAGCTCTCCCGCTTGACCAATGATGCCGGTTTGGTTCGCCACTACCTTTATTTTCAGCTCTTTTGGCTTTTCAGCCTCCCCCTGGGAGGGATTCTGGGGCTTGCCTACCTCTTCTATTTAGACTGGGTAATGACCCTCATTCTCCTGGCAATTATTCCTGTTTCTATTATTATCACTGCTAAGGTCTCCAAGCCGGTGGAGAAAATCAGCGGCCAGCTCCAGGAAAGTCTGGCCCTGGTCAACAACAGCACTCAGGATGCCCTGGGAGGGGCAGAGGTGGTCAAGGCCTACAACCTCCAGGATGAAATGCAAAGGCGGCAGGACGAGGCCATTGTCGCCACCATTGTCCAGGGCAGGCGCCTGGCACGCCAGCAAGCTTTTGTCCGCATGTGCTCGGTGGCATCAGGCTTTATCCCCTTTTTTCTTCCCCTCGCCATAGGCGGCTGGTTTGTAGTCACTGGCCGCATGACCCCGGGCAGCGTCATAGCCTTCATGAATATGATAAACACCGTATCCCATCCTCTGTCCCGGCTGCCCCATGCCATGAGCGAGCACCAAAAAGCCACTGCTGCCTTTGAACGCTTATACGAGCTCATCGACCAGCCCCGGGAGAGGCAGAACGGGGAAGTATTCAGCAATGGCCAGGAGGTTATTCTCGAGGCTAAGGATATCACTTTTGCTTACAATTCCGAGCCGATTCTCAAGGGCCTCAGTTTTCACCTCCAACGCGGGGAGACGGTGGCATTGGTGGGGCCCAGCGGCGCAGGCAAGACGACAGTCTTTAAAGTCCTGGTGGGCTTTTACCCTCCCCAGGAAGGGCAAGTCCTCCTCTACAATCAGCCCCTGGACAAGTGGAAGCTATCGGCAGCCCGCAGGCAAATGGCCATGGTCAGCCAGGATACCTTTTTATTCCCCGGCACCATCGCCGAAAACATAGCTTTGGGCAAGCCCGATGCCAGTCGGGATGAAATTGAAGCGGCTGCAATCCAGGCCAATGCCCATGAGTTTATTGTCCAGCTGCCCAATGGCTACGACCATGTCCTGGAGGAACGGGGTGCCAATCTTTCCGGCGGCCAGCGCCAGCGCCTAAGCCTGGCCCGGGCCATTCTCCTCGATGCCCCCCTGCTCTTGCTGGATGAAGCCACATCGGCCCTGGACACCGAATCGGAACGCCTGGTCCAGGATGCCCTGGATAAAATGGCTGCCAGCCGCACCACATTAGTAATTGCCCACCGCCTTTCCACTATCCGCAATGCCGACAGAATACTGGTCATCGATGAGGGACGGATAGTTGAAGAGGGCAAGCACCAGGAGCTCCTGGACCGGGGCGGCTTGTACCGCCAGCTCTACCTGCGCCAGCTCGGCACAGAAACAGAAACAGGAGGTGTGGCCTGATGTTTAAAAACCTGAAGCGCCTCATGGCGATGATCCCCAGGAAAGGCAGGTATTTCACCGGCCTGGCAATCATCGCCCTGGTCTCTGCCAGTATTAATATCCTCACTGCCTTCTCATTAATGCTCTTTGTCAGGGCGGCCCAAAGCAGTGATCTGCAAGTCCTCTACTCCAGCATCGCCTATATGTTTGGGGGCCTGGTGATGTTCATGGTGCTAATGCCCCTGGGCAACTGGCTCTATGAAACTGCCGTTGTCGGCGGCACTGCCAATATACGCTCCCTGGTATTTAAGAGCCTTATGCGGGTAAAGTCGCGCTGGCTGGATGCCAGGCACAGCGGCGATCTCACTTCCCGGGCCACTAACGACATTCAAACTGCAGAAAAAGCATACAGCATGCAATTGGTCATGGTAATAGAAACTGTGCTGGAAGGACTCTCCTCGGCTGTCGTCATGTTTATCGCCGATTGGAAACTGGCCCTCTTCGTGCTGGCCCTGGGGGTTGCTCACCTGGTTATCAACAGTCGGCTGGCAAAGCCCATGGACAAAGCTGCCGAAGCGGTCCAGAAGGCTCTGGGAGTGGTTACCGAACGCATCTCCGACATCGCCAACGGCAACCAGGTCATCCGCATGTTTGACAGCCGCAAGAGGGCGGAGGAGAAATTCCTGGAAGCTAATAATGATGCTGTCAACAAGGGGCTGACCCGCACTAAGTATGCAGCCAGGGTCAACGCCTTTGCCACCTTCAATGGCAACTTCTTCTTTCTCATCGTCGTGTTTGTCGGCGGCTATCTCGTCCTCAGAGGTTGGTACCAATTGGAAACCATCGCCCTCTTTGTGCAACTGCAAAACGGCGTGAGATTTTTCTTCTCGGCCTTTGGCTATTTTCTTGCCGACCTCAAGTCCTCTCTGGCAGGAGGAAAAAGGGTGCTGGAAGTCCTCGATGCCCCTGCCGAGCCCCAGGTAATAGAACTGCCCTCCGTTCCCTCAGCGAGCAATGCTGCCGTCAACATGGAGGCCGTGTCCTTTGCCTATAACGGCGACGACACTGTCCTCCGCGACATCAACCTGGAAGTTGCTGCCGGGGAGACTGTCGCCCTGGTGGGTCCCAGCGGCGGCGGCAAGAGCACATTGTTCAAGTTGTTGCTGGGTTACTACCCTCCCGGCAGCGGCGCCATCTCCATATTGGGGAAGGGCATAGACCAATATTCTCTCACTGCACTGCGGGAGAAAATTGCCTACGTGCCCCAGGAATCCTATCTCTTCAGCGGCACCATTGCCGAAAACATTGCCTTTGGCAAACCCGGCGCCAGTGAAGAAGAGATCATTGCCGCTGCCAAGGCGGCATATGCCCATGATTTTATCACGGAACTGCCGGAAGGCTATCAGACTCCCGTCGGAGAAAGGGGCAGCCACCTTTCCGGCGGCCAGCGCCAGCGCATAGCTATCGCCCGGGCAATTCTCCGGGATGCCCCCATCCTCCTCCTTGACGAAGCCACCTCCTCCCTGGATACCGAATCCGAAGAGCAGGTCCAGCTTGCCCTCAGCCAGCTTAAACAAGGGCGAACCACTCTCGTCATCGCCCACCGCCTGGCCACGGTGCAAAATGCCAGCCGCATCCTGGTCATTGCCGAAGGGCAGCTGGCGGAAGAGGGCAGCCATCAGGAACTCCTGAACTTAAAGGGAATCTACCGCCGCCTCCACGATATGCAGTTTGCCGAAGACCTGCAGAGCGCAGGCTAGAAAACCCGGCCAAAAGGCCGGGTTTCTTTATAAGTAGAACCGCCTCTAATATTGGGGTATACTCATTATTGAGGTGATTCCATGGAGCCCTTAGTCCTGCAATATCAAGATATCATCCTCAGAGACCGCATTCCCGCCGACATTCCCGACCACCGGCGCTGGCTCAGCACCGAGACCGCCTGGCTGGAATGGGATGCCCCCTGGGAGAGCAATAATCCCAACTTCATCAGCAGGTACCTGGAGCATATGGAGAGGCAACTTCAGGAACCCCTGCCTGCCATCCGCAGGACTTTGGAAATCTGCCACCGTGACGGCACCCATATCGGCCTGGTCAACGTCTACTACATTGACGGAGACAGAGAAAGGCTTGCGGTGGGTATCGGCCTGCGGGAAAGCAGTTACTGGGGAAAGGGCCTTGGCACTATGGCCTTTCGCCTCTGGCTGGCCTATCTGTTTGCAGCTACCGGCAACAAGGGCATCTATTGTCAGACCTGGTCCGGCAACATCAGGATGATGAAGCTGGCTGGCAAGTGCTGCTTCAGCCTGTGGGAACGGAAAAAGGACTTTCGGCAAGTCAAGGGACAGCCCTTTGATGCCCTCACTTATGTCCTCCGTCGCGAGGTGTTTTGGGCCATGCATCCTGATCTTGCGCAAACATTCCAGCAAAGGAGAGCGTAGATGAAGAAAATTTTTAGCTTCCAAACCCGACCGCAAAGGGCACTGCTTATCCTGGCGGCTGTCTATGCCCTGCTCACCGCCCTCTATCCCCTGTTTAACCACCCCCGGGAAACTACATACTGTTTAAGCACAGCCCTGGATGAGGGCATTCCTTTTTCCGGGGTCTGGATACTGCCCTATGTCAGCTGGTACCTCTTCCTGCCGGGAGTAGTCCTGCTCCTGGGCCTTAAAGATAAAAGACAGTGTGCCCTAACCTTGCTGACTATGATTGCAGGCCAGCTCCTCAGTTACTTAACCTATTCCCTTTTCCAGACCACTGTCCCGCGCCCCGCCATCCCCGGCACCGACCTGTTTTCCCGGCTGGTACAGTTAATATACAGCATTGACCAACCCTATAACGCCTTCCCCAGCCTCCACGTCCTCATCACTTACGCGCTGATGCTGGGAGCTGCCAGGGCAGAAGGATTGACCAAGGCCGCCCGGGCGGCAGTATGGATTATGGGCGGGGCAATAATTCTCTCGACGGTTTTTGTCAAGCAACATGTGGTGGCAGACCTCCTGGGGGGCATGGTTCTGGCCCAGGTTGTCCACCTGCTGCTTACACATTTCCTGGGCCCCAGACTTTCCGCCCAATGGCAAAAAACAAGTTGAGCCCCGAGGGGCTCTAATTTTCTTTGGCGTAAATATCCACAACTTCTGTCCCGGGGAAGTAATGCCTGATAATTTCCCTGGGGCTCCAGCCCCGGCGGGCAAGTTCCTTGACTCCATACTGGCTCATGCCCACCCCATGGCCATTACCGCCGCCATAGAAGCTCAAGCGCACCAGTGAATCGCCCTGCCATTCCTTGTCCCAAAAGACAAAGGCACTGGGGAGAAAGGCAAGGCCTTTGACACTGCTGCCGTCATGGCGCTGCAGGGAGAAGCCCTTGGGTGCCAGGAGCTGGCGAATATAATATTCCCGGGAGATTCTCCAACTGCCCAGGCTGCCCCTTACTTCCACTGCCTTCAGAATTCCCCCCTCGCCCCGCTGGACAGGAATGAGGTCAAGAAGCTCACCGATGGGATTAGGGGGCACTTCTGCAGCAGCAATGTACTCATCCCCCTCCAGCCTTTCCACGCACTGGGCATCGGCCTGAAAGATATCCTCCAGGGCCTTCTCCAGCATAGGCGTCAGCTGGCTGGCGGGCAGGGAAAAATGCCACCGGAACCAGGGGGATTGCTGGTCATAGGCCTCGGCGGGGGGATTGAGGATAAAATCTCTGAAGCTCTCTTCATCGCCTATTTCCAGGGTGCCGGGAAACTGAGGCCGGGAACTGAGCCAGGCCACTGGCTTGCCGAACCAGACTTCATGGGAATTGGCGGAAAAGCCGCAGCTGGTAGAAAAATAACGGATGTCAGCAGGCCTTTCTCCCGCCGCGATAATCTGCCCGCGGGTGGCAGCCACAGCCTCCAGGGCCACCGGGTTGGTGCCGCTGTTGTTGTAAACCTGGCTGAGGACGCTGTCCACCACATGGGCAGAAGTGGATTGCCAACCGGAAGCCTCCATGTTGCTCACTGCATATGTCCTGGCAGCAATAGCCTGAACCGCCATGGCCTCGGGGCCAAAGGAGCTGGGCATCTCGCTGGGAACGACATAGCAGAGATACTGCTCCAGGGGCAGTTCATTGGCAATAACCAGTCCCCCCTGCATGGGGGCCACCTCCAGGGAGCCAAAATACGCCGGCCGCTTGCCGGAGCGGGTAATGGAAGCAACAGTCAGAGGGGTATCTTCCAGGGAAGTGAAGAGCAGGCGATGACTATAGCCCTCCTCCCCGAATCCTCCCGACAGCTTTATGCCATTAGCCGTAGGCTCCAGGGATACAGTGCCGGCAGCCAGCTGCCGGGAAAACCCCGTTACTGCCTCAGCTACCTGCCAGCGGCCAGAGGAACTGATGGTAACCCGGGGATGAAAGACACTCTTATGATCCGTAGTGCTGATATTGACGCGAATGAACTCATACCCAAAGCTTTCCGGGGCTAAGGCCGCTGCCAGCTTGCCATCCCAAGCAAAGAGTTCCACTGCCTCCATGCCCACCAGCAGCCTCCCTGGCTGCCCCTGGACAAAGGAGCGGAACCAGGGCTTGTTTTCCACCCAGCCGCTGCGCAGCCACTCCCAGTGCTCTCCTTGCACCGTAAGCAACTTATCTGTCCCCAGAGGGACCAACTCCCGGGACGCCACCACCTTTTCCCCGATTTTCAGGTTCAGGCGAGGCAGGCCCTGCACAAGGGCGACGTCCAGTGTCGTCGCAGGGGCCCGGGAGACCCGCCACCGGCCCTTGTCCTTAGTTAATCCCAGGACAATGCTCCCCTTTTCTCCCTCTGCCTGCAGATTAATGACGGCCTTTGCCTTGCCAAAGAACACCCGCCTCAGGGAGGCAATCTCCCACTGAGGGAGGCCAAATTCCTGCAAGGCCTCGGCAAACCCCCGGACGGAAGCAGGGGAATCCTCTGGGATTTTATCCCCGGCAATGCCGGCCAACAGCTCTGCAACGGCTTTTCGGGCTTCCCCCAAATCCCGGGAAGCAATAAAGTACACCACCAATGCCACAGCCAACAAAATGGCTGCTGCCAGGGCAAGCTTTTTCATTCTTCCCCTCCTCGCCGCGGCGGTGGCGGACCAATATACTGATAGTAATCGCATTCAATACGGCCATTATACAACTTGCGTTTTTTGTCTGCCCTGCGGCCGAAATATTTCTCGAACTCAGTGTCACTGGTGATGACGTAAAGGGACCATGTATCCCAGGGGGCAAAGACTTTGCCCATTTCCCGGTAAAGCTCCCGGGGAGCCTGCAGCCTTTCGCCATAAGGTGGATTGGTAATAAGGCAGCCAAACTGCACAGAAGAACGCACTTCAGCCAGCTCTCGCCGCTGGAAGTGAATTTTGTCTCCCACCCCGGCATTGTCTGCATTGCTGCGGGCTATTGCCACCGCCCTTTCGTCAATATCTGATCCTTGGAGCTTCAGAGGATTGTCTTCCATTGCCTGACTGGCATCCCTCCTGGCTGCCTGCCACAATTCTCTGCCCAGTTGGGGCCAGTCTTCAGCAGCAAAACGGCGGGTAAGACCGGGAGCAATATTGTCTCCTATCATTGCCGCCTCAATCAGGATAGTCCCGGACCCGCAAAAGGGGTCCAGCAGCAGGCGATCAGGCCGCCAGTGGCTCAGTTGCACCAGGGCCGCAGCCAGGGTCTCCTTAAGGGGTGCCTGTCCCCCTTGTGTCCTGTAGCCTCGCTTGTGGAGCCCTGCACCACTGGTGTCAATGGTCAGGGTTGCCTTGTCCTTCAAGAGGGCAACCTGCACCGAATAAAGGGGGCCGGTTTCCTGAAACCATTGCACCCGGTATTTCTGCTTCAGCCTTTCGACAATGGCCTTTTTCACTATGGCCTGGCAATGGGGAACACTGTGAAGTTGGGATTTTACAGACTTGCCCTGCACCGGGAATTCGCCGTCTTTGGGAATCCAGTCTTCCCAGGGCAAGGCCTTGGTCTGTTCGAATAGCTCATCAAAGGTCCTGGCTTCGAATTCCCCCAGCAGCAGCTGCACCCTGTCCGCTGAACGCAGCCAGAGGTTGGCCCTGGCTATAGCCTCGGGAGCCGCGGTAAAATGCACCCTACCATTTTCCACTCTTTGCCGGGAATAGCCAACGGCCTTTAGCTCCCTGGCCACTACTGCCTCTAAACCAAAGGCAGCTGTGGCAATAAGACTGACTTCCGCCATATCATCACTCCTTTTCCCGAAAATAAAAAGTGGGCCATAGGCCCGATCAGTTACTCGTATAATTCTAGACTGTCAATAATATGCCGGAAGAGTGGCGCGTATTGGGAATCAGTACCGCTGGAACAAGTCAAGGTGATGACATATGTAAATGTCTGGGGCTGCAGATTGGCGGGCTTATAAGTCCGCTTGAAGTATAGCTGATGCTTGTTGACCAGAGAGCCATCCTCTCTGCAGGAGACAATGGTATACAACGCCTCACCCAGGCCTTTAATAAAGACTGATTCCTGGGAAAGTACTTTGAATATCTCCGGCTTATTGTCGACACGATGGGCGTCAGGGTTAAGAGCCAAAGCCCCCAGGAAACTGATGTCCAGCGTCCCACGCAAATCATCCTTGAAAACTACCTGGGATTGGGCATCATAATAGAGACTCCAGCCCACTCCCGGAACTTCCATTTTAATACCATAATCGGAAAAGTCCATTGGCACCCATTGCACGCTGGGATCAAAATGGGGGCCTTCTCCAGCGTCACTTTGAAGTTGCGAAACGAAGGCATATGCAGCACCGGCCACAAGGGCAACAGCCAATACTGCCATAATTATCTTAACAGCCATGGACCCCCCACCCGATGGCTTCCTCGTGGCCAATGAACGACCGCAGTTGGAACAAGACTTAGCCTTATCGGGCATTTCGTTGCCACAATCAGGACATAACATAGATTACCCCCCTCAGCATTGCTTCATAATTAGTTCTACAGAGGGGGGTTAAAATCCTGCTCAGATTACATAATTTTGATTATATTTCACAAGGATCATTCGCAATGAAGACCTTGAGTTGTGCATCGCGGTTGGGAACTAAGTAAATACTGGTTTGGGCATCCCATCTCTCCTGAACCGGGTAGACTACCATCTGAGCCTCTTTGCGGTCTTTGACAATGCAGGCACAGACATCGGCCTCCCATTCCTGTTCCACAATCAAAACCTTAACTGCCATCTCATCCCCCCCTTATAAGGATGTTACTTCACCAAGAGATTATACACCATCCGGGTGTCGAATATTGCCGAAATCCCTTGGCTCGCCTTTTCATTATATAATACGCCAGCGGAGAAGATTTTCTGGCAGTAGGATTAGACTTGCAGGAAATTAATATAGGTCAGCGCCAAAGATTTTCCAGGCCCTGGTATATTCTGCGCGGAAAGAGGGCCAGCCAACTGAGCAAATCCACTTCACAAAGGCGGGTAATGGCAAAGGCACCGGTGGCCATTAAGGCAGACTCTACCCAGACAACGCCAAGACTGAAGCCAAAGGCGATGATGACAAAGGTCACCGTCGTCATAAAGGCCAGGTTAATGCCTATGCCTTCCCAGGACCAGGTGTCGCTGATCATAGCGCCGGTTAAGGCTGTAAGCAAAACAATGACAGCTGCCACTAAAAAAAGCGGGATAAATACCGGGTAGCGCACTGCCACAAAGATATAGCCCATGGGGGGGATACCCAGGGTAAGGAACACCAGCACGCCGCCGTGATGCCATTTTGCCAGCAAATAGTAGACAAGAAGACAAAGAACCACCGCTCCGGCCCCACTGATGAAGTATAAATATGCATCATCGGTAATTGCTCCCAACCGCCACAATATAAATGCCGGCACCAGAGCAACTATGCCTGCACTCAAGTCTTTCAAGGGGATCACCTCAAAAAATTATTTCGACACCCAATTGATCTTCCCTTTAAAAATCAACCTGCCGGGGGCAGGTTGCCTAAAATTTAAAGGATTTCGCTATAGGCTCGGAGGACATCGCCCTTGGTGAGGATACCCACAAGCTGGTTGTCATTATCGACGACGGGAAGCAAGTCCACCTCATGCTGGAGCATTAAGGAAGAGGCCTGCGCAATGGGCTCATCTGCATTAATCACCAGCACCTGCTCTGGCCGCAGAAGCTCGCTGACAGTTCTGCGATGCAGGAAGTGAGCGATGCGGCGCTTGTCTGGTTCGATGGCGACTTTAGTGGAAGCAAAGGGAATGGGCATATCGGTATCGATACCGGCCTCCTGGTTTTGCAAGGCGCAACAGGCGCAAAACTCTCGCATAATCATCTTCTCATCGACTACGCCTACAACTCTTCCTTTGTCGACAACAGGAATACCGTCAAAATTGTGTTCTTCCAGTATCCTGAGGACGTCATACAAACTGACCTCAGGAGTGACTGTATATACATCTTTTGTCATTATGTTTTTTACATACATTTTGTTACCCCCATTACTCTGGTAATATTGTCCTCTCTGACGGGCACTTTGTCAACCCCGCCGCCTGCTGCCATGATATAATATACAAAACACTCTCTTAAGGAGGGCAGAAGGATGAAGGAAGTATCTGCTGCCGTGTTTGTGGGCGCAGTCCGCAGCCTCCAAAGCTACTACCCCCTGTTTGCCATACTGATGCTTGCCATCGCTGTTAACATCGCGATGCTTGTCTGGCACCGGAAAAAAAACCGCAAAGAATGACAGGCAACAGACCTGTTATTTATCTTGCTGCTGACTGCACTGACAGGATCCGTCTCTGGCCTCAGCGGCCCGGAGGGCAGAAATTATCTTCCCGATAACCTCCGCAGTGGGGGCCTGGCCATTAAACCCAGCATAATCTGCATCCCCCCAAAGGTTGGTGCGGGAATAACCTGCGGCTGCCTCTGACATTATAGCATAGCAGTCGAGACAGGGAACTGCGGCAGGGTTTTTCGCCAGGCGAATAAAGCAGTCATCTCCTTGCTGGTAGCCCACCAGGGCAATATCTGCTCCCAGTTCCACCAGCATCATGGCAATGTAGTATACATAATTCTTGCGCACAACGGCACTGACCGCCAGGCAGTTTCCGATTCTGTGCAGCTGGGCGGAAAGGGCCGCCTCCAGCCGTATCTCCCGGTCAATCCGGCTGCTTATGCGGAAGATGTCCAGAAGTTGCTGGAAGCTGACGCCGCCTTCTTCCAGGATGGCGGCCAGGTCGGCAATGGTGCTGTTGGCGGCAGTGGCCAGGTACCTGGTATCCCCAATAATCCCTGCTCCCAGCGCCAGGGAGTGATAACTCTGCAATTTATACCCCAACCGCTGGCAGATTCTCCATACCAGCAAGCAAGTGGCATCTGCCTCCTCGACAAATGCCGCCAGGGCGCCCCGGGCCAGGGTATTGTTGCTGTGGTGGTCCACCAGCAGGTATTTTGCCGGGACACAGTCCGGCAACTGCTGGGCATCGGCGGTATCCACCACAATTGTCAGGTCATAGTCCTCGGGGTTGGGGCCATAGACAATCTGCATCTTCAGCCTGAATTGCAGCTCCCGGGCATGTTCGCTGATGGTCCTGGGAACCCCGGTCTTCCCTCCCAGCAAATCTGCCAGCACCCAGGCAGCTCCCAGGGCATCGCTGTCAGCATCGTCGTGACAGAGGACCAGCACCTTCTTGCCCCGGTATTCCGCCAGCACATCCAGGAATCTACCTGGTATCACGAAATTCTCCCCAAATCTTCACTTCGGGTTCAAGGCGAACATTGTGCCTTTTCTCCACCTCTGCCTGGACCTTGCGAATTAAGTCGTAAATATCCTGGGCTGTTGCCTGCCCGGTATTGATTATAAAGCCGCAGTGTTTTTCGGAAACCGCTGCCCCTCCCAGGGCAGTTCCCCTTAAATTGCAGGATTCTATCAGTTGGCCGGCATAATGCCCTTCCGGCCGCTTAAAGGTACTGCCGGCGCTGGCGGCTTCCAGAGGCTGCTTCTCCCGGCGGCGGCGGTTGAAGTCATCCATCTTCTCCTGAATAGCCAAGGGGTCCCCGGGCACCAATTCTAATTCTGCCTCCAGCACTACATGGCCGTTGTGCTGAAAAACACTGGATCTGTACGCCAGCTCCATCTCTTGGGCAGCAAAGGTAACCAGTTCTCCCTGGCTGTTTACTGCCTGTACCCGCCGCAGCACATCCTTCATCTCGCCGCCATAGGCCCCGGCGTTCATGACCACGGCGCCGCCCACAGAACCTGGAATCCCGGCGGCAAATTCCAGGCCGGTAAGTTTATTCACCAAGGCAACCGAACTTGCCCTGGGGAGGGAAGCCCCGGCCTGAGCAATGATTTTTGCCCCGGCAACGGTGATTTTCGCAAGGTTGTCCGTCAGGGAAATTACCACACCTTCCAGGCCCTGATCGCTGACCAGGACATTGGTTCCCCTGCCCAGCACACGCCAGGGGATGTCCCTGGCACTGCAAAAAGCTATTATCTCTGCCACCTCATGATAAGCTTTGGGTTTTACAAGGTACTCCGCAGCGCCGCCTACTTTCAATGAAGTATATTGAGACAAGGGCTGCTGCCGGAGCACTGCCTCTGCCCCCACTATCTTTTCCAGGCCTTCTTTAATCATGGTCTACTCCCCTAATCATTATTTTTAAACAGGATTGCCCCAGGGCACATTTACATTCTCGCTTACAGGAAAACATTGGCCCCATGGCGAACTATAATGACAACAACTTCCGGGAGGAATTAGCATGAAGCCTGCTACACCGAGAAGGATATGGGCCGCCTGCAGCTATGTCCCTGTAATTTCCGCCCTGCTCCTGTTTTTTAAGGGCAAGGATTCCCTGATATTCTTTCACGCCAGACAAGCTCTGTGGATATGGCTGCTCTTTGTGCTGGCAGTTGCAACTGCAATGCTGCCAGGGCCCTTCTTTGCCCTGCTAAAATGGCCCCTTGCCATTACTGCTGCCTTGCTCTTTCTCTCACTGCTGTTCCAGGGCATTGCCGATGCCCTGAGGGGCAAAGCCAATCCCCTGCCCCCCTTCGGGGACTATGTGCAAAAGAAGAACTTTTTCCTCAGCTTAAATAAATAGCCCCAAGGGGAAAAGAACCCGGCCGGGTTCTTTTTATTTGAGTTCCAGTTCCTGTCCCGGCTCCATGACCTCCACCCGGGAAAGGCCTTTCGCCTCTACTGCCGCCTTAAAGAGATGAGGGTCCTGAATAATCAGTTCATTGGTATTGTAATGCATGGGGATTACCACCCGGGGGCGCAACATCTCCACTGCCAGGACTGCGTCAGAGGGCCCCATAGTATAGTTGTCCCCAATTGGCAGCAGGGCATAATCAATATTCTCCAGCTTCGCCAGCAGCGCCATATCCGAGAACAGCCCGGTATCGCCGGCAAAATAAATACCTGTCTGATGAAAGTTCAGGTAAAACCCGCAGGCCAGCCCCCCGGCCACACCCGCCCCGTGAAGGGCAGGGGTAAAACGCAGGTAGCCAAAGGGGAAATTGGCCCTGCCGCCGATATGGCCGGTGTGGATGCGGCTGACACCCTGACTGCGACACAGGTTGCCCACCTCAAAGGTGGAAACTAACACTGCGTTATTATGCTGACATATTTCCACGGCATCACCCAGGTGATCGCCATGGGCATGGCTGACCAGCACATAATTTACCTTCAGAGATAAAGGCGTGTGCTCTCCTGCACCAGGATTGCCATTGATATACGGGTCAAAAATCACACTGTCTCCGCCATTGCTTAACACAAAGCAGGAATGGCCCAAATAAAGAAGTTTTGTCAACGGGTCTTCCCCCTTTCTGCCTGATAGTATTCCGCACTCAGTATTCCCAGGACAGTGCCCTTACAGCAGTCCGAGTTTTTCCGCCTGCTTGCGGACGCTTTCCTTTACCATGGTTTTCAGTTCCTCCGGGGCCAGGACTTCCACCTCGGTGCCCATGCTGAGGACCCAGGCGAAGATCTCGTCCAGCATGCTGACGGTCTTGTGGTACTCCAGGCTGCCATCGGGCAGGTCCTTTAACACATCAGCCTTGTTTCCCATATACTCTTTGATGAAGGGACTGTACTCGGGTGTAAAGCGCAGCACAACCCGATAATCCTCTTCTCCCTTCAGGGCCAGCCAGCACCTCTTGCTGTACTCCTCATAGTCAAAGGAAGGATCGGGCTCAAAATATGTTTCCAGGATTTCTGCCTCCTGTATCCTGTCCAGGCGAAATTCCCGGATAGAATCGCGGGAGGTGCACCATGCCACTATATAGTATTGCTGCCGGAAGTAAATAGTATAAGGGTGGATAATCCGCTCCGAGGACTCACCGGAGGCAAAGGCATTGTACTGGATCTTTACAGCCTTCTGCAAGCGGATGGCATCGGCGAACACCTGCAGGATTTGCGCTCCCCGGCCTTCGCTGCCGGAAAACTCCACCCGGAAATTCTGGTATATTTCTTGGAGGTATAAGCGCTGAGGCTCCGGCAGACCTGCAATCAGGCGCTGAGTCAACTTAATGCCGGCCTCGGTTATGGGATCGCGGCCCAAACTCTCCAGCAACCTGTTGACAAAGATCACCGCCATCAGCTCGGCGAAGGAACAATAGATTTCCTCCAACTTAAAGGAATCCAGCAGCATATAGTATGTCTTCTGGCCCCTCTGCTCTTCGGTAACGGGGAAAATAGCGCTGAGGTCGTCGATATCCCGATAGATTGTGCGCAGAGAAACCTCATCTGGCAGGCTCTTTGACAGCTCCCTGTGCAGATCCTCGGCAGTGCGCCCATTTTTGCTGCTGGCCAGAGCCCGCAATAAAAATTGCTGACGCACCACGGCATTCGTACTCATTTTCTGACCCCCTGTATTCCTTGTCCTTCTATATTCGACTAAAAGCTGCCAGTCTCCTGCATAATCCCGGAATCCGCATACCAAAGCCAGACTGCTGTCTGGCTGTTAGTCCCAATTAAATTCTTCTACATACAGGGTCCACTCTGACAGATAAGAGGCTTCTCGGGGGACCCCTCCTTTGACCATCACCCGGTAGTCCTTGCACTCCGTCCAGCCTCCTTTAAAGCCCAGCTCCGGGGCGGCAGCAACCTGCCTAGCCAGCTCTGTCAAGGTGTAATAGGGAATGGGGGGAGAATCGTCCTGCCACTGCAAATTACCTGCATCCAAATCCAGCAGCATTTTGTCCCTGTCATACTCCAGGCGCATTGCCCCCCGGGGCATTGTAATATCCAGGACAAGGGTCTCACCCCGTGTTTCCGCTACCGTCATCTCAATGTCACCGTCATCCTGATGGAAGACAATGCGGTACCTGGCCTGCCACTGCCTTTGCTCAGCAGCTGTTGCCCATTCCCGGGCCCGGGCGGCGGAATTGCACCCCCCTAAAAGCATAAGGGCAGCCAGCAACAGCGCTGCCAACCTGGTCCCCTTAAGCCGCGATATATTCACTGGAATCCCCTCCAGTAAATTATATCTCTTCCTCCGGGAAGTATTCCCCGACAGCTGCATGCAGGGAATTGATGGCTTTGGGAAGGGCAGCGAGGACATCCCGGGGCAGCTGGGAGACAATGCCCGACTCCCTGGCCGCCAGCTCTGATGCTGTGCCCAACAGCCACGTTGCAGCACAAGCGGCGGCAAAGGGCTCAGCTCTTTGGGCCAGCAATCCCAGGATCAGCCCGGTGAGAATATCCCCGGAACCGCCTGTGGCGAGTCCGGGAGTGCCGGTGATGTTGAGGGCAGCCCTGCCTGTGGAATCAGCGATGCAAGTCGTAGCCCCTTTGAGGACCACCACGCATCCCCAGGCTCTTGCGCCCCGGCGGCAAATCTCCAGGGGGTTTGCCAGCACATCCTCAACTGTGCACGCCAATAATCTCGCCATTTCTCCGGGATGAGGGGTGACGACGGTGGGCCCTTCCCGCCGGGGAATGCCAGGGGCCAGCACATTAAGGCCATCGGCATCGATTACCAGGGGCAATTGAGTTTTTAGGAGGCGTCCTGCCAAAGCCCTGGTTCCCGGTCCTGTCCTGCACCCGGGGCCTATGGCCGCCGCAGTAAACTTACCCAGGGGCACCTGAGCAGCCGCTTCAGGTGAAAACTCGCCCTGGGCAGATGCCGGCAGGGGCAGGGTAAGGGCTTCCCAAATATTGGCCGCCACCAGGGGCTGAATTTCGCTGGGACATGCTATGGTCAGGAGGCCGATTCCCGAGCGCAAAGCCGCTGTCCCTGCCAGCATGGCGGCACCGCTCATGCCCCGGCTGCCTGCAGCCAGGAGGCCGTGGCCGAAGCTGCCCTTATGGCTGTCGAGATTCCGCAGGGGCAATCCCCTGGCGGCATGGCCTTTATTATTTAACACCAGGCCTGTGTCCTGCAGCAGTGCCTCCGGCAGGCCAATGGGGTTAATGCAGATCTTGCCCACTGCCTGACGGCCGGCGGCAGTATAGAGGCCTGCCTTGGCCAGGCCAAAAGTAGCGGTGGCATCAGCCTGGACAACAGCACCGGCGGGGGGGACAAACTCTGCCGGCAATCCGGAAGGGATGTCCACCGCCACCACCTTCCCGGCAGCGGCATTGATGGCAGCGATAATCTCCGCCGCCTTCCCCCGGACCTCACCCCGGAGGCCGGTTCCCAACAGGGCATCGACGATAACTACACCCTCGGCAAGCTGGCCGGGATCCTGGTATTTCTCCCAGGGCAGGCCAAGACTGGCATAGACCTGGTACTGCAAGGCAGCATCGCCCTGCAATTCCTCGGGGCTGATGGCGGTAACCACTTTCACCGGCAGGGAGCGGGCAGCCAGGTGCCGCGCAATTCCCCAGCCGTCGCCGCCATTGTTGCCGGCGCCCGTCACCACCACTATTTGCCCTTGCGGTTTGACTTCCGCAACGACGGAGGCAGCAAAGGCAGAAGCTGCTTCCATCAGGTTCTGGCCAGGCAGGCCGTACTCTTCTATCGCCCGCCTGTCGATTTCCCGCATCTGCTCACCACTGACTAACCACTGCATCTATCTTCCCCCTCTGCTATGCAGATTGCAACTGCCCGCCCCTGATCATGGCTGACAGATACGTGCAGCCGCGAAATTCCCAAGCCGGCAGCAGTCTCGGCGGCCTTGCCCCAAAGTTGCACCTGGGGGGCTCCTCTTTGGTTGTGATGCACTTCCACCTGCTGCCAGGAATGGCCGGCAAGCCCCGTTCCCAAAGCTTTAAAGACCGCTTCCTTGACAGCAAAAAGGGCCGCCAGCCGGGACGCTCGCCTTGCCCCTGGGGGCAATTGAGCAAGCTCCCGGGGAGTAAAGAGCCGCTGACCCAACCGGGGGTTAAGGTCCACCGCCTCCCCCACCCGGTCAATCTCGATGCTGTCAATGCCAACACCTATTATCATCGCACTTCCCCTGCCTGAATTTAACATTCTACTAATGTCAGTATACCTCAATGCCCCTGGATATAAAAGAACCGGCTGTACTGGGCCGGTTACTTGCCTTTGCCGGGGCCTTTTTTCTTCGCTCCCGAATTCCCGTTGAGATTGTCGAGGTACTCCTTTATCCCGATATTGGGGCGCTTGCTTTTAAGGATTTCTTCGGCCTGTTCCAGGGAA
>JAAYHI010000126.1 GCA_012727415.1 Bacillota bacterium
AGATATAATACTGCATGGAATCTCAGGGTAAAAGGTGTGAGACCATGATTGAAAAATTAGCCGCCATAGAAGAGAAATACATGCTGTTGGAAAAGCAGATTTCCGATCCCGACTTGGTAAATACAAATCAAAAGCTGTGGCTGGAACTGACAAAGGAACACGCGTCACTGGCTGAAACGGTTGAGACTTATCGCCGGTACCAGCAAACCCATAAAGCTTTGGCGGAGGCCAGGGAGCTGGCTGCCGAGGAAGCAGATCCAGAATTCGTTGAAATGGCCCGGGAGGAGGCCGCTGAGCTGGAAGCCCAGCTGAAAAGCCTGGAGGAAAAGCTCAAGCTCCTCCTTATCCCCAAGGACCCGAATGATGAAAAGAATGTTATAATCGAGATTCGCAGCGGTGCCGGAGGCGAAGAAGCAGCGCTTTTTGCCATGGAAGTGTTTCGGATGTATTCGCGATACGCAGAGTCGAAGCAATGGAAGACGGAGATCCTCAGCTCCAACTACACTGATATCGGCGGCATCAAGGAAATAATCTTTGTCCTGGAAGGACGGGGGGCTTACAGCCGTTTTAAATTTGAAAGTGGCGTTCACCGGGTGCAGCGCATTCCTGCAACTGAGGCAGGAGGCCGTATACACACCTCTACAATCACTGTGGCTGTGCTTCCCGAGGCCGAAGAAGTGGAAGTGGAGATAGATCCCAATGACTTGCGCATTGACATTTTCTGCGCCACCGGTCCCGGAGGGCAAAGTGTCAACACAACCCAATCGGCAGTGAGAATTACCCACATCCCCACGGGGATTGTCGTTTCCTGCCAGGATGAAAAATCCCAGTTGAAAAACAGGGAAAAGGCGATGCGAGTTCTGCGTTCACGGCTTTACGAAAAACTTGAAGCAGAGCAACATGAAGAACTTGCTGCCCAAAGGCGCAGCCAGGTGGGAACTGGAGACCGCTCCGAGCGGATTCGCACATACAATTATCCCCAGTCCCGGGTTACCGACCATAGAATCGGACTCACTACCCACAGGCTTAATGAAGTTCTTGCCGGGGATTTAGACGAAATAATCGACAGCTTAATTGCCGCCGATCAGGTAGCCCGCCTGGCACAAATGGATTAAATGCAAGCCAGAGCAATAATGCAACGAGCTGCTGCCACTTTAAAAGAAGCCGGTATTCAACAGCCTTGGTTTGAAGCCCAGCTTCTTTTATGTTGGCTGCTGGGCAAGACCCAGGCTGAAGTGTTGGCCCGCCAGGAAGATTTGCTCACTGACCAGCAGGCCAGGCAATATTGGCATTTGGTGGAGCAAAGGAAAAAGCGAAGACCTTTGGCGTATATTACCGGTGTTAGGCCCTTTATGGGCTGGGATTTTCACGTTACAGAAGCTGTACTCATTCCCCGTCCTGAAACTGAAGTTTTAGTAGAACTTGCCGTCCAGCAAGTAAACAAGCATTTCCCCGGTGAGGAAGTGTGCATTGCCGACATCGGCACTGGCTGCGGCGCCATTGGCCTCAGCTTGTTAATGCTGCTGCCCTCAGCCAGGCTTTGCGCTGTGGATTCCTCCCCTGCTGCTTTGGCAATTGCCAAAAAAAATGCTGCCAAGTTTGGCCTTCAGCAAAGGGTGACTTTTTTCCAGGGAGATTTATTATCTCCCCTGGAAAAATATCGCGGCAAATTGGCGTGCATTGTCGCCAATCTACCCTATATTCCCCAGGATGAATATGCAGCTTTGCAGCCGGAAATTACTGAATATGAGCCCCGGGATGCTTTGGTATCAGGGGAAGATGGCTTATGGCACTACAGGCGGCTGCTCTCCAAGGCTCACCATTACATGGTGGCGGGAGGGCTGTTGCTGGTAGAAATCGGCTGCTGCCAGGGGAGGGAAGTGCAGGAAATGTTTCGCCAAGGCGGTTTTTCTCCCCGGCTGGCAAAAGATCTCGCCGGGAGAGACCGCGTTGTCTGGGGAATAAAAACTCCAGGGGTATATTAACATCGTGATTTAAATCTATAAAAAAATGGCAATACTATGGGGTGGAGGAAAATACTGGCCCCAGGAGGTATTGCCATGCTTAATAAAAGGGTTACTTTAAGCGCAATAGACACGTACAGCTTACAAGTTTTGTCTGCCAAAGAGATGGACAACTTGTTTCAAAAGAAACTTCAGGGCTGTAAAGAGTCCCGGGAAAAAATTATTTCCGGCAATCTGCGCCTTGTCCTCAGCGTCTTAAAGCAATTTCACAACCGTGGTGAAAATATCGACGATCTCTTTCAGGTTGGCTGTGTCGGGCTGGTGAAGGCTGTAGACAACTTTGACCCCGGCATCGGAGTTAAATTCTCCACCTATGCCGTGCCCATGATTTTAGGGGAGATACGCCGCTACCTGCGGGATAACAACGCCATCCGAGTCAGCCGCTCACTGCGCAAGACAGCTCATAAAGCGCTGCAAGTCCGGGAGAGGCTGGCCAAAACCCTGGGCAGAGAACCTTCTATTGAAGAAATTGCTTCTGTCCTGGAACTGTCGCCGGAAGAGGTGGTGCAATCCCTGGACGCTAATTTTGAGCCTCTTTCTCTTCATGAGGCAGTGTTCAGCGACAGCACCGACCCTTTATACATCATGGATCAGGTGCGGGATGTGCAAAATGACAGCACCAGTTGGCTGCAAAAACTCCTTTTAAAAGAAGCTATGGAGAAACTGTCTCCTCGGGAAAAAGAAATATTGCACAAACGCTTTTTTATGGGACTGACCCAGATTCAGGTGGCAGAAGCAATCGGCATCTCCCAGGCCCAGGTCTCGAGATTGGAAAAAGGCGCCTTGAAATTCATCAAAAGCCACATGGGGAATGTATAATGCAGGGGAATATGAGATTTGCATGCACTATTTTCTTGTTGTTGTTGCTCTTTGCTCAGGGGACAGTGCTGGCAAAGGGAAACGTCATCCGCCTGCATGTCATTGCCAACAGCAACAGTCCCGGGGACCAGCAGCTGAAGGAAAGGGTTCGGGATAAAATCATTGCCGAACTGGGGCCTGTATTTGCTGAAATGGAGCAAAGGCAAGTGGCGGCCTGGCTTGAGGACAATCAGGATGTCCTGGTTAATCTGGCCGCTGTTGCCGTCACGGAAGCTGGTGAGGACTGCCCTGTCCGGGTGCGTTTTACAGTGGAAGGTTACCCTCTGCGGGCATACCGGGAAAATATTTACCCCGAGGGCAGGTACAGATCTGTGCAGGTAATCCTGGGCAAGGGGCAAGGGCGGAACTGGTGGTGTCTGTTGTTTCCCCCGCTGTGCTTTGTCTCAGAAACAGTAGCGGAGCCGGGAGAGGGGCAAGAGATAGAAGGGCGAATATGGCTGTGGGAAAAGATAAAAGAGTTATTCCGAAAGTTGTTTCAAGGGAGCTGTCAACAGGACAGCTTTTTTGTTTTTCCCGATTGACAGGGCGGAGGAAGGGGTGCTATAATAATCCCGAGTAAAAGACTAGGGTTTACCGAGGTGAGGATATGCTCATTTCTACGCGGGGAGAATACGGATTGAGGGCGATGTTGGTATTGGCACAAGAATACAACGGTGACCCGCTTCCCTTAAGGGCCATTGCCGACAGAGAGCACCTTTCGCTGCAATATCTTGAACATTTATTTCGCGATCTCAGAACCAATGATCTTGTAAAGAGCTTTCGCGGTGCCAAAGGGGGCTACAGGTTAGCCAGATCTCCTGAGGAAATAACAGTAGGGGATGTCCTGTGGGCCTTGGAAGGCACTTTGGCCCCCATGGACTGTGTTGCAGGGGAAAGGGAAGTCCAGTGCAAACACAGGGACGGGTGTTCAACGAGATTCGTCTGGGAGAAGCTGAAGGCAGCAATGGATGAAGTGCTGGACAGTACAACCCTGGCAGATATACTTACACGTGCAACAGAGGAGTGATGACAATGCGCAGCATCTACTTGGACCATGCCGCTACCACCCCATTGCGGCAGGAAGCATATGAAGCCATGATTCCCTATTTAACGGAGTCCTTTGGCAACCCCTCCAGCATTCACGCCTTTGGTCGCAAAGTGCGCAAGGACCTGGAGGATGCCAGGGAAAGGGTGGCCAATGCCCTAAAAGTTCAACCCCGGGAAATATTTTTTACCGGGGGAGGGACGGAAGCAGACAATATAGCAATTTTAGGGGTGGCGGCGAGACTGAAAGACAAAGGCAGACATATTATTACTTCTGCTGTGGAGCACCACGCTGTTCTCCATACCTGTGAAGCTCTGGAAAAACAGGGCTATGCCCTGACAGTGCTGCCGGTGGACAAATACGGAATGGTTACTCCCGCAGATTTGGAAAAGGCAATCGGCGCCGAGACCATTCTCGTTTCCATCATGCACGCAAACAATGAAGTGGGCACAGTCCAGCCCATAAAGGAGCTGGCGGCTATTGCCCATGAAAGGGGAGCCCTCTTTCATACTGATGCAGTGCAGACTGTGGGCAATATTTCTGTAGATATAGAGGAATTAGGGGTGGA
>JAAYHI010000127.1 GCA_012727415.1 Bacillota bacterium
GGTAAACCCCCGCTTGGGTATTCTTTGGTGCAGGGGCATTTGGCCCCCTTCAAAGGTGAGACGTACGCCGCCGCCGCTGCGGGAGTTTTGTCCTTTGTGGCCGCGGCCGGCAGTCTTGCCCAGACCGCTGCCTGTGCCAAGACCCTTGCGCTTAGCAGCTTTCTTAGCACCTTTGGCGGGTTTTAACTCATGGAGTTTCACGTATCTGCACCTCCTTATTCAATAACCTGAACCAAGTGGGCAACTTTAGCAATCATTCCCCGCACTTGAGGGTTATCAGGCTTGCTGACAACTTGATTTAGTTTGGAAAAACCCAGAGCCTTCAGGGTCAGGCGCTGATCTTTTGGTCTGCCGATTGCACTGCGAACCAGTTTAATCTGAATCTCTTTTTCCATTATTGTCCCTCCTAACCCCTAATATCGGCAACGGTTTTCCCCCGCAGGCGGGCGATTTCCTCGGCTGTTCTCAGGGATTTCAGAGCTGCCATCGTGGCTCCCACCATGTTGATGGCATTGGAAGAACCCAGCGACTTAGTGAGAATGTCACGATAACCTGCTGCTTCCAATACTGCCCGCACCGGGCCCCCTGCAATAACACCAGTACCTTCGGAGGCGGGCTTAAGCAGAACAACGCCTGCGCCGTATTTGCCTGTAATTTCGTGGGGGATGGTTGTGCCTGTTACAGGAACGGAGACGATATTTTTCTTAGCATCTTCGACGCCTTTGCGGATGGCTTCAGGCACTTCGCTGGCTTTGCCAAAGCCAGTGCCGACACGGCCGTTGCCGTCGCCAACTACAACAAGGGCACTAAAGCTGAAACGCCGGCCACCTTTGACGACTTTGGCAACTCTGTTTATGCTGACGACCTTTTCCACAAGTTCAGCGGCGTCTGTTTCAAAAGTAGACTTCAAGCTAATCCCTCCCTTGTCTAGAATTCCAAGCCGGCTTCACGAGCAGCTTCGGCCAGTTCTTTGACTCTGCCATGGTAGAGAAAGCCGCCGCGGTCAAATACTACAGCAGAGATTCCGGCTTGTTTTGCTCGCTCTGCAATTAACCGGCCTACAATTTTTGCGGCTTCTTTGTTGCCGCCATATTTGCCTTCAGCCTTGAACGCCTCATCAAGAGTGGAGGCAGAAACAAGGGTGTGGTCATTTGTGTCATCGATTATTTGAGCATAAATATGCCTTGCGCTGCGAAAGACATTGAGGCGCGGGCGCTGGGGTGTGCCCGTAACTTTCTTGCGGACCCGCATGTGCCTTTGCTTGCGCGGATTAATACTACGACCCAACCGGACTCACTCCTTTATCGGACATTACTTGCCGGCTTTGCCAACTATGCGCCGGACTTGTTCGCCTTCATATCTTATCCCTTTGCCCAGATAGGGTTCGGGTTTGCGGACCGCTCTGATTTCAGCGGCAATTTGTCCGACTACCTGCTTGTCAATTCCCTTGACGGAAATCTTGTTAGGAGCCGGGACCTCAAACTCAACTCCCTTGGGGGGACTGATAACCACGGGGTGGGAATATCCCACCGTCAGGTTAATATCCTTGCCCTGGAGAGCGGCACGATAGCCAACGCCGACAATTTCCAGGTTGCGGACATAGCCCTTGGTGACCCCTTCAACCATATTTGCCAACAGGCTGCGGGTCAAGCCGTGCAATGAGCGATGTTCCTTGGCATCGGACGGACGGGTTACCAGTGCCTGCCCATCCTCAATGTTAATTTTAATATCTTTGGGCATTTGTTGTTCCAGCTGACCCAAAGGACCTTTGACTGTAACATAATTGTCCTCAGTAACAGAGATTTGGACGCCTGCAGGTAATGGGATCGGCTTCTTGCCAATTCTGGACATGACTACACCTCCGTTGCAGTGGTTACCAAACGTAGCACAGGACTTCGCCGCCCAGACCGGCAGCACGGGCCTTTCTGTCCACCATTACCCCCTGAGATGTGGAGATGATGGCAATGCCCAGACCCCCCAGAACTCTGGGGATCTCGTCCTTTTTGGCATACACCCGCAGGCCGGGCTTGCTTATCCGTTTGATTCCAGTGATTATCCTGCGCTTGCCGTTTTCGTAGCGCAGAGTGATTTTTAGAATGCCTTGCTTATTATCCTCCAAAACTTCGTAGTCGGCGATATAGCCTTCTTCTTTGAGAGTTTTGGCCAAGGCAATTTTTATCTTAGATGCCGGGATTTCCACGCTGGGGTGGAGCGCCATATTGGCGTTCCTGATTCTCGTCAGCATGTCGGCAATTGGGTCTGTCATAGTCATCTGGATGGACCTCCTTTCCTAACGCTACCAGCTGGCCTTTTTTACGCCAGGGATTTGACCCTTGTGGGCCAAATTGCGGAAACAGATACGGCACATGCCAAACTTGCGCATATATGCATGAGGGCGACCACAGATTTTACAGCGATTGTAGCGCCGAACGCTAAATTTGGGCTGCCTCTTCTGTTTGGCAATCAGTGATTTCTTTGCCACCCGTATTTACCCTCCTTGTAAGATTATTTCTTGAAGGGAACACCGAAACCTTTCAACAATTCGCGGCCTTCCTCGTCGGTCTTGGCAGTGGTGACGATTACAATATCCATGCCGCGGACCTTTTCGACTTTATCGTAATTGATTTCAGGGAATATCAGCTGTTCCTTTATACCCAAGGTGTAATTGCCGCGGCCGTCAAAAGCTTTGGGGGACACACCGCGGAAGTCGCGCACCCGGGGGAGGGCAATGTTCAGCAAGCGGTCAAAGAAGTGATACATGCGCTCGCCCCGCAATGTGACCATGGCGCCAATAGGCATCCCGGTCCTGATTTTGAAGCCGGCGATAGCCTTGCGAGCCTTGGTGATTACAGGCCTTTGCCCTGTAATGATGCTCAGCTCTTCCACTGCGTTTTCAAGGAACTTCGGGTTTTCTTTGGCGTCGCCCACACCCATGTTGACGACGATTTTTTCCAGCCTTGGCACTTCCATAATGCTTCTGTATTTGAATTTATTCATTAGCGCCGGGACTATTTCCCGCTGATACAGCTCTTTTAATCTTGACAAGAGTGTCTACCTCCCTTCTGGGGTCAGTTACTTTTCAATGACCTCGCCGCATTTTTCGTTTTTGCAGTACCGGACCTTCTGACCGTCGGCCAGGAATTTGTGACCGACCCGGGTAGGCTTGTTGCAACGGGGACATATAAGCATGGCCTTGCTGCTGGAGATCGGGGCTTCTTTATCGAAGATGCCCCCTTGGGGATTATCTCTTGTAGGCCGCATATGCTTTTTGACGATACTTACCCCTTCGACGATAATCTTGCCGGAACGGGGCAGGACTTGCAGGACTTTGCCGGTTTTACCCTTGTCGGTCCCGGATAGGATTAATACTTTATCACCTTTTTTGACATGAATTTTAGGCAATGCCACGTAATCCACCTCCTTAACAGCTTAGAGGACTTCTGGCGCCAGGGAGATTATTTTCATAAAGTCCTTTTCCCGCAATTCACGGGCTACTGGCCCAAATATCCTCGTGCCTCTGGGGTTTTTAGCCTCATTGATTATTACAGCTGCGTTGTCATCAAAGCGAATATGTGAACCGTCTTTACGATGCACTCCGGATTTGCTGCGCACGATAACGGCCCTGATAACTTCGCCCTTCTTAACAACCCCGCCGGGTGTTGCTTCTTTTACTGATGCGACAATTATATCGCCAATATTTGCCGTATAGCGCCGGGTGCCGCCGAGAACACGAATGCACATGATTTTCTTGGCTCCCGAGTTGTCGGCAACATTCAACATGGTTTGCTGTTGAATCAAAGTATACCCCTCCTTTCAGCGCGGAAAAAACTATTTAGCTTTTTGCAGGATTTGAACCAGGCGCCAGCGTTTGTCGCGGCTGAGGGGTCTGGTTTCCATTATTTCAACCACATCGCCGATGCTGCACTGGTTATTTTCGTCGTGAGCCTTAAACTTGTTGGTCCTCTTGATAATCTTTCCGTAAGCTGGGTGACGCAATTGTTCTTCCACCGCTACCACAATGGTTTTGTCCATTTTATTGCTGACAACCTTTCCGATACGTACTTTGCGATTACCACGCTCTTTCATGGGACCATCCTCCTTTCGGAACACTATTGCACGTTAATGTTGAGTTCCCGTTCCCGAATAATTGTCTTTACCCGGGCAATGTCTTTGCGAACCCTTTTTATCTGCATTGGGTTATCCAATTGACCTGTGGCAAGCTGAAAACGCAGATTGAAGAGTTCGGTTTTTAGTTCGTCCATGCGGACCTGAAGTTCATCTGGACTTAGATCGCGAATTTCCTTGCTTTTCACTGGTCTTCACCACCCATTTCAAAGCGTTTTACAAACTTGGTCTTTATGGGCAGTTTATGGGCAGCCAGACGCATTGCTTCTCTGGCCACATCTTCAGGGACCCCTGCCAGTTCAAACATTACCCGGCCGGGCTTTACAACTGCCACCCACTTGTCTGGAGATCCCTTACCACTGCCCATACGAGTTTCAGCTGGCTTGGCAGTAATGGGTTTGTGGGGAAAGATTTTTATCCAGACCTTGCCGCCTCTTCTGATATATCTTGTCATGGCAATACGGGCTGCCTCAATCTGCTGGTTTGTTATCCAGCTGGGTTCCAATGCCTGAAGCCCGTACTCACCGTACATCACTTCTGTGCCCCGCTGGGCTTTGCCTTTTATACCGCCACGGTGAGGCCGACGATACTTAACGCGCTTGGGGATAAGCACAGCTTATTCTCCTCCTTCCACAGCACCTTGTTCATTTTTCGGTCGGGGCAGAATTTCGCCTTTGTATATCCAGACTTTGACTCCAAGCTGGCCATAAGTGGTTTTGGCTTCGGCAAAACCGTAATCGATGTCAGCCCTCAAAGTATGCAGGGGAACTGTTCCCTCGGTATACCATTCGGTTCTGGACATTTCGGCGCCGCCCAGACGGCCGCTGACCATGACCTTAATGCCCTGGGCACCTGCGCGCATGGTTCTTCCCATTGCCTGTTTCATTGCCCGACGAAAGGCGACACGCTTCTCCAACTGGGCAGCAATGGATTCAGCGACTAATTGGGCGTCTAATTCTGGCACCCGGATATCAATAATATTGATATGAGTTTGCTTGCCGGTGAGCTCATCCAGGGCCTTGCGCAAGCGCTCGATACCTGCGCCGCCGCGGCCAATGACAACGCCGGGCTTGGCAGTATGAATTGAGACGCGCAGACGCTTGGCAGCCCGTTCAATTTCAATGCGGGACACTCCTGAGTTGGGCAGCTCTTTGTGGATAAAATTGCGAACCGCTATGTCTTCATGCAATGTGTCGACAAAATCTTTGCGCTCAGCATACCACTTGGCTTCCCAGTCCCGGATGATGCCAACCCGCAAGCCGACGGGATTAACTTTTTGTCCCATTGATTATCCCTCCCTCTGCTTTTCTGCCAGCATCAGGGTAATGTGGCTGGTTTTTTTAAGAATCCTGGTGGCCATGCCCCTGGCCCGTGCTCTGTACCTTTTTAAAGTCGGACCCTGGTCCACAAAGGCTTTGGCCACATATAGGTTATCTGCATTTAGGTCGTAGTTGTGTTCGGCATTGGCCACTGCTGATTTAAGCACCTTTTCCACCAGGGGAGAGGCAGCCTTGGGAGTGTTTCTGAGGATGGCCAGCGCTTCACCAATATCTTTGCCCCGGATGAGGTCAACTACAACCCTGACTTTACGAGGGGCAATGCGGACGTGTTTCGCACTTGCTTTAACTTCCATTTGTATTCCTCCTCTCGGAAACACTATTTCAGAGCCGTTGATCGCTCGGTATGGGAACCGTGGCCCTTGAAGGTGCGGGTGGGAGCAAATTCACCCAGTTTGTGGCCGACCATTTCTTCGCTGATATATACAGGAACGTGTTTGCGTCCATCATATACTGCTAATGTGTGGCCGACAAATTCGGGAAATATTGTTGAACGGCGAGACCAGGTTTTAATAACCCTCTTTTCGCCTTTTTCATTCATCTGCTGGATTTTTTTCAGCAGGCTCTCGTCACAAAAAGGACCTTTTTTCAGAGATCTACCCATTTGGCATCCATCCCTCCTTCAGGTACTAGCCTTTCCGGCGTCTGACAATGTACTGGTCGGACTTGTTCCTCTTTTTACGGGTCCTGTAACCCAAGGCTGGTTTGCCCCAGGGAGTGACAGGTGTGGGCCGGCCGATTGGTGCCTTGCCTTCGCCGCCACCATGGGGGTGGTCAGCAGGGTTCATGACAACACCGCGTACGGCGGGCCGCTTGCCCAACCAACGGGAGCGTCCGGCTTTCCCGATGGTGATGTTCTGGTGATCGAGGTTACCCACCTGGCCGATAGTTGCACGGCAGTTGTTGTGGATGAGGCGCACCTCACCTGAAGGCAGCTCCACATGAGCGTAATCGCCTTCCCGGGCTTTGAGCTGAGCCCCTGCACCTGCCGAGCGAACCAGCTGGCCGCCCTTGCCGGGCTTGAGTTCGATGTTGTGTATAATTGTGCCAAAGGGAATGTCCTTCAGGGCCAGGCAGTTGCCGACTTTGATGTCTGAGCTTGGTCCCGAATAGACTACTGCCCCTGCCTTTAAGCCATTGGGGGCCAGTATATAACGTTTCTCGCCGTCTGCATAATGGAGCAGGGCGATAATTGCAGAGCGGTTAGGATCATATTCAATGGCTGCAACAGTTGCAGGAATGCCATCCTTGTCTCTGCGGAAATCGATGATTCTGTAATTGCGTTTGTGGCCACCACCGCGGTGCCGAACGGTAAGCCTGCCCTGATTATTGCGGCCTGCTTTTTTCTTCAGTGGAGCAAGCAAAGATTTTTCGGGCTCAGTCTTAGTGATTTCCTGGAAAGTGGAAACCGTGGCAAACCGCCGACCGGGGGAGGTGGGCCTGAATGATTTAATAGCCATGACTCACCCTCCTTGGAGCAGAGTTCTACTCAAATATTTCGATGGGCTTGGAATTAGCGGTCAAAGTGACGACTGCCTTTTTCCAGCTGGGGCGGTATCCGCTGTGGACACCCATACGCTTTGGTTTGCCCCGCATATTGGCAGTGGTAACTGCTTCCACTTGCACCTTAAACATCTTTTCTACGGCATGGGCAATTTCAATCTTGTTTGCATCCTTTTTCACTACAAAGGTGTATTTCCTGTCAGCCATAAGATCATTGGTCTTTTCAGTAATAATCGGCCTGATGAGAATGTCGCGAGGGTCACGCATTATGCAAACACCTCCTCAAGCTTGGCAATGGCATCCTTGGTAAAGATCAGTGCTCCGCTGTTAAGCACCTGGTACGTATTGATGTTGGTCACAACTCCGGTGCTGACCGTAGGAATGTTGCGGGCAGACTTGAACACTGTCGGTGCCGCTTCAGCCGTTAAAATCAATGCTTTGCCATCAATATTGAGGTTATTGAGCAAAGTAACAATCTCAGCAGTCTTGGGCTCTTCAATGGTCAACTGGTCCAGGACTATGAGCTCTTTATTGTTATACTTGGTGGTAAGAGCTGATTTAAGAGCAGCCCTCCTGAGTTTCTTGGGAATCCGCACAGTGTAATCTCTGGGATGCGGCCCAAAGACAACACCGCCGCCGGTCCAGATTGGCGACCGGCTGGAACCGTGCCGGGCCCTGCCAGTGCCTTTTTGCCGCCAGGGTTTGCGGCCGCCGCCGCGGACAAGGCCGCGGGTCTTGGTAGAAGCTGTTCCCCGGCGCTGATTGGCCAGATAGGCAACAACCACTTCATGCATTGCAGCTTGGTTAATGGGGGCGGCGAAGATTGCAGAATTGAGCTCAAGCTCTGCTACTTGCTCGCCTTTGCTGTTATGAACTGCCACCTTAGGCATGTCCTGTGTCCTCCTTTCGCTTCAACTACTACCTGTTCTTAACGGAATCTTTGATGCGCAGGAGCGAACCGCGGATACCAGGCATAGAACCCTTGACCAGGAGCAAGTTGCGCTCAGGGTCAACCTGAATAATTTCAAGATTCTGGACTGTAATCCTTTCGCCTCCCATGCGCCCGGGCAATTTGCGTCCCTTAAAGACCTTGGCGGGGTCAACTGCGCCCAGGGAACCAGGGCCTCGGTGGTAATGGGAACCGTGGCTCATGGGACCGCGCCTTTGATTGTGACGCTTTATGGAGCCAGCTGTGCCCTTGCCTTTGGAAATGCCGGTGACGTCAACGCGTTCGCCAGCTTCAAAGATGTCGACACGGATTTCCTGACCTACTTGGTAATCGTCGATACTGTCCAGTCTGAATTCGGCCAGGAACCGGACAGGGGCGACATTGGCCCGTTTGAAGTGACCGCGCTCGGGTTTGTTAAGCCTCTGTTCCTTTTGGGCTTCAAAGCCAACCTGAATGGCGTCATAGCCGTCTGTGGCTGCAGTTTTCTTTTGCACAACCGGACAGGGGCCGGCCTGGATTACTGTTACGGGAACAACATTGCCCTCTTGGTCAAATAACTGGGTCATGCCAATTTTCTTGCCCAGAATTGCTTTTTTCACTAGTTTGCCACCTCCTTGACACTAAAACAGGTTATAATTTGAGTTCGATGTCAACCCCGGCAGGAAGATCCAGCCGCATCAATGCATCGATGGTTTTGGGGGTGGGCTCCAGGATGTCGATTAAGCGTTTGTGGGTGCGCATCTCAAATTGCTCCCGCGAGTCCTTATACTTGTGGACGGCGCGCAAGACGGTATAAATGCTCTTGTCGGTGGGAAGGGGAATAGGGCCTGAAACTTGAGCACCCGTGCGCTTGGCGGTCTCAACAATTTTGTCAGCGGACTGGTCCAGCACGCTATGATCGAAGGCCTTGAGCCTGATTCTAATTTTTTGGGTAGCAGCCAATTACTTTCCCTCCTTTTGCCCTGAAGGGCGCTAACTCCTGTTAATTACTTCTTCGGCAATGCTTTTGGGAACGGGTTCATAATGGGAAAATTCCATCGAAAACACTCCCCGCCCCTGGGTCCGGGAACGCAGTTGGGTAGCATAGCCAAACATTTCAGCCAGAGGCACCTTGGCCCGGATTGTAGTGAGGCCGTTTTCGGGATCCATTCCCTCGATGCGGCCACGCCTGGAGTTGATGTCTCCCATGACATCGCCCACGTAATCCTCAGGTGCGGTTACTTCGACTTTCATCACCGGCTCTAAAAGCACTGGCTTTGCTTTTTCCATTCCCGCCTTGAAACCCATGGATCCTGCAATCTTAAAAGCCAGCTCAGAAGAGTCGACATCGTGGTAAGAGCCGTCAAAAATGGTTACCGACACATCGATGACGGGATATCCTCCTAAAACGCCGTTTTGAGTGGCTTCTTTGACACCTTCCTCGACGGCGGGTATATATTCCTTGGGGACAACACCGCCGACAACTTTATTTATAAATTCAAACCCACTGCCTGGCTCTCTGGGAGCAAGCCTCAGCCATACATGGCCATATTGGCCGCGCCCCCCGGTCTGGCGGACAAATCTTCCCTCGGCTTCAACTGTTTCGGTAATTGTCTCTTTGTAGGCCACCTGGGGTTTGCCCACATTGGCCCCTACTTTAAACTCGCGGATAAGGCGGTCGACGATAATTTCAAGGTGTAATTCACCCATTCCGGAAATTATCGTCTGGCCAGTCTCGGGATTAGTGTAAGTCTTAAATGTAGGGTCTTCCTCAGCCAGCTTTTGCAGCGAGAGTGACATTCTTTCCTGATCAGCCTTAGTCTTAGGCTCGATTGCAACATCGATGACAGGTTCAGGAAACTGCATTGATTCCAGAATTACCGGACCGTCTTCAGCGCACAAGGTGTCCCCTGTAGCGGTAGCTTTGAGGCCAACTGCAGCAATAATGTCGCCGGCCCGGATTTCATTGATCTCTTCCCGGTGGTTGGCGTGCATGCGCAGCAGCCTTCCCACCCGTTCTTTTTTATTTTTAGAGGAATTGAGAATATAACTGCCGGCAGCCAGTGTACCGGAATAAACCCGCAGGAAAATCAGCTTGCCAACAAAGGGGTCTGCAGCCACCTTGAAGGCCAGGGCTGCAAAAGGCTCATTGTCATCAGAGCAGCGCACTACTTCCTCGCCGCTGTGGGCATCAATGCCGCGGATAGCTGCCACTTCATTGGGTGCAGGCAAGTAATCAACTACGGCATCCAAAAGGGGTTGAACTCCCTTATTCTTGTAAGATGAACCACAGAGAACGGGAACAAGCTTATTGGCAAGGACGCCTTTGCGCAGTGCCCTTTTTATCGCCGCGGACGGCACTTCCTTTCCTTCCAGGTAGCTGGCCATGACCTCTTCATCAAAGTCAGCAACGGTTTCGATAAGCACTTCCCGGTACTGGCTGGCCAGATCCTGCATCTCTTCAGGGATGGCGTCGGTTTCAGCCTTGGTCCCCAATTCATCAATATAATGTAATGCGTTCAGGTCAATCAAGTCGATGATTCCCCGAAAAGAATCCTCTTTACCAATCGGCAGCTGTACGGGGACGGCGTCGGTATGCAGCCGCTCCTTAATCATGGCGACAACCCGTAAAAAGTCGGCACCAGTGATGTCCATTTTGTTGACATAGGCAATGCGAGGGACCTTGTACTTGTCTGCCTGACGCCACACCGTTTCCGATTGAGGTTGAACACCGCCCTTGGCACAGAAAACGCCTATGGCGCCATCCAGCACCCGGAGGGAGCGTTCAACTTCGACGGTGAAGTCAACGTGGCCTGGTGTGTCGATAATATTTATTCGATGACCCTTCCAGTGAGCAGTGGTTGCAGCAGAAGTAATGGTAATCCCGCGTTCCTGTTCCTGAACCATCCAGTCCATGGTAGCTGCACCGTCATGGGTTTCCCCCAATTTGTGCACCCGGCCGGTGTAGAACAGAATTCTCTCAGTGGTAGTTGTCTTTCCGGCGTCAATATGAGCCATAATTCCAATATTCCTTGTCTTTTCCAGGGCAAATTCTCTGGACATTGAGCATTCCCTCCTTTCGGACAAAGTAAAGGCAATTTACCAGCGGAAATGGGCAAAGGCCTTATTGGCTTCCGCCATCTTATGGGTGTCTTCGCGTTTCTTCACAGAAGCTCCGGTGGAGTTGGCAGCATCCATTAATTCAGCGGCGAGGCGCTGAGCCATGGTTTTTTCTCCCCGCTTGCGGGAGAAGTTTACCAACCAGCGGATTGCCAAGGTGCGGCGACGTTCGGGACGGACTTCGACAGGAACCTGGTAGTTGCTGCCCCCTACCCGGCGGGCCTTGACTTCCAGGACGGGCATGACATTGTTCATGGCAGCCTCAAAGACTTCCATAGGATCCTTGCCGGTTTTTTCCCGGATAATATCCATGGCTCCATACATGATGGATTGTGCAAGGCCTTTCTTGCCGTCCAGCATTATTGCATTTATAAAACGGGAGATCAGTTCACTGTTGTAAATGGGGTCAGGAATTATCTCCCGCTTGGGAACTGCACCTCTTCTAGGCATTGGCTATCCCTCCCCTTTCTTAGGATTTAGGCTTTTTGGAGCCGTATTTGGAACGGCCCTGGTTGCGGTTTTGAACTCCTGCGGTATCCAGTGACCCGCGGACAATGTGATATCTTACTCCAGGCAGGTCTTTGACCCGACCACCGCGGACAAGAACGACGGAGTGCTCTTGCAGGTTGTGGCCGATGCCCGGAATATAGGCAGTCACTTCAGTGCCGTTGGTCAGGCGCACACGGGCAACCTTGCGCAGAGCAGAGTTGGGCTTCCTTGGAGTCAGGGTGGAAACCCGAGTACACACTCCCCTCTTTTGAGGTGAACCCTCGAGAGCAGGGGCGGCGGATTTTTTAACGACTTTCTTTCTGCCTTTCCTCACCAGCTGGTTAATAGTTGGCATGTCTGCACCTCCCTTAAATAAAATGGTAAAGGTGCCCGGTCCGGAGGACCGGGCGCCTATGCTATTTGCGAACCAAGGCGGCTGCTGAGGCGCCAACCTGGATGCCGCAGGCTTTGCCTAACTCGCGCATGCTGGTTACGCTGACCAGGGGAATCCCCAACTCCCTGCAACGCTCTGCAATGGGTTCAACCAGATGCGCATCGGCATCTTCGGCAATAAAGACTTTTTCAGCCTCGCCTCTTTCAATGGCAAGTTTTGTCTGCTTTGCGCCTACCATAACATTGGAACTGATTTCAAGCTCCGTTGTGGCCATGAGCACACTCAACCTCCCAGTACATTGAAAAATGAGCACTCAAATAGTTTACCACCGGTCAGGGCTGCTGTCAATCATTTTCAACAGTTTGTTCAAACTGAGGTTCTTTGACAATCTGAATGCTGCTGTATCTGGACATGCCAGTGCCTGCAGGAATCAGCTTGCCAATGATGACATTCTCCTTGAGGCCCAGCAGAGGATCGACTTTCCCCTTGATGGAAGCCTCTGTCAGCACCCGAGTGGTTTCCTGGAAAGAGGCTGCAGAGAGGAAAGAGTCTGTAGCCAGCGAAGCCTTGGTGATACCTAAGAGCAATGGTTTTCCTGTAGCCGGTTCGCCGCCTTCGGCAATAACCTTCTGATTGGCGTCATCAAATTCAAAGCTCTCAACAAAGGAACCAGGGAGCAAACCGGTGTCCCCGGGGGAGACAACTTTTACTTTGCGCATCATCTGACGCACAATGACTTCAATGTGCTTGTCGTTAATGTCAACTCCCTGGTTGCAATAGACACGCTGCACTTCCTGGGTGAGGTAGGATTGTACGGCTTCCGCCCCTTTAACTTTGAGGAGATCATGGGGGTTGATGGAACCTTCTGTCAAGGGATCCCCGGCTTCAACTTCCTGGCCATGGCGCACCTTCATCCTCGCGCCAAAGGGGATGGTATAAGTGGCGGATTCGCCGTCGGGACCTTTGATTTCCAGTTCCCGCTTATTCCTCTGATCCCCGATGCTGACAATGCCGCTTATTTCGGTAATAACCGCCTGGCCCTTGGGTTTGCGGGCTTCGAAGAGCTCTTCTACCCGGGGAAGACCCAGAGTTATATCATCTCCGGCTACGCCGCCGGTATGGAAGGTGCGCATGGTCAGCTGGGTGCCTGGCTCGCCTATGGACTGGGCGGCAATGATGCCAACGGATTCCCCGATATTGACGATATTGCCTGTGGCCATATCCTGGCCATAGCATTTGACGCAAACGCCGTACCGGCTCTTACAGCTGAGAACTGTACGAATTTTAACAGCGTCAAAAATGGCAGCCAGCTTATCCCCAGCGAGGACTCTTTGCCCGTCCTCCACATAAACAGTATGTGCTGACAGCTTAAAATTATGGGCTTCACCGTCATCACCGATTACTGTCAGGCTGTTTTTCTTCACAGTCACCGTTCCTGAAACAGGGGAGAAGATGGCGCCGTAACCGGCTATTGCCCGGGCAATTTCCTGATCTATGAACTGATCCTTGGCCACCAACAGCTTTCCGTCGGGAGTAACCACGTCTTCGGCGGCAAATCTCCCGGCGATTCGGTCTTCCAAAGGTTCGATGATATTGCGGCTGTCCCGGATATCAGAAACAGCTATACTGCGATCGGTGCCGCAATCCACATCCCGGACAATTACGTCCTGAGCAACGTCAACCAGGCGACGGGTAAGGTATCCGGAGTCCGCTGTCTTGAGGGCGGTATCCGCCAGGCCTTTACGGGAACCATGAGAGGAGATGAAGAATTCCATAACAGTCAGGCCTTCGCGGAAGTTGGCCTTGATTGGCAGCTCAATTACCTTGCCTGTAGGATCTGCCATCAGGCCGCGCATGCCGGCCAGCTGAGTAATTTGGGACTCGTTTCCTCTGGCTCCGGAGCCAACCATCATATAGATGGGGTTAAAGTCGTCCAGGCCTTTCATCAGGTTTTTGGTAACCTGGTCTTTGGCTTCGTTCCAGATTTTGATGACTTGTTCATAGCGATCCTCATCACCGACTAATCCGCGGCGGAAATTCCTTTCGATCTTCTCCACCTCGGCTTCGGCATTGCTTAGGATATCGGCTTTCTCTGCGGGGACTTTGATATCTGAGATCGCAATGGTAACCCCAGCCTGAGTGGAGAAGGAAAAGCCGATTGACTTAATCTTATCGAGGATTTCCGCCGTCGCCGTCGTCTTGTATCGCCTGTAACACTCAGCAATGATTTTACTTATAAATTTGCTGGTAATGGCTGGCACTGTCGCCTTAGCAGCAATGACCTCAGGGATATTGCTGCCCGGCGGGGCAACATCCTCCGGCGAGACATGGTTGTCAAAGGAGGGATAGTTGAGGTAGGGGAAATCATCCGGGAATATTTCATTAAAAATCAATCGTCCCGCAGTAGTCAACAGATAACCGCGCTCCGGCGCATTGGGACCCATGTTTTTCGGGGCCATTCCCTTCAGCGAAACGGCAATTCTGGAATGTAGGGAAATTGCCTTTTCCTGATACGCCCGCAGGACTTCCGGATAGTCGGCAAAGCCCTTGCCTTCGCCAAGCCCCCCCGCTTTTTCCAAAGTCAGGTAGTAAATGCCCAGCACCATATCCTGGGTAGGAGTAACAACTGGTCTGCCGTCCTTGGGATTGAGGATGTTGTGGGCAGCCAGCATCAACAGCCTTGCTTCAGCTTGTGCCTCGGCAGACAGGGGAACGTGGACCGCCATTTGGTCTCCGTCAAAGTCAGCATTATAGGCCGTGCAGACAAGGGGATGGATTTGAATGGCACGGCCTTCAACGAGGACAGGCTCAAAGGCCTGAATGCCCAGGCGATGCAGGGTGGGTGCACGGTTGAGAAGAACAGGGTGTTCGCGGATGACATCCTCAAGAACGTCCCATACTTCCGGCTCTACCCGTTCAACCATGCGCTTGGCATTTTTAATGTTATGGGCAATCCCTTCGTTTACCAGGCGCCGCATTACAAAGGGCTTAAACAGTTCCAGGGCCATTTCCTTGGGCAACCCGCACTGATACATTTTGAGCTCGGGGCCGACGACAATGACTGAACGTCCTGAATAGTCCACCCTTTTCCCCAAGAGGTTTTGACGGAAACGGCCTTGCTTGCCTTTGAGCAAATCGCTAAGGGATTTTAAAGGCCTGTTTCCGGGACCGGTGACGGGGCGTCCCCGCCGGCCGTTGTCAATCAAGGCATCGACGGCTTCCTGAAGCATGCGCTTTTCATTGCGGACAATGATGTCCGGCGCTCCTAAATCCAGGAGGCGCTTGAGCCGATTGTTGCGGTTAATGACGCGGCGATAGAGGTCATTGAGGTCAGCAGTGGCGAAACGACCCCCCTCCAGCTGCACCATGGGCCGCAAATCCGGGGGAAGCACCGGTACCGCCTCCATAATCATCCACTCAGGCCGGTTCCCGGAGGTACGGAAGGCTTCCACCACTTCCAGGCGGCGGACTGCCCGCACATGCCTTTGGCCGGTGGAGTTCTTGACCTCTGCCCGCAGTTCTTCAGAGAGGGCGTCCAGGTCTATTTCTTCAAGGAGGACCTTAATTGCCTCTGCCCCCATTTCCGCCCGGAAGCCCCGGCCGCTGCGAAAGAGGTCGGCGAATTTCTCATAGTTCTCCCGGTATTCAGCCTCGGTAAGCAGTTGTTTTTTGGCAAGGGTGGTTTCTCCCGGATCGAGGACAACATAGTTGGCAAAGTAAAGGACTTTCTCCAGGGCACGGGGGGCCATATCCAGCAACAGGCCCATGCGGCTGGGGATGCCTTTAAAGTACCAAATATGGGAGACGGGGGCTGCCAGTTCAATGTGCCCCATGCGTTCCCGGCGCACTTTTGCCCGGGTGACTTCTACGCCACAGCGATCACAGACAACGCCCTTGTAACGAATGCGCTTGTACTTGCCGCAGTGGCATTCCCAGTCTTTTTGGGGACCGAAAATTTTCTCGCAAAACAAGCCTTCCCGCTCAGGCTTGAGGGTTCGATAGTTGATGGTCTCAGGTTTCTTAACTTCACCTCTGGACCAGGCCCGGATTTGCTCTGGTGAGGCTAAACCTATCCGCAGGGAATCAAAATTGTTGACATCCAGCAAGGTATTTCCCCCTTTTGAGATGTTGGTTGTCAATCATCAAAAAGATCATCATCGTCCAGGTCGATGGCAGTGGTGCGCTTGGCCTTTTTACGGGAAGCCTTGCTGCTGACTTCATAATCATCTTCCATATCGGCAAAGCGCTCAAAATCCTCATCGAGAATTTCAATGTCGTCAGTTTCGCCTTCATCCAGATCGGCAGTATCCAGGCTGTCATCACTGTCCTCAGTTAAGTCTTGTTCGAGATTGACTTCTAATTCCCCGGGTTCGTCGTCATCTTCACCAATTTCGACTTCAGTGGTGTCCTCACCCAGGACCTTGACATCGAGACCAAGGCTCTGCAGTTCTTTAACCAAGACCTTAAAGGATTCAGGCACACCCGGTTCGGGGATATTCTCGCCTTTGACGATGGCTTCGTATGTCTTTACCCTTCCCACCACATCGTCAGACTTGACGGTGAGAATCTCCTGAAGGGTATAGGCTGCCCCATAGGCTTCCAAAGCCCATACTTCCATTTCCCCGAAACGCTGGCCTCCAAACTGAGCCTTGCCCCCCAGGGGCTGCTGGGTGACAAGGGAATAGGGCCCGGTAGAACGGGCATGAATTTTATCATCCACCATATGGGCCAGCTTGACAATGTACACATAGCCAACGGTAACCCTGTTGTCAAAAGGTTCCCCACTGCGTCCGTCGTAAAGAACTTCTTTGCCGTCTTCGGGAAGCCCAGCCTCCTTGAGAGCATCGAAAACATCAATTTCAGATGCCCCGTCAAAAACGGGAGTGGCAATCTTAATGCCCAGGGTTTTAGCGGCCCAACCTAAGTGGGTTTCAAGGACTTGCCCGATATTCATCCGGGAAGGCACACCCAGGGGGTTGAGGACTATATCCACAGGAGTTCCATCCGGCAGGAAGGGCATGTCTTCCACAGGGAGAATCATAGAGATAACACCCTTATTTCCATGGCGCCCAGCCATTTTATCGCCCACAGATATTTTCCGCTTCTGGGCAATGTATACCCGTACCAGTTGGTTGACGCCAGGGGAGAGCTCGTCGTCATTCTCCCGGCTGAACACCTTGACGTCAACTACGATGCCTGATTCTCCATGGGGCACCCTTAGGGAAGTGTCCCGGACCTCCCGGGCCTTTTCCCCGAAAATAGCCCGGAGCAGGCGCTCTTCAGCGGTGAGTTCTGTTTCCCCTTTGGGGGTGACTTTTCCCACAAGAATGTCGCTGGGTCTGACTTCAGCTCCAATGCGGATAATTCCCCGCTCGTCCAGGTTCTTCAGGGCATCCTCGCCCACGTTGGGGATATCTCTGGTTATTTCCTCCGGCCCCAGTTTCGTATCCCTGGCTTCAGCCTCATATTCTTCAATATGAATGGAAGTAAATACATCGTCCTGAACTAGGCGCTCGCTAATCAGGATGGCGTCTTCATAATTGTACCCTTCCCAGGTCATAAATGCCACCAGCACATTGCGGCCAAGGGCCAATTCTCCGGCTTCTGTGGAAGGTCCATCAGCCAGGATTTGCCCTGCCTCAACCACATCTCCTTTGCGCACGATGGGCCGCTGGGATATGCAGGTTCCCTGGTTGGAACGATGGAATTTTGTCAGGTGGTATATATCCTTGCCGCCTCTGGTCTCCTGGGGGAAGACTTCCCCGGTCATGCCGCTGATGTGAGTGTCAGATTTGTTGTCTCCCCTGTTGACAACAATTTTGGTGGCAGTGACTGATTCCACCGTTCCGGGATTAATTGCTGTCACTATAACCCGAGAGTCCCGGGCGACTTTGGCTTCAATGCCTGTGCCTACAACAGGTGCTTCAGGCACCAGCAGGGGCACTGCCTGTTTCTGCATGTTAGCCCCCATCAAAGCCCGGTTGGCGTCATCGTTTTCCAGGAACGGGATGAGGCTGGTAGCGACGCTGACCAGCTGTTTGGGGGAAACGTCCATGTAGTCAATTTCCGTAGGCGGGCGAGTGGTAATTTCGCTGCCCAGGCGAACACTGATAAGAGGTGCAGTGAAATAACCGTTTTCGTCTAAGGGAGCATTGGCTTGGGCAATGGCATACTGATCCTCATCATCAGCTGTCAGGTAATGAATTTCATCTGTTACCCGGCCCTTGCTCCTGTCGACTTTGCGATAAGGAGTCTCAATAAACCCGTAGCGGTTCATGCGGGCATAGGTGCTTAAAGACCCGATGAGGCCAATGTTGGGACCTTCAGGGGTTTCTATGGGGCACATGCGCCCGTAATGAGAGTGGTGAACGTCACGGACTTCAAAGCTGGCCCGATCGCGGCTCAGGCCCCCTGGCCCCAAAGCACTCAGGCGCCGTTTATGGCTTAATTCCGCCAAGGGGTTAGTTTGGTCCATAAACTGTGACAACTGGCTGCTGCCAAAGAACTCCTTGATGGCGGCAATGACGGGGCGAATGTTAATCAGCGCCTGGGGGGTAATGGCATCGACATCCTGAATGGTCATGCGCTCTTTGACAACCCTCTCCATCCTGGAGAGCCCCACGCGGAATTGATTTTGCAGAAGCTCTCCTACGCTGCGCAAGCGCCGGTTGCCAAGATGGTCGATGTCATCTGTCTCGCCAATTCCCTTTGCCAGGCTCAGCAAATATCCCACTACGGCAACGATGTCCTCGCGGGTAATACAATTGGTGCCGTAAGGTGGTGTTCCGTTGCCTACGATGGTAACAGATTCTTTATTATCGTTGTACACTCTAAAGACTGTTGGCGGCGACTCGGAAGCAAAGATCCTGTCCAACAGTGCATCATCAAGAACAGAGCCAGCCTCAGCCAATATCTCACCAGTTGCCTGATCAATTACCGGCTCGCTGAGGGTCCGGTACCGCAAGCGGCGGCGGGCACCCAGTTTCTTGTTTAACTTATAGCGACCCACGTGGGCTAAATCATAGCGCTTGGCGTCAAAAAAGAGATTTTCAAAGAGGGTCCTGGCGTTGTCCACATGGGCAGGCTCACCGGGCCGTAAACGCTTGTAAATTTCCAGCACCCCTGTCTCAAAGGAATCGGTAGGGTCCTTTTCCAAAGTGGCTTCCAAAATATCATGGTCTCCGCCAAAAAGCTGACGGATTTCTTCGTCAGTGCCGTAACCAATGCTGCGCAGCAAAACAGTCATGGGCAGCTTGCGGGTGCGGTCCACCCGTACCCAGGCAATGCCGTGGCTGTCCGTTTCGAATTCCAGCCATGCCCCGCGATTGGGGATAAGGGTGCCGCTGTACAAAGTGCGGCCGCTGTCATCAATAGAGCTGTTGAAATAGGCTCCCGGTGAACGGACAAGCTGGCTGACAATGACCCTCTCTGCGCCATTAATAATAAAAGTGCCGTTATTTGTCATGAGGGGGAAGTCTCCCATGTAGACCTCCTGCTCCTTGATCTCACCGGTACTGGTGTTAATCAAGCGAACTTGTACGCGCAAAGGAGCAGAATATGTAGCGTCCCTCTCTTTGCACTGGTCTACAGAGTACTTTGGCTTATCCAAATGGTAGGAAATAAACTCCAGGTGCAGCTCCTCGGTAAAGTCTTTGATGGGGGAGATGTCTTTAAACATCTCTTCAAGCCCTTCTTCCAAAAACCATTTGTAAGATTCACTCTGGATTTCTAGCAGGTTAGGCAAATCAAGGACTTCAGTTATCCGGGAATAACTCCTGCGCTGGGACTCCCCGGCTGCAACAACCTTGGTCAAAAATAATCACCCCTCGTCCAGAATCTTCCATGACATACCAGAATAGGTTACCCTTTGCAACTGAAAAATATTCATTGCAATTGATAACCCCAATAAATAATTGCATGGCAAGTTACAATAATAACATATACAATATTTCCTGTCAAATTAAAATCGCGCCCCTTGTAAAAGAGGCGCGAACTGAATCTACTTGAGTTCGACGGTGCCGCCGACTTCGGCGATCTTATTTTTAATTTCTTCAGCTTCTTCCTTGGATATCTTTTCTTTAATGGGCTTTGGCGCACCGTCAACTAAATCTTTGGCTTCTTTGAGGCCGAGGCCGGTGATTTCACGCACGACCTTGATAACTTTGATCTTTTGGTCGCCGACAGCGGTGAGGACGGCATCAAATTCAACCTGCTCGTCTGCATCATCAGCAGCAGGGGCGGCAGCAGCAGGCATGGCGGCCATAGCTACCGGAGCAGCGGCACTGACGCCAAATTCTTCTTCACAGGCCTTGACTAATTCCGCCAGTTCTAAGACGGTCATACCCTTTACTAATTCCATTACTTCCTGAACTTTTGACATATCAATAAACCTCCTGGATTTGTTTTTATTGTACTGCCTGTTCTTTTTTCTCTTTGATTGCGTTAATCACACAGGCAAAATTACGCAGGTTGCCTTGCAAGACATTGACGAACCCGGAAATCGGGCCTTGGAACCCGGCCAAAACTTGGGCAATAAGCACTTCTCTGCTTGGCAATTCCGCCAGGGCAGTGATGGCCGCTGCATCGATTATCTTGCCTTCCAATACGCCAGATTTTATGACCAGCTTTTTGTATTCCTTGGCAAACTTGGTGAGGATGCGAGCTGGAGCAACAGGATCTTCATAGCTAAAGGCGATGGCTGTGGGGCCAACCAGGTGAGAATTGAGGCCTTCCAGGCCAACTTTTTCAGCTGCCAGTTTGGTAAGGGTGTTTTTGAGAACTTTATACTCAATACCAGCTTCCCGCAGATCCTTGCGCAACTTGGTTTCTTCAGCAACATTGAGGCCGCGATAATCGGTAAGCACTGCTACTACAGACTTGCTTAGTTTATCGCTGATTTCATTGACGATTTGTTTTTTGCTTTCGAGAACTGCCTGCGAACTCATTAATGCACCTCCTGTCATAGAAAATGTAAAACCCTTCCGAGCTGGAAGGGTTAAAGGGCAACGCTCAAAGCGGGCCTGTTCCTTTCCACCTCGGCTGGCTGTTTAAGTCCCTAAAAGGGACACCTGCTGTCTACGGTAGATTCTATTGAGTTAAGGGGATTATTCTCTGTCAATGGCGGCGGCCCGTTGGGGGTTGACTTTAACCCCAGGACCCATTGAAGATGAAACAGTCACTGAACGCAAGTACTGTCCTTTGGCAGCTGCTGGTTTCACTTTAATCAGAGTTTCGATTACCGTCTTAAAGTTTTCCAGAAGCTTGTCGGTGTCAAAGGATACCTTGCCAATGGGGACGTGGATAATACCTGCTTTTTCTGTCCGGTACTCTACCTTGCCTGCCTTAATTTCCTTAACAGCCCTGGCAACGTCCATGGTCACTGTGCCGGTCTTGGGATTAGGCATAAGGCCTTTGGGACCGAGAATCCGACCCAGTTTACCCACTGTGCCCATCATGTCGGGAGTGGCGACGGCGACATCAAAATCCAGCCATCCGCCTTGAATCTTTTCCACCAGGTCTGCGTCACCGACAAAATCTGCACCGGCCTTTTCCGCCTCGGAGGCCTTTTCCCCCTTAGCGAAGACCAAGACCCTGGCTGTGCGGCCAGTGCCGGCAGGCAAGACCACTGCTCCCCGCAGTTGCTGATCGGCATGCTTTGGGTTGACTCCCAGCTTAACAGCTAACTCAACGGTTTCATCAAATTTTGCAGAAGCCAATTCTTTGACAAGTTCCAGGGCTTCTGCGGGTCCATATGTCTCATAGCGGTCAAACTTCTTGAGGGATTCCTGCATTCTCTTGGATTTGCGAGCCATTGTTTTTCCTCCTTGTGGTGCCAGCGGAGGTAAACCTCCTCCCACGTTATTGAAAGCTAGTCTTGAATTGTAATGCCCATGCTGCGGGCAGTCCCTTCTACCATGCGCATTGCGGCTTCGATATTGGCAGCGTTTAAATCAACCATTTTCAGCTCAGCAATCTCCCGCACAGCGTCGCGCTTGATTGTGGCGACCTTTTCCTTATTGGGTGTCCCTGAAGCCTTTTGGATGCCGGCGGCTTTCTTCAAAAGGACTGCTGCCGGCGGGGTTTTCAAAATGAAGGAAAAGGAACGGTCCTGATATACTGATATTTCAACTGGAATTACCAAACCAGCCTGATTGGCCGTCTTCTCATTAAATTCTTTGCAGAATTGCATGATGTTAAGACCAGCCTGACCAAGGGCAGGACCTACCGGAGGCGCAGGGTTTGCCTTGCCAGCGGGGATCTGCAGTTTAAGAACCTTTATAACTTTTTTGGGCATATCTTCCCACCTCCTTCGGTTAAAGGGCTTCTACCTGATCAAAGTCCATTTCCATGGGTGTGTCTCTGCCAAAGATGGATACTAAAACGACGACCTTTCCTTTGTCAGGGAGGACTTCCTGAACGACAGCAACTACACCGGCAAAGGGCCCACGGGTAATTTTGACATTGTCCCCTTCTGAGAAACGAATCTTTACCAGCGGTTCAGGATCGTCAATGCGTTTCATAATATTGCGAAGTTCGGACTCCGAAAGGGGGATCGGCCGGGGTCCGGAACCGACAAATCCAGTTACCCCTGGGGTGTTGCGAACGACATACCAGGATTCATCGGTCATAATCATTTCTACAAGGACATAACCGGGAAACACTTTCTTCTGAACAGTCTTTCCTGCCTTGGGATCACGTTCTTCTTCCATGGGAACACGGACACGAAAAATCCTGTCCTCCATTTTCATATGAACGATGCGTTTTTCCAAATTCGCCTTTACCTTGTTCTCATACCCTGAATAGGTATGAACAACATACCATTTGGTCTCCAGAC
>JAAYHI010000128.1 GCA_012727415.1 Bacillota bacterium
AATGGCATCACTCACTCTTTAGCTGCCGACCGCAGAGTCGTTCTGTTGGTTGGCCCGCCTGGCTGCGGTAAAAGCCGAGTGCTTCGGGAGTTTCAAGACGTCGGGATTGTCAATGTCGGCAAGGAGCTGGCCCGGGAACTCATTCCCCTTGCCAAAGAAAAACGGTCGGAAATGGCCCTGGAGCTTCTTGGACAGTTGATTGACTCCCATACCCATTCCATTGTTGTCCTGGACAATATTGAATTATTATTTATGCCGGAGCTGAAGATTGACCTTTGGCCTGCCCTGGAGGTTCTTAGTGCCAATAAGAAGTTGATCGTGGCTTGGACCGGAAGGGTAGCAGGGGATCAGATTCAGTGGGGGGACCCCGGAGTCCCTGGATTCCGGGTAATGAGTTTGGAAAACTGTCCTGCCAATATTGTAAATATGACAGGTTAATCGATTGGGGTATTTCGCGTCGGTTTTTTAGACATGAAATACCCCATGATTTTTTTGCCAGGGAGCGGGAACAGGGCAATAACAAAACATAGTTTTCGCAATTTTAAACAACCTGCCATCTTTCGGATGAGATACCAGTGTGATAATATATATACAACTGTATTCTATATTTAAGGAGGGATTAAGATGTTAGATAATTTCACTTTGGCGAAGTTTGCCAAGTGGTCCGGTTTCCTGGGGGTCTGGACTATTATTCTTGGTGTGCTACAGGCCCTTACCATTGTTGGCATCCCTGCTGCAATAATCATGATTATTTTAGGCGTCAAACTACTGGGTGCCAAATCTGCCGCCAATCAACTGGCTGTGTCTCCTGAAGGCGATGCTCCTATGCACATCAACAAATTGATTGGCGACCTGAAAACCTATTTCCAGATTAATGGCGTGTTAATTATCATTGGCCTCGTCCTTCTCGTCCTGATCCTTATCGCGTTTATTGTTGCCATTATTGCTATGGGGGGGCAAATCCCTGAGTTCAATTTTGAATTTGGGGCATAAAGCTCGGGAAGCGGTTATAAATCGCGGTTTTATACAGCCTTAGGGCTGTTTTTTTTGTTGCCAATAATTGTTGGCGGGCTAAATTGCTATTACATTTTTCCTTCCCGGTCCATACTAATACGGATAGCGTCAAATAATGGACAACAGGAGGGTTTCAATGCGTGCAGTTATTATGGCAGGCGGCAGCGGTTCACGGCTGCGCCCCCTGACTTGCGATTTGCCTAAGCCAATGGTGCCTGTGCTAAACAGGCCAGTGATGGATTATACAGTAGATTTGCTCAAGAAACACGGCATTGAAGAAATTGCAGTGACCTTAGCTTACTTACCCGGGGCCATTAAGGATTATTTTGAAGACGGGGCAGATTTCGGCATCAGCTTGCAGTATTTTGTCGAGGATACCCCCCTGGGCACTGCAGGAAGTGTCAGGAATGCGGCAGGGTTTTTGCCGGAGACCTTTGTTGTCATTAGCGGCGATGCCCTCACTGACTTAGATATCAGTAAAGCAGTGGCTTTTCATAAAGAAAGGGGTTCCTTGGCCACCCTGGTTTTGCACAGGCAACAGGTTCCCCTGGAGTACGGCGTGGTCATTACCGATGAAGAGGGCAGAATAACCCGGTTTTTAGAGAAACCAAGCTGGGGGGAAGTGTTCAGCGACACTGTCAACACTGGTATTTACATTTTAGAGCCGGAGGTGCTGGAGTATGTGGCCCCGGGCAAGCAAATTGACTTCAGCAAAGACGTCTTTCCCAAGCTCTTGCAAGATAACAAGCCCATGTACGGGTATGTGGCCGATTGCTACTGGTGCGACATTGGGGATTTGCGTTCTTACCGCCAGGCTCAGTTTGATGTCCTTGAAGGCAAGGTGGCTGTAGAGCTGGAAGGAAGCCAGCAACAGTCGGGGATTTGGCTTGAAGAGGATTGTCAGGTGGCGGATAGTGCGGAAATAATCCCCCCGGTTTACATGGGTAAGGGCTGCATTATTGGGTCAAGGGCAAGAATCGGGCCCTTCACGGTTGTCAATGATTACTGCCGAATTGAGGAGGGGGCTTCCCTGAAGAAGTCGGTAGTCTGGCGGGATTCCCATGTGTCCCGGGGAGCAGAAGTCAGGGGGGCAACCATTTGCGATGGGGTATGCATCGGTCCGAAGGCGAGGCTATTCGATGACTCGGTGGTAGGGTGTCGGACCGTCCTGGAGCAGGGGGTAACCTTGCGCCAGGGGGCCAAGGTCTGGCCGGATAAGCGCATTGCCGAGGATACGGTGGTAAGTCAGAACTTCATCTGGGGTTCCCGGCTAAGCCGCAGACTGTTTGGACGCAAAGATATCAAAGGCCGTTTTAATGTCGAAGTGACTCCCGAGTTTGCCACCAGGCTGGGTTCAGCCTATGCCTCTTTGGCGGCGAAAGATGGCTCCCTGGTGGTGGCGGGGGACAATACCGAAGCGGCAGCCTTAGTGGCTGATGCCCTCAGCGTGGGTATATTGGCTTGCGGTACAAGGGTTATTCGGGCCTCTGGCCTGGTTATGCCTATGGTCAGGTTTGCTGTACGCCATTACAAAGCCCAGGGCGGTATCCACGTGCGCCTGGATCCCCTGAAACCCGAGCAATTACATTTGGAATTTGTCAGTGCCTCAGGGGCAAACATTGACAGGAATACCGAGCGCAAACTGGAAAAGGCTATTAATGGCGACAGTTTTCAGCGAGTTGGCAGTGACCAGGTAGAAATTACCCAGCGCACCGATGACATCCCCAGGCTGTACTTTGTGGAAATGGCTTCTAAACTGCGGGCTTTGGGCCCGGGCAGAAAACGGGCCCGGCCTTTGACAGTGGTGCTGGGCGCCGAGTCAGAGCTCATGTCGTTTTTGGGCGGCAGCTTTTTAAGCTATATTGGCTGTGACGTCAGGCGGGCAGAGAATTCCCTGGCCTCAGTCAAAGGGGAAGTAAGGAAGAATAATGCCGACATGGGTGTGTTTTTGGCTGCCGACGGCGAAGGTATTTTGGCTGTGGATGAAAGAGGCATGGCAGTGGGGCTGGAGGTATACAAGGCTCTGTCGGTGTCCCTGGCTCTTAAAGTAAAGGGCAAGTCAGTGATAATACCCCATGATGCCCCTCAAGCTCTCAAAAACATGGCCAAGGGTGCGGAAATAATACAGGTAAAGTCTGAACCCGCCGAGGTGATGGCAGCCATGTTGAGCCGGGGAAGCAGAGATGAGCGGGCTGCATTACAGTACTTGTTGAATTTTGACGGCATTCAGGCAGCAGCGAGAATAGCCGATTTCCTCGTCAGCCGCAAGCTGCGCTTAAGCCAGGTTTTGAAGAGTCTGCCGGACTTGCATTACAGGGCAACTGCGGTTCCCTGCCAATGGACGGATAAGGGCAGGGTGCTGAGGCAATTGGTTGCCCAGCAACAAAGACGGAGAATGGAGTTATATGAAGGTGTGAAGATATGGGATGACCGGGGCTGGGCCTTGGTTTTGCCTGACAGCGAAAAACCTCGCTTCAATATCTACGCCCAGGGGAACAGTGAGGAATTTGCAGACGAACTGGCAGCTGAGTTCAGCGAGAGAGTCAGCTCTTTGCTGCAATCCAAACACGACGAATAACTATTTCAGGGGTTGAGAGAAATGGAATTGCTGCTAATTGCGCTGGCGCTGGCCGGGATATATTATCTGGGGCGCCGCTGGCGGAAACATTCGATCTGGTTTGAGGGAGCCAGCCTCCGCCCCGATGATCTCTATGCCCACGCCCGGGAGCTTGGGAGATGCCACAAAGCAGAACGAAATCAATTTGGCAGCAGGGTACTCCTGCGTCGGCTTCAGGAAAACTTTCGCTTAATCACGAGGGTGTATACAGCTGCAGCGGAGGATTTGCGGAATAAGCGGCAAATGGTGCCGGCAGCAGAATGGCTGCTGGACAACTACTACATCATTGAGGAACAGGTCAAGGCAATTCAGCTTGCCGTCAAAAAGACCAATTTTTATGACTTGCCGGTGCTCTGCAATGGATATCTTCGGGGCAATCCAAGAATATATGCCATTGTCCTGGAAGTCATTTCCCATACCGACGGGCGATTGAACGAAGAGGCAGTGGTCAAATTTCTCCAGGCCTATCAGGAGGAAGCACCCCTTGGCATTGGCGAAATATGGTTGCTGTCTCTGATGGTGCGCATAGCTTTAATTGAAAAAATCCACCACCTGTGCACAAGCCTTGAGATTACACGCTGTCAGTGGCGTCAGGCCGAGCGCTTTTTGTCCCGGGTGAAACCGGAAAAGTTGAAAGAAAAGCTCTTCGCCCTGGGACGACTGCATCCCGCCTTTGCGGAGCACCTGCTGCAAGAGAGTCGGCAAGGGCTGATGGGTAAGGAACTGCGGGATCTCCTGGCAGAGAAACTCCAGGAGCAGGATACCACCCTGGAAAAATTGGTTCACAGTGAGCATCAGATAAATGCTGCCCAGGCAACTTCACTGGGCAATGCAATAACCAGTCTGAAAGGTGCTTCGCTGCTGGACTGGAATACGGTGTTTGAAAGGCTTTCCTTTGTTGATGAAATATTGCGGGCAGACAATGTATACCGGGAGATGGACCTGGCTTCCCGCAATTACTACCGCCGCCAAGTTCAGGTCCTGGCCCGGAAGTTGCGGATCAGTGAAATCAGGGTAGCCAAGCTGGCCGTGGAATTGGCGCAGCGGGGAGAGGGCGAGTGTCGGCGCCATTGCGGATACTATTTGCTGGACCAGGGGAAAAGGGAATTATATGCCCGGGCGGGGGCCAAGTACAACAAAATAAGCCTCAGCATTGGCGGCTACATACTGCTGGTGATGGCATGTTCTGTGGCTGTGGCGGCGGCGGCGGGGGCGGCCGCCCTTCCCCTGGGAGGGGCCTGGCCGGCAGTGCTCGGCTTGTTGTTCTTCTTCCCCGGCAGCGAAGTAATTGTAACTTTCTTTAACAGGGTATTGGCTCGCTTAAAAAAACCAGCCTTTTTGCCTAAACTGGAGTACTGCCAGGGTATTCCTCCCGAGAAGGCGGCTATGGTGGTCATACCTGCACTATTGCCCGATGCAGAGAGGACCCGGGAGCTCATTGTCCAACTGGAAGTGCACTGGCTGGCCAATCCCGATGAAAATTTGTACTTTGCTCTCTTAGGGGACTTTAAGGATTCTTCCCGGCAAGAGGCAGAGGGTGACAATGAGATACTGCGGGCTGCCCTTTCGGGTATACAAGGCCTGAACAAGAAATACCCGGGGAACAGGTTTTTTGCCCTGGTGCGGAAACGGCAATACTCCGAGACCCAGGGTAAGTGGATGGGCTGGGAACGCAAGCGCGGTGCCTTGGTGGAACTCAATCGGTTGCTGCTGGGAAGTGAGGATACTTCCTTTATTTCACCGCCAGGGAACCTGCCCTCTGTTCGCTATGTCCTTACCCTGGATGCCGATACCAGGCTGCCCATTGATATGGCCAAGAAGCTGGTGGGGACAATTTCGCATCCCCTTAACGAGGCAGAGCTTTCTGAACAGGGACGTCCTGTCCGGGGGTACGGCCTGATTCAGCCTCGCATTGGCGTCAGTGCGGAAAGTGCCAGCAAGACATGGTTTGCCATGGTAATGGCGGGGCCAGGGGGCACAGACACATATACTCATGCCATAAGCGATGTCTACCAGGACTGGTTTGGGCAGGGCATTTTCACCGGCAAGGGCATCTACAACCTTGCCGCTGCCGACAAGCTGCTGTCGGCATTGCCGGAAAACAGCATCCTCAGCCACGATTTGTTGGAAGGAGGACTGCTCCGGACAGGCCTGGCTACTGACCTGGAACTGGTGGATGAATTCCCTGGGCGCTACAGCTCTTACACAGCAAGGGGGCACCGCTGGACCAGGGGAGACTGGCAACTATTGCCCTGGCTGGGGCCCAGAGTTCAGGGCAGAAAAAATCCCTTAACCGCGATCACACGCTGGCAGATTTTTGACAACCTCCGGCGCAGCCTTGTGCCGCCGGGCCTTTTCTTCTTTATTGCCGTCTCACTGTTGGCTCAGGGGGACAACTGGATTTGGCCCGCCCTCTTTTTAGGGGGGGTAGTATTGCCCGAGGTATGGTCCCTTGTTGATTTCAACTGGCGAGGATACTTGCGCAGTAAAGCCGCAGGCATTAAAACTCCGGCCAGCAGGCCGCGGACGCTGCACCGCCTGGGCTGGCAACTTGCTTTCCTGCCTTACCAGGCCTGGGTGAATATAGATGCCATCCTGCGCACTGTGTACAGGGTGTTTATTTCCCGGAGAAACCTCCTGGAATGGATCACCGCTGCCGAGGCGGAAAAGCTGGCGGAAGACGATTACCGAAAACAGTTTGGTCCCGCCTTGCTGGCAGCTGCAGCTGTTGCCCTGTTGCTTCTGTTTGTAAGTCCTTCAGGCTTGTTGGTCTATCTTCCTTTGCTGGCCTTGTGGCTCAGTGCCCCTGCAATTGCCCGGCGGATCAGCCGCGGCCATGAGGAGGAGAGCGTCGTGGAAGAAGAGGACAGGGCTCTGCTGCGCAAACTTGCCCGCGAAACATGGCAATACTACGTGGACCTGGTAGGAGAAGAGACAAGCTACCTGCCTCCGGATAACTACCAGGTAGATCCCCCCACAGGGATTGACTACCGGACTTCCCCGACGAATATTGGCTTTTACATGCTGTCTGCGCTGGCGGCCCGGGACTTTGGGTTTATCACCACCAGCGAGATGATTGACCGCCTGGAGAAAACCTTGAAAACTGTGGCGAAGCTGGAGAAGTGGAAGGGGCATCTGTACAACTGGTATGCCGTCCGGGATGCAGAACTATTGCGCCCCCGCTTTGTGTCCACTGTGGACAGCGGCAATTTTGTCGGCATGCTGGTGGCATTGAGCCAAGGACTTAGAGAGTACCTTGCGCGGTCTGTATTTGACGCGGCTTCTGCCCAGGAAGTTCGGGGAATGCTGGGGGGCGGGGCTCCGGCCTTTGAAAACAATCTCGACAGCTGGCAGGAGATTCTCGCCTTTCCCGCCAAGGATGGCAGGGTGGTGCAGCAGCTAAAAAGGTACCGGGATGAGTTGTATACTCTTTTTCCTCATACGGAAATCCTCGTACATCCTCCGGGCTTTTTGCGGGAAAATCCTGCCTTCCGGCGTCTGGCGCAGCTGGCGGCAGCAGTGAGGGAAAACCCGTCTCCAGAGAATTTAGCCCGCAGTTACGGGGAAATCCTGGGCGAGATCGAATTCTTGCTTACTGAAAACAGCGATTGGCACAGGGATTATCTCATGGTATGGAAGGACGATTTGCTCCGTGTTTCGGTGGCGGCAGGGGAGCTGGTGAGAAAATTCCACCGGGTCATTGCTGGTATTGATGCGCTGATTGAAGGGGCAGATTTTTCCGCCCTTTACAATCCGCGGCGCAACCTTTTCTCAATTGGCTACAGCGTCGACGATGAAAAACTCGTTGACTCTTACTATGATCTGCTGGCTTCGGAAGCAAGGCTGGCCAGTTACGTGGCGGTAGTAAGGCGGCATGTGCCTGCGAAACACTGGGGCAAGAAGGGCAGGGCCCTGGTGCGGGCAAAAGGAGCACCAGCCCTTGTGTCCTGGTCGGGAACGATGTTTGAATACCTCATGCCTCTGCTGTTGATGAAAAATTACCCCAACACCCTCCTGGCGGAAACCACAGCCGCAGTGATTTCTGCTCAACAAAGGTACGGGAAATTACGCAAGGTGCCCTGGGGGGTATCAGAATCGGGGTATTATGCCTTCGACTACAGGCTTAACTACCAATACCGGGCCTTTGGCATTCCAGACCTTGGCTTGAAAAGGGGACTGGTGGATGACATAGTAGTGTCCCCCTATTCAACACTGCTGGCCTTGCCCTTTGCCCCCAAGGCTGCAATTGCAAATATCCGCCGCTTGCTGTCGGAAGGAATGGGAGGGGACTTTGGCCTCTATGAAGCCATAGACTATACCCCCGAGCGGATGCCGCCAAAAAAAGAGAAGGCTTTGGTGCAAAGCTACTTCGCTCACCACCAGGGGATGAGCTTAATATCTTTGGTCAATTACCTCCATGACTTTGTCATGGTCCGCCGTTTTCACAAGGACCCCTACATGCGGGCTGGAGAGCTGTTGCTCCAGGAAACACCGCCATTGCTGCCGATCTTTACCAAGCAGATACGGGAACCAGTGCTCCAGCTCGAGGGCCGGGCCCTGGAGGAAAAAGAAGTGGTGCGCAGCTTCGGCCTCCCCCAGGGAAGTCCACCCAACTGCCATCTTCTCTCCAATGGCAGCTATTCGGTCTTGCTTACCGACAGCGGCAGCGGCTACAGCAGCAATGAAAATATCCGGGTCAGCCGCTGGCGGGAAAATATGGGGAACAAGTACGGCACCTTTATTTTCATCCGCAGCCTCAACACCGATCAGGTGTGGTCTGCGACCATGGCCCCTTTTTCCGATGAACCTGACTTTTATCGGGTTCGCTTCTTTCAGGATCATGCCAGCTATTTCCGAGAGATGGCCAATATCGATACTAAGACTGACATCATCGTTTCCACTGAAGATAACGCCGAGGTCCGCAGGGTGACACTGACGAACCACGGCCTCAAGGCCGCCAGCCTGGAAGTAACCAGCTTTTTCGAGCTGGCATTGGCTCATCACAACTCCGATTTGGCTCATCCCGCATTCAACAATTTGTTTGTCCAGACTGAACCTGTGCTGGAGCATAACTGTCTGCTTGCCTGCCGCCGTCCCCGCAGCGACAGGGATCCCAGGCTGTACGCCCTGCATCAGGTCGTTGTCGAAGGGGAGAGCGTAGGTCCTCTTCAGTACGAGACCGACAGAGGGAAATTTATCGGCAGGGGCAGAGATATATCCTGTCCCGCCGCCCTGCACCAACCGCTGTCCAATACCAGCGGGCAGGTCCTCGACCCCGCCATGAGCCTCCGGCGCCAGCTTAAACTGGGCCCGGGCCAAAGTGCCGTCATTACATTTATCACTGCCCAGGGCAGTTCACGGCGGGAAATGTTGGAACTGGCGGCCAAATACAACGATACGGCTGCTTTGCAGCGGGCCTTTGACATGGCAGCTACTCGCAGTCAAGTGGAAAGGCGCTTTCTCAACCTGAGCCCACAGCTGTTGGCAGCCAGCCAGCAAGCAATAGGCCACCTGGTATTTTTAAGTCCAACCCGCCGCAAGTATCAGGAAATGCTTGCCAAGAATACTTTGGGGCAGCAGGCCTTGTGGGCACAGGGGATTTCAGGCGACAACCCCATAGTCCTCGTCTGCGTAGAGGATACCGACGACGTTAGCATTGTGGAAGAGGCGATATTGGCCCATGAGTATTGGCGGTTTAAAGGCCTGATGGTTGACCTGGTCATCCTCCACAGGGGCCAGGGAGGATACCTGGAACCGGTGCGGGAATTAGTGCGGGATATGGTGCAGTTTATCCGGATAGCTGACACCCTGGATAAGCCTGGCGGAATCTATATTCGCAGTGCCAACCAATTGACAGAAGCGGAAAGATATCTCTTTCACGGGGCGGCTCGCTTAATCCTAAGACCGGGCTCCTTAGCGGAACAGCTGGAAGCTGCGCCCCTCAACCTGCCGGAAAAACAGGAATTTTTCGGGCAGGATCAGCACAGCCCTCCAGGAGCGCCCCCGGAAGAATTGTTGTACTACAATGGCTTTGGGGGCTTTACCCCTGACGGCAGAGAATATGTCATCCAGTTACATCAGCGCATGACCCCCGCTCCCTGGAGCAATATCCTTGCCAATCCCAATTTTGGCTGCATTGTCACAGAGCGGGGAGGGGGCTATGTCTTTGCAGAGAATGCAAGGGAAAACAAGCTGACGCCCTGGTCCAATGATCCCGTCGCTGACCCCCCCGGAGAAGTCATTTATCTGCGGGATGAGGATTCGGGAAAGGTCTGGACGGTTTGCGCCGGACCGATTTGGGAGGAGGAACAATATACTGTTCGCCATGGGCGGGGATACACTAAGTTCAGTCATCACAGCCATGGCCTGGGTCAGGAACTGACGGTTTTTGTGCCGCGACAGGATTCCGTTAAAGTGAGTATGCTGAAAATTCGCAACGATTCCCCCCTTCGCCGCCGGCTGACAGCGACATACTATGTGCGGCCGGTGCTGGGGGCCAGCGAAGAAGTCAGCCATCTGCACCTGATCAGCAACTGGGTCGAGGATATGCTTACTTTCCGCAACCCCTACAACAGCGATTTTCCAGGCCGCATCGCCTGGATAAGTGCATCAGTTCCGGTAATAGGCTATACCGGAGATTCCCTGGAATTCCTCGGTCCCGAAGGCAATATGGCCAGACCGGCAGCATTGAAGCGGACGGGTCTGTCCAATACAGCCGGTGCCGGTCTCAACCCCTGTGGCGCAATTCAAGTTGCCCTCAGCATCGAACCTGGTGAACAGGAAGAAGTAGTGTTTCAGCTGGGCCAGGAGACGGATTCAGCAAGGGCAAAGGCCGTATCGGAAAAGTACCGCCAGGATGCTGCAGCTGCTTTAGAAGAGACAAGGGATTTCTGGCATTCCCTGACCAGCACAATTGTTGCCAGGACTCCGGATTCCTCCCTGGATATTCTCCTTCCCTGGTTGCTGTACCAGACTATTGCCTGCAGGATGTGGTCCAGGACGGGGTTTTATCAGTGCGGGGGGGCATATGGCTTCAGGGATCAGCTTCAGGATGCCGCGAACATGACCCTGGTGGTACCTGACCTGGTGAGAAAGCAGATCCTCATCCATGCCGCCCACCAGTTTATTGAGGGCGACGTGCAACATTGGTGGCACCCCGGCACCAGGAACCGGGGAGTGCGGACCCGCTTCAGTGATGACTTGCTGTGGTTGCCCTGGACCGTTGCCGA
>JAAYHI010000129.1 GCA_012727415.1 Bacillota bacterium
ACCTTGCCGGGGGCTGGCCCTGTCTTCCCGGGATCAGGATTTGCTGGCCAGACTGACTCAGGTGTTGGGCGCAGGCACTGTTGGCGAACAGATACGACAGCTGGAACTGCATATGGAGCATCTGCAGCAATTAGAGCAAGAAGCAGAAAGGGCGAGGACAGCCAATGAAAAAATCTGGCGATACCTGGGGGTATTTTCAGGAATAGCCCTGGTCCTGATATTGCTCTGACGGGAGGGGATGGGCAGTGGATTTGCTTAATGTGGATATGCTCTTCAAACTTGCCGGCATTGGCATTCTCATAATGGTTTTTACTCAGGTTCTCAACCAGGCGGAAAAAAAAGAGCAGGCACAATTGTTGACCCTGGCCGGAGTTGTAATAGTAATGATATTTATCGTCAAGCTCATCGGCGATCTGATTAACACAGTGCGCTCCATATTCAACATTTACTGAGGTGAGTACCTATGAGCATCATGCAAATAGTAGCATTGGCAGTAGTGGCTGTTGTGCTTATAGTTATTATCCGTCAGGAAAGGCCGGAACTGGCCATGCAGCTGTCAATGGTTGCCGGACTCATAATTATTGTCTTTGTGCTTTGGAAGCTGGCGGGAGTAATCAAGGTATTAGAGCGCCTTGCCCTGCGGGCAGAGCTAAACATGGTATTTTTGAGCGCTTTGCTGAAGATCATCGGCATTGCCTATATCGCCGAGTTTGGCACCCAGGTGTGCAGGGACGCCGGGGAGAACGCCCTGGCCTTTAAAGTTGAACTGGCGGGAAAAGTGATGATCCTCGTGCTTGCAGTGCCAATCATTTCCACAATAGTGAATACTGTTGAGAGGTTGCTGCCTTGAGGGCCAGAATTGTCGGCGCCGTCCTGTTGATTGTTGCTTTAGTCCTGTTGCCGGTTTTTGTCACTGCTCAGGAGGACGGGGTGGATACCAGAGGGTTGGAGCAGGCATGGCAGAAGTTGGAGGAGAAATATAGCCGTTATCTGCCCGACATTAACTGGAAGAACCCGGGGTCAACTGTAGAAGTTCCCGCTCTGGTGGGAGGGCTCGCCCGCTATTTTTTTCACCAGGTCTGGGCAAATGCCAGCCTCCTGGGCCAGCTCATCATCCTGGCGGTGGTAAGTGCATTAATTGGCAACCTGCAAGCTTCTTTTTCCAGTCAGGGAGTGGCTCAGGTTGGCAGGGCAGTGGTCTTCATGGTACTGTTTTCAGTATCTATGTACTCATTCAGCTTGGCGGTGGGCCTGGCCCGGGACAGTGTGCGGGCTATGACAGATATGGTTTTGGCCTTGGTCCCGGTGTTATTGCCTCTGCTGGCTGCCTTGGGCAGCATTACGGCAGCGGCAATCTTCCAGCCTTTGTTGTTGACCACTGCTGCTGTTGTTGGCAATGTGGTGGACAATATCATCCTGCCCCTGCTGTTTGCCGCTTCTGCCTTGGCAGCAGTAAATCAAATGCTGGCAGGGGTAGATATCGACAAGCTGGCCGGATTGCTCAAAGATATCTCGGTGTGGTTACTGGGGTTTCTGGTGACGGTATTTGTGGGGGTGACAATTGTCAATGGTGGGGTGGCGGCTGTAGCTGATGGGGTGGCCCTGCGCACGGGAAAATTTACTGCCAAGGCCTTGATCCCGGTGGTGGGGGGAATGTTTTCTGATGCCTTTGAAACCGTTGCCGGGGCCGCCCTTATCCTCAAGAATTCTATTGGCCTCTTTGGGGTTATTGCCGTCTCGGTAATATGTCTTTTTCCGGTGATAAAGTTGTTTGCGATTACTCTCATCTACCGGGGGACTGCTGCGCTGCTTCAGCCTTTGGGAGAGGAAGCCGTCAGCGAGACCTTGGAAATAATGGCCAAATATATGTACGCCGTCATTGGGGCTGTGGTGGCAGTGGGGGGTATGTTTTTCATAATCATTACCATAATTATCGCTGCAGCAAACTTTATGCTCATGTTGGGGTGAAAATGGTGGATGTCATCCTTCAGCTGGTGCGCAGGCTGGTGCTGGTGGCGATTTTTGCCGGGTTTAGTGAACTGTTGCTGCCCTCAGGGAAATTCCGGGGGATTATCAGGTTTGCAGTGGGTCTGGTTGTCATCGCCTTGATGCTGCAACCCCTTGCCCTGTTGAAGGGCTTGTCTTTCGATGTGGAAGAACTACTGAAAGCTCAGGAGAATGGGGACGATCTGCAGAGCAGTGACTGGGTGCAGGCTCAGAGCCAGGATTTGGTGGAGGGGGAGCTGGCACGCCAGATTGCCGCTTGTCTGGCCGATGTTTATCCCGACAGTGAAGTAAGTGTCAAGCTGGACGTTGTCTTTGATCAACATGGTTTCCTCAAGGAATTTAAGGGGATGGAGGTGGATGTATACACCCCCTGCCCGGGGATTCAACCGATAAAGCCCGTTATTATTGGCGGAGAGAGCAAGGAACAAGAAACCCATTCTCCTCCCGGGCTGGCCCAGGAGCTGGCCAGGTACCTGGGAATCGAAGTTTCAAAAATTATGCTGCGGGTACATGACGGAGGTAGTGCCCATGAGTAAAGTAAGAAAAATTGTTCAGGATTTTAAGAAAAATACGGGTAAAAGCAAGCTATTGCTTTGGGGGATGGGATTGCTGGGAGCGTTGCTCCTCATCCTCCCGGGAAGTTGTCAAAAAGACAGCCCGGGGGCGGTGGTAACCAACCTCCCCCAGGACAGGGATTATCAGCAACAATTGCAGCGGGAGTTGGAGGGAATTCTCTCGCGCATTGAGGGCGCCGGCCAGGTGACTGTAATGCTGACTTTGGAAGATGATGCGGAAACTGTCTATGCCAGCAACCAAGAGGCCAGCAGGCGTGATACCCGCGAGGAAGACAGCCAGGGGGGAGTGCGGCAGCAGCAGGAGCATGACTCCCGGGAGCAATTGGTCATTGTCCAGGCGGGTAATGAGCAGCAGCCGGTAGCAGTCAAAAAAATAAGGCCCCGGATTCGGGGCGTATTGGTGGTTGCCTCCGGGGCAGATAACCCCATTATCAAGGAACGCCTTACCCAGGCGGTCCAGGGAGTGCTGGATATGCCGGCATACAAGATTACCGTCCAAAAGGGACGCTAGGAGGAAAGATTATGGTTAGGGTGCCGAAATTGGCCGCATACCTGGTGTTGTTTGTGTTGGTTGCTGCCGCCGTATACATGGTTTACACAGCAAATGGCATTGGCGGCCTGCTTCCCTCAAGCGGAGGCCAGCAACTGCCGGGAGACCCGGATGGGGGTGCAGAGGAACCTCAGCCTGAGGAAGAGACCAGCGGCAACGACCCGGCGGACTGGGAGCCGGGCAATACAAACCAGTTTTTTGTGGAGTACAGGCTGGAAAGGGAGAGGGTGCGCAGCCGGGAAATCGACATGCTCCAGCAGATGATCAATAACCCCAATGTGTCCGGTGAAAGCAAGCTCGAAGCTGAGAACAAACTTCTCAAATTGCAGGAGGTCATGGAACTGGAGCTGTTGGTGGAGAATGCTATCCGCGCTCAGAATTTTGACAATGCCATCCTCATTATGCAGGAAGATGGCGCCATGGTAATAGTCAATGCCGAGAAACTGAGTTCGGAGGAGATACTGCTCATTGCCGACATTGCAGCGCAGTCGACGGGTCTGAGAAACTCTCAGATTAAAATCTCTAATCAGATTGGGAAATAGTTGGTTACAGCCTCTCTATCTGGTATAATTAACGAGACGGCAGGAATAATTTGTGTGGGAGGTATGCCCTGTGGAGGACAGTCGCGGCATGGTTTTAAGCGAACAAAGCCATGGCACCATTAAAATTGCCGATGAAGTAGTATCAATTATTGCCGGCTTGGCTACCATTGAAGTCCCTGGCGTCGCAGGGATGAGCGGTGGCTTCGTCGGGGGCATTGCCGAGATTTTAGGAAAGCGCAATCTGTCTAAAGGTGTAAAAGTTGCCGTTGGTGATAGGGAAACCGCCATTGATTTATATATTATCACTGAATACGGGGTCAACATCCCCGATGTTGCCAAGCAGGCCCAAAACAATGTCAAAACTGCCATTGAAAATATGACTGGCCTGGATGTGGTTCAGGTCAATGTCCATGTCCAGGGTATTAAGCTGCAACCGGCAGCTGAGGGCGAAACTGCTTCCGCCGCCAGTCGGCGTTAATGATAAGGCATAAAAGGAGGTGTGTGTGTTGAGGAAATTTGTTACAGCTTTATGGGCCCTAATGGTTGCCGCAATTGCCGCCGTTATCATGCTGATTCCTTTTGTTCCTGCTGTTGGCACTATGATTGCAGATTTTACCGAGTTTATGGCTGATAATCTGCCCTTTGCTAGCATCGCTGCCTTGATTCTGGGCCTTTCCCTTTGGGTTTTCTTTGCCCAGTTTCGTTCCGCCAAGCCTCAGATGCCCAGCTCTGTTGTCCTTCAGGCCGAGGGAGGAGAAGTTCGCATTGCCCTGGCGGCAATTGACACATTGGTCAGACAGGCAGCTAACCAGATTAAGGGCGTCCGCGAGGTAAAGCCAAGCTTCTTCCGCTGCCAGGAAGGGCTGGGAGTACACCTCCGCACTACCGTCAGCACTGAGGAGAGCATACCTAATTTGACCTCCCTGTTGCAGCAGAAGGTCACTGAACATGTGCACAAAATTGCCGGAATCACCCTTCAGGAAATCAAAGTGCTCGTTGAGAATGTCGCTGTTGGCATTGGCAGTCGGATAGAACTTCGTTAAGAGGGGGTAATACCTTGGAACGCACTTTTCATGTTCCCCGGAAATGGATAGGCGCTTTAATTGGCCTCATTTGCGCCCTGCTCTTTATACTCCTGGGATTTTGGGAAACTTTGTTTGTCTTCTTGTGCGTTGGCTTGGGCTATTTGATTGGACAGCGCTTGGATATGGAGGGTGAACAGTCGGTTTCCGAGTTCTTTGGGCGTCTATTCCCCTCCCGTTAAGGAAGGCGCAAAGGAGGTTGACATGGCCAGAACCGCAACAAGATTGCTGGCTTTCTACATGATTTTTCAGGCAGATTTTGGCCAGGAACCGGACTATGCCCTGGCAATGGAAGGGTTTCACCGCCCGGTAAATGAGGATTTTTTGCGGCAGCTGGTGGAAGGGGTTCTCAGCCATAGTCACTACTTGGATGAGGTCATTAGTCAACACTCCCGAAACTGGTCTGTGGAGAGGATGCCCAGGGTGGACCGGGCTGTTTTGCGCTTGGCAACCTGGGAGTTGCTGGGGACAGACATTCCGCCGGCAGTGGCCATTAACGAGGCAGTGAAATTGGCCAAGGATTATGGGGGTGCTGATTCATCGGCCTTTATCAATGGCGTGCTGGACAGCATCAAGGAGCGCCGGGAGGTATTGGTTTCCGGTCTGAAAAAAACATAGTACTGCAACCCTGTTTCAGGGTTTTTCTTATTGTTCACCTCTTGCCCATTCTGTGATAAAGTAGGAATGGTTGAATACTTAATTTTTTGGCAACAAGGAGGGAATACAGTGAATAAGATTATCCAAAGAAAAGACCTGGCTCCTTCACTAATTCAATTTATCGTCGACGCACCATTAATCGCCCGTCGGGCCCAGCCCGGTCAGTTCATTATCTTAAAGGTCCGCGAAGAGGGGGAAAGGATCCCTCTGAC
>JAAYHI010000130.1 GCA_012727415.1 Bacillota bacterium
GAGTAGCCATGGCAGCGGGTATCAGGTAGATGGAACCCGCCTCAAAGAGCATGCCGCCAAATATCTTCGCTGCCCATAATGTAAGGATAACGATGATTCCGATTATCCAGATCCTGGAGGGAACAGCCAGGATCTCAGGGCGGTAGCGATACAAGTAGTATCCCCAGGCGCAGAAGATACATAGAATTAACACAGTCAAGCCCATATAGTATCCGTAGGCAAAACTCGTTTCCAGCATCCCTAGGGCCCTGAGCTGGGAAAGGTGTGCAGCAGTAACTGCTTCCCCCTTGTCGATGATTTTGGCCCCTTTGAGAATGACAATGTCCTCAACCTGGTCCCGGGCGCGGCGGCGCTGGGCAGCAGTTTCCTCGGGAGAATAAATGCGGGTGGGCTGGTAATGCTCCTCGAGGCGGACAATAACCAAATCTCTGAGCAAGGGGGATATTTGCGCCTGCAATAAATCTGTTTTAATGTTTTGCAGGCTGGGCTCCACTTCTTCCGGCTTGATCCCCTTTCCCTGCTTAATATTAGTGTTGATAGTGCTGGCGGTAAGATCGAGAGTGTGCTGTACATCTTCTTTGGGGATTGCCAATAAGGCCAGCGCCATTTCCTCATCCCCCACCTCGGGAAATTCAGCCAGCAACTGAGCTGCCATCTCCTGCTGCGGATCCTCCTCGGTTTCCTCATCAGGCTGAGGTTCCGGAGGAGCAGCGGGTTCCAGTTCCAGCAAGTAGACCAGCAAAGCCGTCACCTGATTGACGACTTTCTTTTCCACCGCAGCATCATACAGGTAGACATCCTCTACCTGTTCAGCAGCTTCGGCGCGGGCAAGGCTGGTGGCTTCCTGGTCGATAACGGTTCGGGAAGCGTAGATGGTTTCGGGAGAAATTTCGCCTTCTTCTAATTCATACTGGGCGGGCATAATGCCAATGGCCACGGTGGCCAAAAGGGCAATAAACAAAACTATGCCCTGGAAGACCAAGTACTCCCGTTGCTTCCGGAAGGAAGCAATTTTCTTTTGCAAATTGCGCAGCCGTTTCTTCATTTTCCCCGCCTCACTTTCTCCTGGGGGCGTATTTTGCATAGGCCTGTACAATTTCTGCCACCAAAGGGTGCCGGACTATATCTGTTTCATCAAGGTAAATGACTTCGATGCCTTTTATCCCCTTTAATATGCCAATGACCTGGCGCAGACCCGAGACGGTATCCCGGGGCAGGTCGATTTGCGTAATGTCCCCGGTGACAATGGCCTTGGAACCAAAGCCAAACCTTGTGAGAAACATTTTCATTTGCTCCGGCGTGGTGTTTTGCCCTTCGTCCAGGATAATAAAAGCATCGTTCAAGGTCCTGCCCCGCATGTAGGCCAGTGGCGCCACCTCGATGACGCCCTTTTCCATATACTTCTGATACACTTCCAGGCCTAAAAACTCCAGCAGTGCGTCATATAAAGGCCGCAGGTACGGATCGACTTTGTCCTGCAAATCCCCCGGCAAAAAACCCAGGCGCTCCCCCGCTTCAATAGCTGGTCTGGTGAGGATGATTTTTGCAATCTGCTTTTCTTTAAGAGCGCGCACTGCCATGGCAACTGCCAGATAGGTCTTGCCGGTGCCGGCGGGACCAATGCCAAATACCAGGTCATTTTTCTTGATGGCCTGGATATACCTGTGCTGGCCGGCGGTCTTGGCAATTATCTTTCTCCCCCTGGGGGTGACGAGAATTTCATCTCGGAAAACATCGCGAAAGTCGGTTTTTTGCGTGTAGTTTTCCACCATATGCTTAACTTCTTCGTAGGCAGGGGAATGACCTGCCCGGATTATATCCAATATCTGTTTAATGAGGTCTTCTGCCTGCTCCTTGTTGGGGGAAGGGCCAACAACGAGCAAGCCCTCGTCTTTGAGAACTAAATTAACGCCAAAATGACTGGAAAAAAGATCGAGGTTTTTATCCTGCATACCCAGCAGCTTTAGGGCTTCTCCGTTATCGAGCCGGATGTGGTCTGCTTTTGTCAATAGATTAATCCCCCCTGAACTGAACCATTTCACTCCCAATATCGGTTTCCGCGGTTATAAACACCCTGCAGATAAAGGGGCTGTGCTGAGATAGATTCTCTACTTCCTTTTTGATAATGACTGCATCGGGGTCCAGCTGAGCATGGGCGGCGACAAGGGCCCGGTAGCGGGCGAGCTCCTCGGCTTCCTCAGGGGAAAAATGGTTTGTCTCCAGGGAAACTTCGGAATAAGTCAGGCGCCGCAAGACGATGAGATTGCGGAATATAGCAGTGGAAGACTCCTCTGCCTCGTAATGCTGATATTTTGGCCGCCGGGAAAGGGGGATTTTTTTCCCCCACAGCTCCAGGATATCCACTTGCCGCTGGTCGCCGGTGTATCTTTGCGCAGTTTCCTCCACAGCGGCTTCCCCATATGCCTCAACAAAGACCTTGCCCTTAACCGCGCCTGCGGCATTGACTACCTGCTCTCCATCCCGGTATCCGGCAATGAGCACGTCGCCTTTGGCAACAGTCATGCCCGGCTTGACCTGGGCAATTCCTTTGAGAACCATCATTTCAAATATTATACCATCATAAGCCGCAACTATGTCAATAACTGCCCCTCTTTGCATGGGATTGGACTGCTTTTCAGCCAGGCGGATGGATACCTTGGTCCCTGAGCGCTCTATAGCCACCCAGGCGATGTCGGGGAATTTTAAGTACAAATTTTGTTCAATTGCGTTGAGCTCCAGGCGCCGCACTTTCCCCCATCTGTGCAGGCCATAATCGCTGACGTAGTCCAGGAGCTCTTCCCTGTCGATTTTTTCTGTCCCCTGCACCTCGATGGCCCAGATAAAGCCCGAGAGATAATAGAGGGCGAAGCAAAAACAAAAAAAGCCAGCCAACCAGAACTTCCTGCGCCTAACCCTGCGCAGCCAGACCATCAGGACTCTTTCCCTGATTATTTTCAACACCAGGCCTTTTTCTCTTTCCAGCCGACGCAGCTGCTTTAAACCCTTTTCATCCGTGGAAAAAACCACTGCCCGTTCTACTCTCTCGATGTCCCAAACCCTGATTCCCGCCAGGGCAGCCTGATTAATCAGTTCTTCAGCATGGATTCCCTCAACCCTGGCCCTGACGCTGCCGGCGCTGCCAAGAATTCTTCCCCCCTTCACGGCCTTACCTCCAAACTGATATTCTCGATTGCGCCCTCAATATAGACCTCATGGGCATATACGCTCCGCACCTGCAATTGAGAGCCGGCAATTTTTATTTCCCCTCCCCTGACGTTTAGGCGGATCAGTTCCGGGTCATAGAGGATAATGCCCTTGTGATTTTCTATAAACAGCTGGCCACGACCCACTAAAGTCAAGCGGAAAGTATTTGCAATCAAGTCCCGGGGCAGGTCAAAGATATCTGCTATTTTTTTCGCCACTGCTTCTTTGCCCATTTCTCTCACCTCCTTAAAAAATATGCCCGCAGCGGCAGGGGTATAACAGCAAAAAAACAGAAGAACCGTAGTTCTTCTGTTTGCTGTATCTAAGTTCTGTAACGGCGCCTGGCCCGGGGCGGCCCCAGGATCTCAGCCATAACTACTCCCTGAAGGATGGTATCCGCTGTCAGCCAGGCCGGCTCCGTCTCCTCCACCTCTGGCGACAGGCTTATTTGAGGTGCCGCAGGGGCCACTGTTGGCGGCGGCGCTTCCTGGCGCAAGGGCGTCTCTTCCTGAGGCAATTCAGGCATTTCTTCTTCCAAGGACTGCAGCTCCTGCAGGACCTGGGACAGGGTGCGGGGCGACTGCCGCCGGGCGGTAGTTTTTTTCTGAGGCTGAGAAGCAGCCTGGATAATTGCCCAGATGATCGCCACGATAATCAGGAAAAAGAGTTCCATTTTTACTTCTTGTTATCCTTGTCGGGGGTCTTGGTCACTTTGCCGATGGATTCACGCATCTGGGTGTCGGCCATGATGTTTTGCATGTTGTAGAAATCCATCACGCCCAGGTTGCCTTCCCTGAGGGCGGCAGCCAGGGCCTTGGGCACCTCTGCTTCGGCTTCGACTACCTTAGCCCGCATCTCCTGAACCATGGCCTTCATTTCCTGCTCTTTAGCCACGGCCATAGCCCTGCGCTCTTCAGCCTTCGCCTGGGCAATGCGTTTATCGGCTTCTGCCTGGTCCGTCTGCAGTTGCGCGCCGATATTCTTCCCTACATCCACATCGGCAATATCGATGGACAGAATCTGGAAAGCCGTGCCGGCATCCAGGGAGCGTTCCAAAACCGTCCGGGAGATGTTGTCGGGGTTTTCCAGAACTTCGGTATGGGTCGCGGAAGAACCGATGGTGGTGACTATGCCTTCTCCGACCCGGGCGATAATTGTTTCTTCGCCGGCCCCCCCCACCAGGCGGTCGATGTTGGCCCGGACAGTAACTTTTGCCTTGGCCTTCAGTTCAATGCCATCCTTGGCCACAGCAGCAATGACAGGGGTTTCGATGACCTTGGGATTGACGCTCATCTGGACGGCGGTGAGCACATCCCGGCCGGCCAGGTCAATAGCAGCTCCCCGGGAAAAAGGCAGGTCGATATCTGCCCGCTGGGCGGCAATTAAGGCATTGACGACGCGGTCTACATTGCCGCCGGCAAGGTAGTGACTTTCCAATTGATTAGTGTCCAGTTGCAGACCTGCCTTGGTGGCTTTAATTAAAGGATTGACAATTCGAGCGGGGACAACCCGCCGAATCCGCATAGCCATAAGGTTAAACAGGCCGACTTTGACACCGGCTGCCCTGGCAGAAATCCAAAGGCCGACGGGCACGTAGCTGAAAAACAAAGCCAGAAACAGCACGCCAACAGTGGCAACAATAAGAATAAGTAACGCCGGATTCACTGACCATCAACTCCTAATCATTTTTTTCGGCCACGACAACAGACCCGCTGCTGGTACCTGTGACGATTATCTTGGTACCCGCGGCAATGTAGACTCCATCAGTTAAAGCATCCAGTCTTTCCCCAGCCACTTCCACAGTGCCGCTGGGACGCAGGGGGGTAACTGCCACTCCTTCGGCGCCCAGGTAACCGCTGAGATCTTGTGGCCCCACATATCCTCGCTCCCTGGTCTCGGCATCGCTGAGGATGATCTTATCCCACAGGGAACTTTTGCGCAGGAAGCGGAAGGCAATGAGGATGATGACTATTGCGAAGAGGAGTGCAAGCCCTAAAGTAAGCAATCCCTGGGTGAAGTTGGCAGCGGACAAGACTATGCTCAGGGCAACACAGAGGAGACCGCTGACTCCCAGGAGGCCAAAGCCGGAAGTAAAGATTTCGGCACCGACAAGCACTATGCCAATGACAAAGACCAGGACATACTCTGTTCGGCCAAAACCGGCAAAAATATTGCCGCCAAAGTAGAGGCCAAAGGCCAGCAAGGCAATGACCCCCGCAACGCCAAAACCGGAAGTAAAAATTTCAATGACCAGTGCAGCCAGGCCGATGGCCAGCAGCACACCGCCAACATAGGGGTTGCTGAGGAAGCGGGCGAAGGAAATGGACCAAGGTTCTTGGTATGTAATAAATTCCGATGCTGATATTCCTGCCATACCGGGGATATCCTCCAAGGCAGAAGCCAAACCTTCTGCGTATCCAACTTCCACCGCCTTTGCTGCCGTCAGGGTCAGGAGCTTGCCTGCCTCTGAGATGCCCGGAATCTCTATGTCTTTCCGGACCATGGCCGATGCAATTTGCGGGTCCCGCCCCCGGCTCTCTGCCATTGCCCGCAACTGTCCCTCGATAATTGAGAGGGTTTTTTCATCGGTTACAGGCTCGTCCCCATACCTCGGCTCCACCGCCCCCAGAGTGGCTCCCGGGTGCATGTAGATGCGGTCACAGGCAAGAGCTGCATAGGTGCCGCCGGAAATAGCTTTTTTTACCCAGGCATAGACGGGAATAGAAGAAGCCTCAATAGTAGTCTTGACACGATCCGAAGCATTGACAAGGCCTCCGTACGTGTCAATTTCCAGGATTACCAACTGGGCCCCTTCTCTGGCTGCCTCGGCAAAGGCCAGCTTCATTGATGAAGCGAGGGCGGCGTTTATGTCTCCCCCCAGGGGAATAACAAAAACAGGACCAGAACTTTGGGCCTCGGCCGGGTGAAGCAGTGAAAATCCCAGGACAATTAAAGCAACTGCAGCAATTAATCTCAATCTGCCAGCCACTATTTCACCTCCTATTCCTTAATTCTACATTATTGTTAATTCCCCTGCACATATATTATAACCGGCCTGGAGGCCGGTTACAGAAATGCACTTTGGGGTTGGTGTCCATATACACTTGAAAAGGCAACTTTTAGAATCTTCTCCTCTTGCGCCTGGCGGCTTCGGACTTTTTCTTACGCCTGACACTGGGTTTTTCATAATGCTCGCGCTTGCGCACTTCAGATAAAACACCAGAGCGCTGGCACTGGCGCTTAAACCGACGCAGGGCACTGTCAAGAGATTCATTCTTGCCTACTTTTACTTCGGACATACCTGTCTACCCTCCCCTCACACCAAAGGACGCTAATACACAAACTCAATTATAACCTTCGGATGTTGATTCTGTCAACGCTTTAGCCTGGCGGCCACTGCAGTTCTCTGCCTGCCAGAAGGTGAAGGTGAAGATGGTCGACAGTCTGACCGCCATCAGGGCCAGTATTGATGACAACCCGAAAACCCCTCTCGCCGGCAATTTGGCGGCCTAAATCGGCGCCTTTAGCGAAGAGGGCCGTCAATAACTCCGGGGCTTTGTCTGCAACTTCACCTAAATTGGCATAGTGTTCCACCGGGAGAATCAGGAGATGAGTCGGTGCCTGGGGGTTGATATCTTTGATGACGAAAATGTCTTGATCCTGGTAAATTATTTCCGATTTAATTTCTCCTGCGGCGATTTTGCATAAAATACAGTCCACTTCATTCACCTCCCTATTATTTATTTCAACATATATTCCCCAAATCCTGCAAAAATAAAAACGCCCCTGCCGGAGCGCTATTTTTGTCCGCTGGCCTCAACCACCAGAAATTGCGGCTCAGCCATTGTGCTGAGCTGGCTTTTATCAAAGAGCACCACCTGGCAATTATTCCTGTCAGGGATAACAGTCAATTCCACCATTTCCCCGCACTGTTGAGTAGAAATTAATTGACAGTTGACGAGAAATACAGCCACCTCAAGTTTAGGGTCAAAGGCATGATCCGGCAGCTCCAGGCCAAGGGCATTGTGCAGGGTAACCCAGTCATCAAGATTTGTTGCTGCCGCCCAGCGCACTTCGCCTGACTGGGAAGCATGGACGAGAGTCTTATATGGAACCGAATTGGGAGAAGTTGTAACCGGTTCAGCGGGAGAAGAAAGTCCGTCATATACAGATACCACCACAAGCAACAAAAACAGTACCGCCACAGGCAAGAGGCGACGGGCTTCGACCACCACCAATCTGGCCATATATATACCTCCTGATTCTATGAATGTCTATATATATGACCATTGCCAAGGTGTTTAGACCAGGGGCCGTGCCAGCAGTTCACTGCCCCAGCGCCCGGTGATCTCTGTCTTTATAATATTGCCGGGACCGGCTTCTGCCGGGCAATGGATGCGCATGTATCTTTGCCCGTATCCCATCCACTCTCCCGGACGCGGGCTTGGTTCTTCAATCAACAACTCTTCATGGGCACCAATCAGTTGGGCGGCAAAATCCTCAGCCAGTTCTCTGCCTAATTTAATGAGGGCCTGGCTGCGACGGGCAGCCACATCGGGAGGCACCTGATCCGGAAATGACGCGGCTGGAGTTCCCTGCCGCTTAGAATAGCGGAAGACATGGAGGCGTGAAAAAGATACCTTTTTTACTGCAGCCAGCGTTTCCTCAAACTCGGCCTCGGTCTCACCCGGGAAGCCTGTGATAATGTCAGTAGAAAAGGAGGGGCGGTCAAACCTCTCTTTGAGGGATTCAGTCAGTGCCAGGAACTCAGCTGCAGTATATTTGCGTCCCATCCTCCTGAGGACACTGTCACTGCCGCTTTGCAAGGGGATGTGGAAGTCCTTGCAGACATTGTCGTTAGCGGCAATGGCCAGGATAAGGTCCTCGGAAAAATCTGTAGGCTCCACCGAGCTGATGCGGATCCGCACGGGAAAAACTGCCTTGGCCAGTGAATTTATCACTGCCGCCAGATTTGCGCCCCCGGCATTTTCCCTGCCGTACGAGGTAAGGTTGATGCCGGTAAGGACAATTTCCTTAAAACCCGCTGCTGCCAATTCTCTGCCCTTTTCCAGCACCTGGTCCGGTTCCATGCTGCGCAGTCTGCCGCGGGCTTTGGGAATAATGCAATAGGTGCAATACCTTTGACAGCCGTCCTGAATCTTGAGAGTGGCTCTGTTCCTGTCCTTATACGCAGAAACAGGCAACTGGGGAAAGACGTTTAGATCGTCGACGACGATACGCAGTTCCCGGCAGTCCAGGGCTTCTTCCACTAAAGATACAATTGCGGGCTTATGGCTGTTGCCGACAATTAAATCCACTGCATCGATGCCTGCCAACTCCTCCGGAGCCACCTGGGGATAACAGCCGACAGCCACCACCAGGGCGTCGGGATTTCTGCCCTTGGCTTGCCTGAGCATCTGCCTGGATTTCCTGCTGCCCAAATGGGTGACGGTACAGGTGTTGACAATATAGACATCTGCCTGTTCGTCAAAATTAACGATGTCATACCCGGCCTCGGAAAAGAGCATCTCCATACCGGCAGTTTCATCCTGATTGACTTTGCAACCCAAAGTGGAAAAAGCTACTTTTATCTTCATCACCCCATTGCGCCCCAGGCAAACATAACACAGGTGAGCATAGCTATTGCTGCTGTCTCCGCCCGGAGTATCCGGGGCCCAAGGGAGACTGCAGACCAGCCTGCGTCTTTCAGGAGAGTTGCCTCCTGCGCTGCCAGCCCCCCTTCGGGACCAGTCAGCAGTAAGAGATTCTGTTTAGGATGGGCCTGCAGCCAGCCCTGCAGGCCGCGGTTAGCCTCTTCCTCCCAGGCAAAAAGGCCGGGTCCTGCTGCAGCAACCTCCTCCAGGGTATATATCCCCCTGACAGGGGGGACTTTTTGCCGCCGACATTGTTCCGTTGCCTCCAGGGCAATTTTCTCCCAGCGGGCAATTTTCTTTTCCAGGTTTCCCTCCTTCACCACTGCCCTTTGCGCAGAGTAGAGGCGGATGCTGGAAACCCCCAATTCCACAGATTTTTGCACCACCCAATCCAACTTATCCCCTTTGAGCAGGGGAACATAGAGGGATACAGCAAAATCCGGCTCATTATCGGCTTCGGCCCTGGGGAAAAGGACTGTTCCTTTGCCATTAGTGTCAAGGCAAAGGACAAAGGCCTTCCCTTCCTGATCCAGGCCAATAAATTGCTCTCCTTCCTTCATGCGCAAGACATTGACGAGATAATGGCTTTGTTCCCGGGTAAGCTCGACCTTAGACCCGGGAACCAAGGGACGGGCAAAGACAACCCGGTGCAATTTACCTGGCCTCCAGGATAACGCAGACCCAACCTTCTTGTGTCCGGCAGCGGGTTATTAAATCCCCGTAGGCTTCCTCAAACTCTGCCAGCCGCTCCTGGGGAAAGCCACTGAGGATCAATGTGCATTCCTTGCCCCGCCGGAAGATGTCGGCAAGCCCGGCACAGGCCTCATAGCCGATATTGGCGATGACCAGGTCATGGTCGCTGTTGGCAAACTCGGCAAAGGCATCTCCCAGCCTTAGCTGGATGCTGCACTGGTTTATGCGGGCATTTTCCCGAGCCACTTTCACTGCCACCGAATCATTGTCGACGGCATCGACCCTGGCGGCCCCAATTTTGGCAGCGACTATAGAGAGAATACCGGAACCGGAGCCTAAGTCAAGGACGCTTTTGCCTGCTGCCCGGGAGGCAATCTCTTCGACACACATCCTGGTGGTAGGATGATCGCCAGTGCCGAATGCCATTCCCGGATCCAGCTCGATTACTATTCTGCCCGGGGCGGCTGTCGGCTTTAGCCAGGAGGGGCAGATGTGAATATTGCCTATATCCACCGGGCGACAGTGTTTTTTCCATTCCTCGGCCCAATCCTGCTCAGGTATATCCTTGGTGCTGACCTGGTGCTCAGTTGTCAGGTTCATATCTGCCAATTGGTTTAAGTATTTCTCTAACTGGCCAAGAAAAGCCCGGGCCTCTTCTCCCGCAGGAAAGTATGCAGTAACAGTGCTGGTGCCATTATCTCCGGCGATAACCACGCCGCCGGCACCGGACTCGTGAATAAAGTTGGCAACGGCTTCAACGGCCTGATGGTCGACGGCAATTGTAAGCTCTGTCCAGTTCATTTTTACCTCCCGCCAAATACTCTTTTCAAGCGAGTAGCAAGGCTGTTGTCGATATTTTCAACAGTTTCGCCGGCAGCTTTTGCATATTTGCGCAATGCGTCTTTTTGTTCAGGGGTCAGGCGTTTAGGCACTTCGATTTCGACGGTGTTGATCTGATCCCCGCGCCCGCCCCGGTTGAGGTACGGCACCCCTTTGCCATGGAAGCGAAAAACAGTGCCCGATGCGGTTCCCGCCGGCACCCGCAATCTCCTGGTGCCGTCAATGGTGGGAACCTCCAGCTCCACCCCCATAGCCGCCTGGGCAAGGCCGATGGGTACTTTCAGATGAATATTCTGCCCTTTGCGTTCAAAAAATTCATGCTTGCCGACAGTAATGAGGATATAGAGATCGCCGGCGGGACCGCCGCTAGGGCCGGCATGGCCCGCCCCCGATACCCGCAGGCGGGTGCCGGTATCTACTCCCGCGGGGATGTTGATTTTCTTTCTCGTGGTGGCCTCCACCCTTCCCTGCCCCCGGCAATTGGGGCAGGGTTGCAGTATCTCTGTGCCGTTGCCGTTGCACTTCGGGCACGGCCGTGATTGGACAATGCGGCCCAGGATGGTGTTCTGCACCATCTGGATGTTGCCCCTGCCTTGGCATTGGGTGCATTGGCGGCGCTCAGTGCCGTTTTTCGCCCCCGTCCCCTTGCACTCTTCACAGCCAGCCATGATGCGGGCGGCTACTTCCTTTTCGCAGCCAAAGATAGCTTCTTCAAAGGTCAGGGAGACATTGACACTTACATCGGCACCACGGCGGGAGCGGGTTTGGGAAGTGCTGCGGCCAAACCCTTCGCCAAACATGGTTTCAAAGATATCGCCAAAATTAAAGCCAAAACCAGAATCCCCGAATCCGCCAAAACCGCCGGCACCAGGCTGCTCGTCGCCGGTAAAGCCAAAATTGTCATACTGCTGGCGCCTGCTGGGGTCACTGAGGATGTCGTAGGCCTTTTTCACTTCTTTGAATTTCTCTTCAGCTGAGCTGTCGTTGGGATTGTGGTCAGGATGGTACTTGCGCGCTAAATTGCGATAGGCTTTTTTTATTTCTTCCGGGGTGGCATCTCTGCCAACCCCCAAAGTTGAATAGGGATCAAATCCAGCCACAGGCCTTCACCTCCGCGGAAAAAGTCAAAGCTTGTTTACAGCTTTGACTTTCATGGCTATTTATCGTCCACATCAGTTGCATCTGCATCCACAGTAGTATCGCCGCTGGCCTGCTCCTGAGACTGGCTTTGTTGATACACCTGGGCAGACAGTTCGTGGAGGATTTTCGTCACAGTTTCTATCTCGGCCTTAATGCTGGCTGTATCCTCACCCTTTGCCTTCTCTTCCAGGCGGCTGAGGGCTTCCTCAATTTCCTGCTTCTTAGCGGCATCAACCTTGTCCCCCAGATCTGCCAATGCCTTGCGGGTGCTGTAGGCCAAGGAATCGGCATTGTTTTTGGCATCAATCAATTCCTTGCGGGCGGCGTCGGAAGCAGAATGCTTTTCAGCGTCCTTGACCATTCTGTCAATTTCTTCATCACTGAGTGCACCGGAGGCAGTAATTGTAATCTTCTGCTCCTTCTTGGTGGCCAGGTCCTTGGCGGAGACGTTGACAATACCGTTGGCATCGATGTCAAAGGTTACTTCGATTTGAGGCACGCCCCGGGGTGCCGGCGGAATGCCGTCCAGGTGGAACCTGCCCAGGGTCTTGTTGTCGGCAGCCATGGGCCTTTCCCCTTGGAGTACATGGATCTCGACGCTGGGTTGGTTATCGCTGGCTGTGGAAAAGATCTGGCTCTTGGAAGTGGGAATGGTGGTGTTGCGTTCGATAAGCTTGGTAAAGACCCCGCCCAGAGTTTCGATGCCCAGGGATAAAGGAGTGACATCCAGTAATACTACATCTTTCACTTCACCGGACAGCACTGCCCCTTGAATTGCAGCGCCAAGAGCCACGACTTCATCAGGATTAACTCCTTTATGGGGTTCCTTGCCGGTTTCCCGCTTAATAGCTTCCTGGACTGCAGGAATACGAGTGGAACCGCCGACGAGGATGACCTTGTCGATACCCTTGGAATCCAGCTTGGCATCGGCGATGGCCTGACGGGTCGGGCCCATGGTTGCTTCAACCAGGTCGGCTGTAAGTTCATCAAACTTAGCCCGGGTGAGATTTATATCCAGGTGCTGGGGTCCGGTTTCGTCGGCAGTGATAAAGGGCAAGCTGATATTTGTCTGCAGGGTGGAAGAAAGCTCTATCTTGGCCTTTTCTGCCGCTTCCTTGAGACGCTGCAAGGCTGACTTGTCTTTGGAGAGGTCGATACCGGTGTCGCGCTTAAATTCCGCCACTAGGAAATCTACTACCCGCTGGTCGAAATCGTCGCCCCCCAGGCGGTTATTGCCATTGGTGGCCTTGACCTCGAAGACACCGTCGCCGATTTCCAGAATGGAAACATCAAAGGTCCCGCCCCCCAGGTCGAAGACAAGGATGGTCTGGTCTTCGTCCTTTTCCAGGCCGTAGGCCAGGGCGGCGGCAGTGGGCTCGTTAATTATCCTCAGGACATTAAGGCCGGCAATTTTCCCGGCGTCCTTGGTGGCCTGGCGCTGGGAATCACTGAAATAGGCAGGTACAGTAATAACTGCATCCTGCACTTTTTCACCTAAGTAATCTTCGGCATCGGTTTTGAGCTTCTGCAGAATCATTGCCGATACTTCCTGAGGGGTATATTTTTTGCCGTCAATTGTTGTTGAGAAATCAGTGCCCATATGACGTTTTACCGAGAGAATTGTGCGTTCAGGGTTGATGACAGCCTGGCGCTTGGCCGTCTGGCCCACAAGGCGCTCTCCGCTCTTGGAAAAACCCACTACCGAGGGAGTGAGACGGCCTCCCTCTGCGTTAACGATAATCTCAGGACTGCCGCCCTCCATAAC
>JAAYHI010000131.1 GCA_012727415.1 Bacillota bacterium
AATAACAATGTTCTTCAGCATTTATCTCACCATAAAAGCTTTGTATTCTTCTAGCTCACCCCGCATCACTTTAGCAAGGAACCTCGCCTGTAACTCAATAATTCTTCGGTAAGGCAGGTTATAATCGAAAATGGGGTGAATTATCTCCTGGGACATGCGTTGCTGATATGCGGTAAAAAACTTCTTTCTCCCGGATTCTGTCAGCTGTATGCCGCCAAAACAATCTTCAAATTCATCGCTGCCTATCATGCCGCTGTTAATGGTCCTTAACACCACTGAGTCGACAATAATACAGCGGAACTCCTCCATTAAATCCAAAGCCAAGGCAGGCCTGCCGTAATGAGCAACATGGTAGATTCCTAAATAAGGGTCTAACCCCGCCAGCATCAACCCTGAAGCCACATCTTTAGTAAGCATGGCATAGCCATAGCTGAGAAGGGCATTAACTGGGTCCTTTGGCGGTCTGCGATTGCGGTGTTCGAAATTGAAATCAGCTTTCTCCTTAAAAAGGGTGCCAAAACTTTGAAAATAGCTGCGCGAGGCATTGCCCTCATAACCTCTTAGAGTATCAATGCTATCTGCTTCAGCAATCTTTGGAACGATCGCTGAGATTTGTTTGATACTCTCCTCAAGCATAGGATGGCTAATACTGCGTGCATAGCGCATGAGAATTGTGCGCATATTTGCAACCTTACCTGTTACAAAACCCTTTGCAGTCCTTAATCGCCATTCCTGGTCCTGAGCCAGCCGAAACTGATCCTGCCTTAGCAAAATATTACGATTCCAACATGGATTTAACCAGCCCATTACTCTGCCGGCACCAGTTATAAAGTATGCCGGAACCCCCTTGTATAACAGGGAGTTTAGCAGGCTGACGGATGCGTTAACGCCATTGGCAACTACTACTTGGTCGATATCTGTCAGAGGGACATCAGCTAAAATTTCTTTTTCTTTTGTTACGACAACCCTTTCCCCACGCTTGCGCAGGTAGGCACCTGGAGTATCAACATACAATGTCCGTCCAAGATTGATTCCAGGTAATGGGCGCCTGGGTTTTGACTCTCCATGTAAACTGCTAACTTCCTCATGCAGACACCGGGATGCCAAACTACAGCCATTGCACCTGGCATCAGCAACTGGCGCAGGTATTTCATTGGATAAGATTATCCTCTTGGCATTCTCTATGGCAGAATATGCTGTATCACGCAATTGCTGATCGAACCATATTACCTTGCGACGCTGACTGCCGGTATAGTGAATATATCCTTTTTCAAGATGCGTTCCCAGATGTTCTTCCAGGAGCAAGGCTTGGCAACATAACTGGACAGCATCGTTAAGCTTATCCTTAGTCGTTCCCGTTTTAAATTCCACCGGATATATTTCCCCGGCCCTTTCCTCAACAACATCCAAGATTCCAGATAAGCCGATTTTTTCAGAAGTCAAATGAATCCGTCGATATTGAGTATACTCGGGCCTTGCCAGCCTTGCGTAGGCATCACGTCGCTCCTCTTCTACTTTTCCTTGGGTTACATGCTTATTTGTCTCCTCTGCCCCCTCGAGTACCCGATAATAAAAATTTCGAGGGCAGTATAATAGCTCTGCAACTGCTGAAACTGGAATAAGCAATTCCTGACTCATTCCTTACACCCTTTGAGCTCAAAGCCATATTCTCTTGAATAGGGTAGCTCAAGAAACCAGAGCTTACCTTCCTTTCTCCCGTACTTGCTAAATAACCACGGAGCGACTCTTACCCCAAAGTTGGAGTAGGCCTCTTTTTCATCCATTCGGGCAACGATTTTCTCGAAACAAGCAGGTATTACCGTTATGGAAGGTTCTATATCTCTGACTTTAAAGCTGCCTGACGATGAAACAGCATCCTGATCGCCATATCTTTCTGCTGGTGTGCGACCAAAAACCACATCCTCCAGTATCATTTCTTTCATTCCTGTATCGTAGAGCAGGGGAGGCTCAGTAAACACCTCATCCACCCATTCCATTGCCCTGCCAAAGGAATATTCGCCCTGGATAACTTCCCAGCTGGCCAAAATCCATTGCCTTTGCTCAGGTTTACCATAAGGGAAGAAAGATTTTTCATCATTCCAATCCAAGGGAAAGAGATATAAGGTGTACTGGTGCCTTTCCCCGAGATATTGCCTTCCTTGGCATCTAGGACAATCGCAGCTGGATCTGGACAGCGTGATGCCATTTCTGTGAAGACGCCCTCCCCTTTGGATAACGCTGTCCACTGGGGCTATTTGACTGTACATAACATCTGCACTGATATCCAAGCTCAACTCACATACCTGAGTGCTCACCAAAATTACTTCTTCGGTATCTTTTAGGTCCCAGGAATGAATAAGCTTACGTTGCTCTTCCGTTCGGGATTCTATAGGTGAAAACAGTATCTTGATTAATTGTTCTTTTTCCGTGCGGTCTTGTCTGCAAAATTGTGAGTGATAGCATACTACATTTGCCTTCGGGAACTTTTTCCTAATTGTTTTGGCTATATTTTTGGCCAGTTCAACTCGATTAACAACAACCATTTGTTTATAACCCTGGTTCTTTCTAATCAGATCAAGTAGTTCCTGAGCTGCCTTGTCCTCGGCATCTGCAATCGGCTGTTGTGTCTTAACCACTGTATAGGGTTTTGCAGGCACAGTCTCCTTTTGAGTGATAACAGCATATCCGCCCTTTGCCTGCTTTTGAAGGCGGTCCAGAACAACCTGAGGCATTGTGGCGGTCATGATCATGTGGGGAATCTTCAGTTCCCGCATAAGCTCGAGGCACTGCCCAATCTTATTTAAAGTGAAAAGATCATAATAGTGAACCTCGTCAAAAACAACGACAGATGTAAAGATATTGCCAAAAGCCCGGTCGGCATACTTGTAACAATGCAGCAGTGAATACAGGAGATGGTCGACAGTGGAGACAGTTACAGGCTTATTGTAGAAGGAATTCTGGTATTTCTCGGACTGCACATAATCTTCATCATCGGCTTCCATTCTTAAAACACCCTCAATTTCAGAATGATATATGCCGGCAAGCTCCTTAGGGATTGAATACTTTGGCTCGAGATCCCAGTACATTGAGTTGGTAGTAACTTGTGTAGGCAAAGTAAAAATCACTCTGTCTGCCCGCCGGGCCTTGATATGTTCCAATGCAAATTTTAATGCAGCTCCAGTCTTGCCTACCCCGCAACCTGCCCTTAGAATGATCCAGTTATGGTTTCCGGTGACTAAACGCTGAATTTCGTTAGGGGAGGTGGCTGGAGCCGACTGGCTAAAGCCTTTAACTGCCTGGTAACAGGAATAAATCATGCCACCCTTTCCATTATGGCGAGCACTGGCTTCATTATCTGCCAGGCGAAGTAATGCGTGAAGAAAGCAAAACAAAGCTTTGAGCTTTACTTTATCAAACTTGGTGTTATTCACTGCGTTATACATGCTATATACGGTCTTGGCTCCATCTGCTCCGGAAAAGGTTGAAACAGAAAGCGACTTGTACTTGCCAAGCTCCTGAAGAACTGCGTTCAACTTCTCACGATCAACGCCAATGTTTCCTAAGGCAGCGGTCCTGCTGTCCTGATAGCTGCTGTTGTGTAACTGGCTATGGTGAGACAGAATTGCCAATAAGGCAGATGTTGTATATATGTCACGTTTCCCGGGCCACGCTTCCTTGGCTAACATCATCGAAAAGAGCGCGTGGTGTAAGTAGGGACCCTGGCCGCGGATATACCGCTGCCAGGGATCCATTGCTTTGCCAAGATCATGACATGCCACTAAATCTGTCAACAGGCCTTGAAGGTTAGGGGGGAGGAGGGCGATATCCTGTAAGCGCTGCTGCCATACTGGAAAGAGGTGTTCCGACAACTCAATGAGGACTTGGCAAGCCATAAAGCTGTGCTCCAGTAGGCATTGAATCGGGTCAGGCTTGG
>JAAYHI010000132.1 GCA_012727415.1 Bacillota bacterium
AAGTATTGGTAAAGGTCACCGCTACAGCCATCTGTGGCACAGACGTTCACATCTATCAGTGGAACAAGTGGGCTCAGGGCAGAATCAAACCTCCCCTGGTCTTTGGCCATGAATTTTGCGGCGAGGTTGTGGAGCTGGGGGCAGGGGTGGACGATGTAGCCCTTGGCACCCGGGTTAGTGCAGAAGGCCATTTTGTCTGCGGGACATGTTATTTTTGCCGCACCGGCCAGGCCCACATCTGTCAAGATGTTGAAATAATCGGTGTAGATACCGACGGCTGTTTTGCAGAATATGTCCGGGTGCCCCGGGGCAATCTCTGGGTGCTGGATCCCGAAGTCCCCACTGAAGTGGCAGCCATCCACGACCCCTTTGGCAATGCTGTGCATACAGCCCTTGCAGATTCCCTGGTGGGCAACACCGTTCTCATTACAGGCTGCGGCCCCATTGGCCTTATCGCCATTGCCGTTGCCAAGAAGGCAGGTGCCAGCCGGGTATTTGCCAGTGACCTCAATGATTACCGTCTGGATTTGGCCCGGAAAATGGGGGCCGATAGCGTATACAAAGTTGGCCGGGACGACATGGTTGCCGGGGTTCTCAAAGAAACCCACGGCCTTGGAGCAGATGTGCTTCTGGAAATGGCAGGGCACCCCTCGTCAATCAACGATGGGCTCCGGGCCCTGCGCAAGGGAGGCTGGGCATCCCTGCTGGGGCTTCCCGACGGACCGGTGGAAATAGACCTGGCAGACCAGGTGATATTTAAAGGGGCTAAAATCTACGGCATTAACGGGCGTCGCATGTACGACACCTGGTACATGATGCAGGCGCTGTTGCGGGGTGGCCTGGATCTAACTCCCCTCATTACCCATCGCTTTAAGTTCGAAGAGTTTGAGAAAGCTTTTGACCTGGCTATCAGCGGCAACAGCGGCAAAATAATTCTCTACCCCTAAGCGTGGAAAGGAGAAAAAATGAGCAAATTGCATTTCATCGAACCGGAACTTAATGAACTCAAGGAAAAGGGCCTGTATAAAAACATCCGTACCATCCAGTCCCCTCAGGGAGCATGGGTGGAAATTGAAGGCAGGAAAGTGCTGAATTTCTGTTCCAACAACTACCTGGGCTTTGCTGCCGACGAGAGAATTAAAGAGGCTGCCAAGGCCGCCATTGACAAATATGGCGTTGGTCCAGGCGCTGTGCGCACCATCGCCGGCACTATGACAATTCATGAGGAATTAGAAAGAGAGCTGGCAGATTTTAAAGGAGTGGAAGCCTGCCTCACTGTGCAGTCGGGTTTTAATGCCAACTTATGTGCCATTCCCGCCCTGGTGGGTAAGGGAGACACCATTGTCAGTGATGAGCTCAATCACGCCAGCATTATTGACGCTTCCCGCCTCAGCCGGGCCAAAATAGCAGTCTATCCCCACAATGATATGGAAGCCCTGGAAAGCGTCCTTAAGAGTGATCTGCAGGGACGGGTGCTTATCGTCACCGATGGCGTCTTCAGCATGGACGGGGACATCGCCCCCCTGCCGGATATCGTCAGACTGGCGGAAAAGTACGGGGCCATGACCATGGTGGATGATGCTCATGGAGAAGGCGTTTTGGGCCGTTCCGGCCGGGGAATTGTCGATCATTTTGGCCTCCATGGCAAGGTGGATGTGGAAGTGGGGACGTTCTCCAAAGCATTAGGGGTCATGGGGGGATGTATTGCAGGCAGTGCCGCAATTATAGAGTATATCCGGCAAAAGGCGCGTCCCTTTACTTTCAGTTCCGCCCTTACTGTGCCGGATACTGCCGCAACCCTGGCGGCGGTTCGGGTGTTGCAACAGAGCGGAGAACTGGTGGAAAGACTGTGGGACAATGCTAAGATCTTCAGAGAGGGGTTGCAGAGACTGGGCTTTGACACCGGCGTAACCGAGACTCCCATCACACCGGTGATGATTGGCGATGCCCGCTCTTCTTCCGAATTCAGCAAGCGGTTATTTGCGGAAGGGATTTTTGCCACTTCCATCGGCTTCCCTTTGGTGGCAGAAGGCAAGGCGAGAATCCGGGTTATGCTCTCCGCCGCCCACAGCAGGGAAGATTTGGACTTTGCCCTGAGCGTGTTCGGCAAAGTGGGCAAGGATATGAAGTTAATCTAATTGCGGATTGAGGCGGGATTCCCCGCCTTTTTTGTAGTAAGTAACATAAATATTTCATAATTGTTTCAGAGCAGGAATAACGGGTAATGGCGTTGAACATAAGCCTGAAGTAACCTTCAATAGAATCTCTTAAGA
>JAAYHI010000133.1 GCA_012727415.1 Bacillota bacterium
AAAAATATGTTTGCCTTTGAGTACGAGCAAGAAATTGTCGTCATTGACGGGGGCTTAAAATTCCCTGAGGATGACATGCTGGGAGTTGACATCGTCATTCCCGATATTACTTACCTGGTGGAGAACAAGGACAAAGTGGCGGCAATCTTGCTTACCCATGGCCATGAGGACCATATTGGCGGCTTGCCCTACATCCTCAAAGAACTTCAGGTTCCGGTCTACGGGACAAAATTGACCCTTGGGCTGCTTGAAGTCAAGCTTGCGGAAAAAGGCATGCTGGCCGATTGCGACTTGCGTCAAATCAAGGCGGGCATGAAACTGAAGGTTACTAATAACATCCATGCCGAGTTTTTTGTAGTCAACCACAGCATTCCCGATGCTGTTGGCATTTGCTTGCGTACTCCCGCTGGCCTTATTGTCCATTGCGGCGATTTTAAAATTGATCATACTCCTGTCGATGGCAGGGTAATGGATTTTAACAGCCTGGCCAGGTATGGCGAAGAAGGTGTATTGGCTGTTTTGGTTGACTCCACCAACGCCGAACGCCCCGGCTACACTAAATCTGAGACAGTAGTTGGAGAAACGATTTCTGAAGTGCTTCGCCTGTCAGACAACCGCGTAATTCTCGCGACCTTTGCTTCCAACGTGCACAGAATTCAGCAGGTTATCAACGCGGCAGCAAAACATAAGCGCAAAGTGGCGGTAAACGGCCGTTCCATGGTCAATGTTGTCAATATTGCCCTGGAGCTGGGTTACCTGAAGGACAGGCACAAAGTCCTGGTGGATCTGGAACAGGCCGTGAAAATGCCTCCCAATGAGGTTGTGTTGCTGACCACAGGCAGTCAGGGGGAGCCCATGTCGGGACTCAGCAGAATGGCATCGGGGGAACACCGCCAGGTAGAAATAGTCCCGGGAGATACAGTAATCTTTGCTGCCAGCCCCATTCCCGGCAATGAAAAACTTGTTTCCCGCACCATTGATAATTTGTTCCGGCAGGGGGCAGATGTAATTTATGAGCAAGTCGCCGGCACTCATGTCTCCGGACATGCAAGCCAGGAAGAAATTAAGTTTATCCTTGGCTTGCTTAAGCCCAAGTATGCCCTTCCCGTTCATGGGGAGTACCGCCACTGTGTTCATTTTCAAAAGCTGGCGACAGCACAGGGTATCCCCGCCAGTAATTGTCCGATTATGAAAATCGGTGAAGTCTGGGAGCTGTCTGCTTCGGGAGCGAGGCAAACCGGCACGGTCCCCTCGGGCCAGATCCTCGTCGACGGCCTCGGCATTGGCGATGTGGGCAACATTGTCCTCAGGGACCGCAAACAGCTGTCCATGGACGGAATTTTGATCGTCGTTGTTACCCTGGAAAAATCTACAGGCAAGATCCTTTCCGGCCCGGATATCGTCTCCAGGGGCTTTGTCTACGTGCGTGAATCCGAGGACCTGATGGCGGAAGCCAGGGAAGTCATCAACAATTACTTCACAACCAACGGCACCCGCACCGAGTGGTCTGTCATCAAGTCCGGAATTCGCGACTGCCTGGGCAAGTTTTTCTATGACAAAACCCGCCGCAGTCCCATGATCATTCCCATTATCATGGAAGTATAAGTCAGTGACACCCTGGCAATATGCCAGGGTGATTAGAGATTCACAAGCCCCCGGGGAAGACTATGCTTCCAAGGGGGAATGTCAATGACTACAGTTGAAGCCAAACAGTTGGATACCATAACAAAAATGGGGCAGAATGTCCTGCCCACTCCCAAGCCCAGCAACCTGCATATCCTCAATATCATCGGCCAAATCGAAGGCCATGTCGTGCTCCCTCCCCAAAACAAGACTACCAAGTATGAGCACATCATCCCCCAACTGGCGGCAGTGGAACAGAGCAAGACAATTCAGGGCCTGTTGGTGATTCTCAACACTGTAGGCGGAGATGTGGAGGCGGGACTGGCCATAGCAGAGATGATTAAGTCCCTGAGCAAGCCCACGGTCTCCCTGGTTCTGGGAGGCGGTCACAGTATCGGCGTCCCCATTGCCGTCAGCACAGATTACTCTATTATTGTCGAAACCGCTACCATGACAATACACCCGATCCGCTTGACGGGACTGGTAATTGGTGTGCCCCAGACTTATGAGTACTTGGATAAAATGCAGGACCGGGTGGTGGATTTTGTCTGCCGCAATTCGAAAATTTCCAACGCGGCTTTTCGCGGGCTGATGTTCCGCACCGGGGAGCTGGCCAGGGATATCGGCACTGTCTTGGTAGGCAAAGATGCTGTCGATGTCGGTTTAATTGACGCCGTTGGGGGCATGGCCATGGCCATTGAAAAGTTGTCGTCAATGGCTGGGGATAAGGTGAATTAAGTGGTACTGTATACGCCCTATGACGTCAGCATTATCATGCAGGATTTGACGCAACCGGAGGCGGAGCTGCGGGAGGTAACACTGGCCAACGGCATTGTCCTGTTGGGCAGCGATGTCCAGCATGGCTTTAAAATTGAGCGAGTAATCAGCGGCAACTGTAACGCCTACCTCCTTCCTGAATACCAGCCGGGACGGGTTATTAAGACAGACTGATTGCGGTCTGTTTTTTTTTACCGGCATGTGATAATATCAAATTCGGAGGGATGACTGATGGAATACATAAAAGCAGCACTAATCGGTCTCATTCAGGGGCTTACTGAGTTCTTGCCTGTCAGCAGTTCCGGCCACCTGGTCCTGGCTCAGCAGGCCCTGGGAATAGAAATGCCGGGCATTACCTTTGAAGTCTTTTTGCACCTGGGCACTTTGCTCTCGGTGTTTTGGGTGTTTCGGGAACGCATTATCAACATCCTGAAGTCCTTCCTGGCCTTATTTAGAAAGAGCGAATGGGCACGGTTTTCATCCAGCGGTGATCGCCGCTTTGGCATCTGCTTAATAATCGCCAGCATCCCCACTGCCATTATTGCCTTTCTCCTCAGTGACTGGATGGAAAAGGCCTTCGATACCCCATTGTTCGTTGGCATAGCCCTGGCAGTCACCGGGGGTATGCTCTGGTTGGCAGATTCCCTGCCGGGGGGGAATAAAGATATTGCCAAAACCAGTCACCTGGACGCTGTCATAATTGGTGTTTTTCAAGGGATTGCAATTTTCCCGGGGATATCCCGTTCCGGCGCAACCATAAGCGGTGCCTTGTTCCGCAAATTGGATAAACGCACCGCCGCGGAATTTTCCTTCTTGCTTTCAATCCCGGCAATCCTGGGCGGGGCCCTGGTGGAGGTTGTGAAGGTATTTCGGGAGGGCGCTGATGCCGCCTTTAACTGGCTTTTTTACGCTGTCGGGGTCAGCGTCGCCGCTATTGCCGGCATTGTCGCCATCAGGTTTTTCATTCGCCTCCTGGTGCGGGACAGGTTGCGCATTTTCGCTGTATACTGCTGGATAATCAGTATTATCGTCATCTGCATTACGCTGTAAAGGAGGGTGCTTATGGCCAGAAGAACCCGAAGGCGCAGGCGAAAGGACAGACAGGTTCACAACGAGGTTGGGGGCCTGATTATTGCAGCTCTTGCCATCCTGGCAGGGGCGAGTCTGTTTTCTCCTGATAATGTCGGCCAGATCGGAGCTTTCCTCGCTCGCCTGCAGTGGACTATTGCAGGTGAATATGCTCTTTTTATTCCATTTTCTTTGCTCTTATGGGGGATACGGATGATTTTCTTCCCGAATTCTCCCTTATTTGCCCGCAGGGCTATTGGCAGTGTGCTGATTATTCTGTGTATCTTAACGGCAGTTCACATTGCGGCCGCTGACAAAAACTATTCCGCCAGTCACTTGCTGGCTGTTTCCCGCAGGGAACCGGTTGCAGGCGGCGGAATATTGGGGGCCTTGGGGGCAATAGGTTTGCTCAAGGCCTTTGGCCTGGTGGGGGGAGTTATAATCCTCATTTCGGTGATGGCTATTGGCCTCTTCCTGCTCCTCAACATATCTTTGAAGAATTTTGTCCAGGGTCTTTCCCGGCTCATTAAGTCAGGAGCCAAGGCGATGGTAAAATCCCTGTCCCGGCTAAGCGCTGGGGTGGCAAAATTGGTTCAGTCCCAGGGAACTGCTACCCAGGACAAGCCTGCACCTGAACCCAATATCCACGACTACCAGGCTCCCATCCCGGAGGAGGGAGGGGTTGCTCCAGTGGAGCCTGTCATTTTCGAGGCCGAACCCCTTCCTGATGCCGGTGAACAGATTATCGACGTGGATTATGAAGACCTTGATCTTTACCAACTGCCGCCGCTGTCCCTGCTGCAAAAAACCGTTCGCCTCAAGGATCCTCAGGGGAGGAGTGAGCTGGTTTCACAAGTTTCTATTCTCGAAGAGACCCTGGCAAGCTTTGGCATCGAGGCAAAGG
>JAAYHI010000134.1 GCA_012727415.1 Bacillota bacterium
CGCCCCCTTATTCACCCTCCGATTCCGTTTCCGGTTCCGCGGTTTGTTCTGCTTCAGTTTCTTCTGCCTCAAGGTCCTCAACTTCTTCTTCGAGGCGTGGAGCAAGGATTGAAACCACCACTTCGGTATCCGGCGTCAACACTTCAATCTCTTCGGGGATGACAATATCAGCCACCGTTGCGGAATCCCCAATGCCAAGGGAGCTGATATCCAGCTCGATTCCCTGGGGGATTTCAGTAGGCAGGCACCGCACTTCAATCTCCCGGGTTTGCTGCTGCAAAATGCCGCCTTCTTTGACTCCGGGGGATTCGCCAACCAAGAGGACAGGAACGGTGGCGGTGAGTTTTTGCTCCAGGTCCACTGCATAAAAGTCCAGGTGGAGGACATCTCCTCTAATCCTATGGCGCTGTATATCCTTCAACATTACGGTATATTTTTTCTTGCCTGCTGTTAAGTCAATCAACATATTGGCAGTTCCATGCTGAATCAACTGGTTGACCTCTGCCACCGGCAAAGACAGATGGATTGGCTCCACCCCGCGTCCGTATAAAACCCCGGGAACCTGTACATCCCGGCGCACCTTGTATCCTTTGTCAGTGCGGATCTCTGCTTTCAACGCATATTGCTTCATAATTTATCTCTCCTTATACGATTTCCCAATACAGTATACTCTGACCAAAAAATCAAGTCAAACTAAGTAGCATCAAATAGAGTACTGATAGATAAATCTTCGTGAATCCTGACAATCGCATCCGCCAGTAATGAAGCGACAGAGCATTGGTGCATTATTGGCAGCTTCTTGTTATCCGGCAGCGGTATTGTATCGCAAACCACCACTTCACTTATGCAGGAATTGGCGAGCCTTTCCACTGCCGGACCGGAGAAAACAGGGTGGGTGCAGCAGGCAGAGACCTTGGTGGCACCATGGTCGATTAGGGCCTGGGCACCAAGGACAATTGTGCCGGCAGTATCGATAATGTCATCTACCATGACAGCATGCTTGCCCCGGACGTCGCCAATTATGTTCATAACCTCAGCCACATTTGCCTGGGGACGACGCTTGTCAATGATGGCAATGGGCACTCCCAACCGCTGCGCCATATCTCTGGCTCGGGTCACCCCTCCCATATCCGGGGAAACAATGACCAGATCCTTACTTTCTTTTGAGGCGAAATGTTCGGCCAGCAGGGGCACGGCAGTCATATGATCGACGGGAATATCAAAAAAACCCTGAATCGCCCCGGCGTGCAGGTCGATGGTCAAAACCCGGTTACTGCCGGCGACAGTCAAGAGGTTGGCGACTAATTTTGCGGTAATGGGATCCCTGGGACGAGTCTTGCGGTCTTGCCGGGCGTACCCATAGTAGGGAATGACAGCTGTAATTCTCTTGGCCGAAGCACGTTTAAGGGCATCAATCATTACCAGCAGTTCCATCAGATTATCATTGCAGGGATTACAGGTCGATTGAACTATGTAAACATCGGCACCCCTGACTGATTCGTCAATGCGGACAGAGACTTCGCCGTCGCTGAAGCGAATCACCTGGCCGTTGCCCAACGGGATTTCAATCTTTTCTGCAATTGCGGCAGCAAGGGGGATGTTGGAAGTGCAGCTGAAAATCTTTAGTTTGCGGTCGTAATAATACATTTAATCCTCTTCCCTCCTCCAGTCGGTTTTAGTAGTTTGTCTTGCTCTGGCAATAGCCAGGGCTTTTGCAGGCACGTCTTCAGTAATAGTAGATCCCGCCGCCACGTATGCACCATCCTCAACCTTAACCGGCGCAACCAAATTGACATTGCTGCCGATGAAAACCCCATCGCCGATTTCGGTCCTGCTTTTTTTGGTGCCGTCGTAGTTGGCGGTAATCACCCCGCAACCAATATTAGAATAAGCTCCCACCCGGGCATCGCCGACATATGCCAGGTGCGGGACTTTGGATCCCTGACCGACTGAAGAATTTTTTATTTCGACAAAATCCCCAATCTTGACCTGCCGCCCAATTTGGGCCCCGGGCCTAAGATATGCAAAGGGCCCAATAGTAGCCCCGTCATCTACAGCAGCGACTTCCAGTACTGCATAACGGACGACAACGCCGGTTCCTAAGGTACAGGAGTCGATTGTAACATTGGGACCGATATGGCAGTTGCCGCCAATTTTAGTGCCGCCCTTAATAATTGTTTGGGGAAGGATTATTGTCTCTGCCCCCACCTCAACATCGGCATCAATCCACGTGGTGTCGGGGTCGAGGATTGAAACCCCTTGCCGCATAAGCTTGTGGCATATCCGCAGGCGCATTGTCTTTTCTGCCTGGGCTAATTGCACCCGGTCGTTGGTTCCCATGATCTCCCGGTAATCAGACACAGAATAAGCGCCGGTTTTTTCGCCATTAAGAACCAGCAGGGAGAAGATATCTGTGAGATAGTATTCTCCCTGAGCATTATTTGCACTCAAGCGGTCGAGCATTGGCTCCACCTTGGCCCAGTTAAAACAATAGGTGCCGCTGTTAATCTCATTGATTTTCTTTTGCATGGCATCGGCATCTTTTTCCTCGGCAATTGCAATGACGCTGCCATTGTTGCCCCGGACAATCCTGCCGTACCCAGTCGGTTGAGGAACCTTGGCGGACAAAACTGTGGCCGCATTTTTCCCGCGAGTGTGTTCGGCAACCAGGGCCCGCAATGTGTCAACAGTAAGCAGGGGAGTATCCCCTGCCAGGACGAGAACGTCCCCTGCATATCCCCGCAGCTTGCTGCCTGTCTGGGATAAGGCGTGGCCCGTCCCCAATAGTTCTCTTTGCTCAACCCAGGTAATGGGGCCATGAATCGCTGCCTTTACTTTTTCAGCCCCATAGCCGACAACTACGAAAATATCTTCAACCCCAGCTTCCACAAGGATATCGACAATATGCTGAAGCATAGGCTTGCCGGCGACGGGAAACAAAACTTTGGGTATTTCTGACTTCATCCGCGTCCCCTTACCCGCTGCCAACACAACCGAGACAATTCTTCCCTTCACCTGGCATTCCTCCTTTATCCTGATATGAATATACCGTAACTAAAGGATAAAGGTCAAGAAGCTTAAGGGGAGCCTTGGCTCCCCTTAAGCTTCTTCTGCTTCTAACTGATTGTATACGTCCAGGATCATTGTTTGCATCATATTCCTTGTTTCAGTAGTAATGGGGTGGGCAACATCCCGGAATTCACCGTCTGCTCCTTTGCGGCTGGGCATGGCGACAAAATATCCGTTGTTGCCTTCAACTACCTTGATGTCGTGGACGACAAACTGGTCGTCAAAGGTCACAGACACCACCGCCTTCATTCTTCCCGCTGAGCTAACCCTTCGAATCCTTATGTCGGTAATATTCAAACTTTCACCACCTTGATTGAATGTCATTGCTACTATTCTGCATAGATTTCCAAAATCCTGCAAGTAAAAGGAAATATTTATAGGAATTTCAACTTCCCCTTGCCTTCAGGAGTTCACAGTGTCTACGTACAAAAAAAGCTGGCCCCGCCTTATGAATGCAGCTGGGTCAGCCCCTTTTATTTTGCCAGTTTGAGCTCAGCACTGATGATTTTATAGTCGCTTTCCTTATCAACGTCGGTGCCAATCTCAGGGTAAGGGGTAATCACAGCTTTACATTTAATCCCCAGTATCTTTTCCATTTTCGCTTGCAGTTCTTTTATAGTCAATTTGTGCACCAGGAACTTGGCTAGGGTAGGGACGCCTATTAGACTCGCTAATTGCACCGGGCTTTTCCGGGCAGCAAAAAATGCTGAGGCAGGATCTGCTGCAATCTCAACTTTGCTGGATTTTATCAGGATAATATTGCCGCCGGTATATTCTCCGTCGGCTAACTTAACCCAGGTCCTCTCCATGCAGGGAAAGACCCGCTGGCAATCCTCTTTTGCCACCACAGGATAATACATATCCGCCCCCTGACAGCGGGACAGCAGATCCCTGATAGCCTCCGGAGTAATCAGGGGAATGTCACAGGAACTGAGTAACAGCCACCCATGCGGGAAAACAGCGGCGGCAGCCCTTATATTTGCTATTAAGTCGCCCTGCTGGGGGATATAAGTCACCCCATCGATATCGCTTAATTCTGCTGCAGGGCCAATGATTCCTATCCCAGCAAGCTCCTTGACAGCCTTATAGCAGTCAAGGACATAGTCCACCATCCGTCGGCCGTTGATAGGCACAAAAGCCTTATTTGCGACGACACTGCCTGGCATAATCTTACGATCTTCACTGTCTCCAGCTAAAACAATTGCATATACAGGCTTCAATTCAGGGGACCTCCTTAAAAGTAGTAATGTATGCAAAATCAACTTGATTTTTGAGGCCATTGTAGATTGCCGCTGCGCGGCGACTGTCTGCGGCCAAAGCAAAGATCGTCGGCCCGCTGCCAGTCATCTGGGAGGCAAAGGCCCCATACTCCAAAGCCTGTTGCTTAAGATGGCCCAATATAGGCAGCAGAGAGAAGGTCACGCTTTCCAGGACATTGGCCATGGCTTTAGTAATGTCATCCTTGGACCCTGCAGCCAGGGCGGCTATTAATGCTTCATTATTCGGGCGACTGCGCACAAAAGCCGGATTATATCTTTTATATACATCGGCAGTAGAAACCCCCTCCCTTGGCTTTAGCAGTACCACCCAAAATAATTGGGGAGGTGGCAGAGGCGTCAGCAGTTCACCTATTCCCCGGGCTAAAGCCGTGCCGCCCATGAGGCAAAAGGGAACATCTGCCCCCAGTTGCAACCCCGCCCGTGCCAGCTCCCCAGGGGAAAGCTTTAAACCCCAAAGGAAATTAAGCCCTTTAAGGACAGCTGCAGCATCAGCACTGCCTCCTCCTAAGCCTGCGGCCACAGGTATGTTTTTTGTGATTGTAATACTGGCCCCAAGGTGCATATTTCCGCTTAACTCTTTGAGAAGGCTGGCGGCTTTGTACGCTATATTCTCTTCATCGGCGGGGACCTGCGGGTGAGAGCAGCGGACCAGGATTTGGCCATCTGTCCTTGTCTCAAGACAGATATTGTCACATAGTCCTATCGTCTGCATAACCATTTCCAAGTTATGATACCCGTCATCCCGACGCCCAAGGACATCCAGGGAAAGGTTGATTTTTGCCGGCGCGTTCAGGTTCAAAGTCATTACAATCCTCCTTAGAATACAATATACAATATTCTGCCGGGAAATGTAAATTCCTGATCCTTACTGGCTGCACAGAGAATCCAGATATTGTTGCAGTGGCTTGAAACATTCATAAAAAACGACTATCAGATCCCCCGGCTGATGGCTTTTAACTGCAGCCTCGAGAGCTTTTACTTCGTCATGGATTATCTTGACTGCAGCCTTGGATTGAACGCTGCTTATTCCTTTTGCCAACAGGGCTGCCACCTCACCGGGCTTTCTTCCCCGCAGATCCTTATCCTCTTTTACATATATTACATCAAAGCCCCGTCCGCACAGACTTCCGGCCTGAATTACATCCTCATCGCAGCGGTCCCCCGGCATACCAATAATCCCCACTTTCCTTAAAGGCTGCAGGGCATCTACCAGGTCCAGCATGGACTTAAAGCCTGCAACATTGTGCCCGTAATCCAGCAGCACCTGAAATGTGCCGAAATCGTAGTGATTTCCCCTTCCCGGGTTGTCCTGCCAGCTGAACTCCTTCAAACCAGAGGCGATTTCCTCTGGTTCCACCTCCAGTGCCCACAGAGCCCCAGCAGCAGCAAGACAGTTGGCCACATTGTGTCGGGCTGCGCCAGCAAAGGTTATTGGCAGTGACGCGATATCCGTCAAGGCCAGAGACTTGTTCCCTGTTACCAGGTACATTTTGTCATCCATAAGCATTACTCCCCGGCCTCCCGCCGCCAGGTGCCGGGCAAGGGTTTTATTGTCACGACAACAGCTAAAATAGATGACCTTTCCCGGACAGCCTTCGGCCATGGCAACTACCCGTTCATCCTCGGCATTGAGGACGGCAAAGCCATTTTCGCTTACCATTTCTACCACCAGAGACTTGACATGGCAAAGCTCGTCAAGGGTATTTATGCCATCACAACCCAGGTGATCGTTGGCGATATTTGTCACCACCGCCACGGTGGATTCAGTGTAACCCAGGCCCCTGCGTACCAGCCCCCCCTGGCGGTTTCCAGCACCGCCACCTCCACTGCCGGATCAGCCAGAATTGCCTCGGCGCTTACAGGGCCTGTATTGTCCCCGGCATCGATGCAATGGCCATCGATGTATATTCCGTCTGTGCAAGCAAGGCCTGTCGTCTTTCCCTGTCGGGCCAGGACATGGGCAACGAGCCGGGCTACAGTAGTCTTGCCATTGGTCCCGGTTATACTTACCAGGGGGATGCTGTGAGGGCGTCCCCAGGGGAATAGATAATCGACAATTGCGTCGCCAACCTGCCGCTGCATTCCCTGATGGGGATACAGGTGCATCCTGATACCGGGAGCTGCATTTACCTCAATCACAGCCCCATTTCCTTCCCCCAAGGGAAGAGAAATATCTTCGGTCACAATATCGATGCCGGCCACATCCAAGCCCAGCAAGCGGGCAATTCTGCACGCCAGCTCTTTGTTGTCATTGTGCACACTGGCAGTTACATCTACAGCTGTGCCGCCGGTGCTTAAGTTAGCATTGTCCCGCAGATTTACTGTCTCGCCTGCGCTGGGAACATAGTTCATTGTAAGGTTTTGCCGGGCAAGGACGTTGAAGACAATTTGGTCAACTTTTATTTTAGTCAGAGGTTTCTCATGTTCCTCTCCCCGCAGGGGATTGCAGTTCTCAATATCAATGAGGTCTTTGATTGAACTCACGCCGTCACCAAAAACTCTTGCCGGAAACCGTTCCGAGGCCGCTACCACTTTATTGTTTACAACAAGAAGGCGGTAATGGCGACCGCAGATTTGCTCCTCCACCAGAATTTTGCTGCCATAGTTTTCTGCCACCTTATACGCCGCGCGCACCTGAGCTTCGCTGGCGAGGTTGAGACTGACCCCCTTGCCTTGATTGCCGTCTACAGGCTTTACTACTGCCAGCTTTCCCATCTCCCTGGCAATCGCCACTGCATCGTCTTCGTCTCTGGCGACTTTGCCATAGGGAGTGGGGATTAATGCACTGGCGAGGATGGATTTTGTCAGTGTCTTATCCGTGGCGATATCGACCCCAATGCAGGATGTCTGCTCAGTTATTGTTGCTTCAATATACTGCCTGTACACCCCTGTACCCAAGCGAAGGAGGCTGCCATGACCCAGCATGCTGACAGGAATTCCCCTGCTGGTGGCAGCATCAACAATGGCCTGGGTGCTTGGCCCGGGCTTTTCCCGGGCAAGCTGCTCCTCAAGCTTCTCAACATCCGGAGGGCCACAATCCAAACCCTGGAGCAGTTTGGATATCATACTCATTGCCATTTCAACTGCCATGAGGGCAGTCTTTGGCCACTGACACTGGATGACGATTTTATACAATCCCTCATTAAGGGCACGAGTTTTGCCATAGCTTGATTGATAACCAGCCATATTCAGCAACTCAATGGCTGAATGCTCCACCACGTGGCCAAAATAAGTGCCTTTTTGCATGCGCAGCACAAAGCCTCCCTGGCGGCCGATACCGCAGACATGCTCCTTCAGACCCGGCAACATCTTGAGCAAGGCAGGCGCAAAGCCGGGAAATTCACTGGTTTCTCTGCCCGCCATTTCTTCCAGATCGATAACCACCTCCAAAGCCGGTTTAAAACAATGAACATTAATCCCCGGAAAATGCCTGGACTCAACTAGCCTCATTTTTATCCTCTCCCGGCACCAGGGCCCGCCTGTTCAGAAAATCATACCCGTAACCGCGGGGAAGAATATGGACAGTGATTGCAGTAATCCCCAAGGGCTGCCAGGGTTCTGCTTCAGAAACGTTGGTATGTTCACAGTTGTTGCCATCAACCACCGTTACTGTCTGGGAGCCAATGACCCGCATGTGGTTGTTGCTATCAATGATAACAGCGGTGTCTTCATCAATGCCAACCCCTAAAATGGCCGGTTGTTTAGCCACTGCGGCAACAAGGCGGCCCAGCCTTCCCCTCTGGGCGAAGTGCTGGTCAATAACTACCTGGTGAACCAAGCCCATTCCCGGCCCCATGCTGATTGCTCCGGGGTAGGGGGTGCTGTCCTCATCGCCGCCAATAATCATCGTTGCGCTCATTGCTGAGGCACCCGCACTGGTCCCTGCTATAATCGTTCCCCTTCTGTATGCCTCATGGAGGGCATAATCGACCTCCGTCCCCCCCAAGAGGCTGGTGATCCGAAGCTGATCACCCCCAGTGAAAAAAATCCCCCCTGCGGACAGGATTGTCCTGGCAGAACTGGATAACTGGGCTTGCTGTCGGGAAGGAATATCAAGGCTGACCACCTCTTCACCCCCCAGGCGACGAAATATTTTCAGGTATTCGCTGCTGACCTTTTGCGGGCTCTGGGCTGCAGCAGTCATAATTACCAAGGGGCCCTTTCTCTTTCCTGCCAATCTGACGAATTCCCGCAGTATCTCGCAATCGCCTTCTTTATCCTCAGCACCGCCAATAATTAACAGGGTGCCCTCAGCTACATCTGTCATGTCCTTACCTCCGCAAATATCTCTCCTCATATTATTTGCCAGGATTTTGGGATTAACCAAAAAGGAAACTTGTGTTTACTGCAATAAAAATCCCCCCGACGGGGGAGCATTTTTGTTTAGCCGCAATGGGAGTAACCACAATTGAGACAGATGGTGCAACCGCCCTCATGCCGTATAGGGCTGCCACAATCGGGACAATGGCCACCGCTAGCAGCTGCGGCAGAAATCTTTGGACCCTCTTTGGCGAATTGCTGCAGAGAAATAGGAGCAGGATTGGCGACGCTTTTTTTCAGGGCTTTGGCAATGGCGTCAGGACATGAGGTTACATTGACCCCGGGGCGGCGGATGCAGGCGGGGCAACGAATTCCCCGCAATTGCTCCACAAGGGTGTCGACAGAAATACCTGAACGCAAGGCAATGGATACAAGGCGGCTAGTAGCCTCAGATTGAGAGGCGCAGCCGCCCTCGCGGCCTGTGTTGGTAAATACTTCACATATCCCATGCTCATCAGAGTTGACGATAATGTATAAATTGCCGCAACCAATTTTCACCTTCTCCGTTCTGCCCACAGTAACCTCCGGCCGGGGGCGGGGCACGATGCCTCCGGCAACCGGAGTGGTCTTTTCTCCGCCGACACTGAGAACCTGGCTGTCCCTGCTGCCGTCGCGATAAACAGTTACACCCTTGCAACCCAATTCGTAGGCCAGGGTGAAGACCTTGGCCACCTCTTCCCGGGTCGCATCATGTCTTAAGTTCACCGTCTTGGAGACGGCGTTGTCGGTGTATTGTTGAAAAGCCGCCTGAATCTGAATGTGCCACTCAGGATCGATGTCATGGGCAGTGACAAATATTTTGCGAATGTCTTCAGGGACCGATGCAATGCCCTGGACGCTGCCCACCTTTGCCACCTGGTCGATGAGCTCTTCGCTGTAAAACCCTTGTGCTTTGGCAACTTCTTCAAACAAGGGATGGACTTCCACCAAGCGTTGGTTATCCAGAACATTGCGGCTATAACACAGGGCAAAATTGGGCTCAATGCCGCTGGACGTCCCGGCAATTATGCTTATGGTACCGGTGGGAGCAATCGTGGTAGTAGTTGCATTGCGCATGGGTTGCATTCCCAGCTGTTGTTGACGGCTTCCCTGAAAATTTGGATATGCACCCCGCTCTTCTGCCAGCTGGCGGGAGGCCTCCCGGCTGGTGCGCTGAATAAATTCCATCAGCTCGCGGCCCTTCTCCACCGCCTGGAAACTGTTATAGGGGATGGACAACATGTACAGGGCATCGGCAAAGCCCATTAGCCCCAAGCCGATCTTGCGATTGCCCCTGACCATCTCCTGAATTTTTCCCAGGGGATAACTGCTCATGTCAATGACATTGTCCAAAAAACGCACGGCTTGATGGACTACCTGCTCCAGGCGTTTGTAATCTACGGTATTGCCTGTAACAAACCGGGAAATATTTATCGACCCTAAATTACAGGCCTCGTAGGGCAACAGGGGCTGTTCCCCGCAGGGGTTGGTACTCTCAATGTCGCCTAACTGAGGAGTAGGATTGTCCTTGTTGACCCGATCGAGAAAGATAATTCCCGGCTCGCCGTTGCGCCAGGCAGCATCCACCAGCTTGTCAAATACTTCTCTTGCCTGCAAAGAAGATGCAGGGAGCCCTGTCCTGGGGTTAATAAGGGCGTATTCGCGATTGGCCTTGACTGCATCCATAAATTCTTCCGTCAGCGCTACCGAAATATTGAAATTAGTCAGTTCGCTATTATCCTCTTTAGCGGTAATAAAACTGAGAATATCCGGGTGATCCACCCGCAACATCCCCATATTGGCCCCCCTGCGGGTACCCCCTTGCTTCACTGCCTCGGTAGCTGCGTTGAATACTTTCATAAAAGAAACTGGCCCGCTGACAACACCGCCGGTGGACATAACCAAGTCATTTTGGGGCCGGAGGCGGGAAAAAGAAAAACCCGTGCCGCCGCCGCTTTTATGTATCAACGCAGCGTACTTTATGGAGTCAAAAATATCCTCCATTGAGTCCTCCACCGGCAAAACAAAGCAGGCAGCCAATTGCTGCAGTTCGCGACCAGCATTCATCAGGGTAGGAGAGTTGGGCATAAAGTCCAGAGAGGTCATCAACTGATAAAAAATTTCCTCCCACTTGTCCGGGTCGCCGGCGGGATAGTTTTTTTCGGCTTGGGCAATATTCCGGGCAACTCGCCGAAACATGTCCTCGGGAGTTTCGACGACCTTGCCCTCTTCCTTAACCAGGTATCTTTTTTCAAGCACTGTCAGGGCATTTTCCGATAAAACGAGGGCCATATTAAACACTCCTCATCTATATTATCAATATATTGTGTATCGACAATTATACCACCACTATATGTAGTAGTCCAGAGAAAAAAACAAATTCCCGGCTGGCCCTGCGTAAAAAATAAAAAAGGGCAGCTCCCGCTGCTCCAGAAACTAATTCTTAATCTGATAGACGGGTATTATCAACTTATCTCCGGGTACCAGGCCCTCATCCCCCTCAAGATTGTTATATCCCCGTAACAGCTCCTGAGTAGTGTTAAACCGCCGGGCCAAAGCAAATAAATTGTCACCTTTTTGAACGGTATAGAGGATGACGCTGGCAGCAGCAGGGATGTGGGAGGGATCAACCACATGCACATCAGTAACGGCAGTGAACTCAACATCCTCGAAGACTTCGACGCGAACCAGCACTGGCACGGAATATCGCCCCTGGGAGCAAGAAGCACCTTCAGGCCAGACCCAGCATTTGACGCCATATCCCCTGAGGCTGCCAGGCAAATCGAAGAACTGGGTGAATTCCTCTTCCTGGACCAACACCCGTGGCGTATTGTTTTCATCGGTATAGAAAATGTTCAAGGCAATGAGCCCGCGCAGGAGGATCTTACCCTCCAATGCTTGGGTCTCGGTAATGCGAACCCTGGGCAATACCAGTTCTGCATCCGGGGGTGTGCTGACCAAGGGACAATTGCCTTCCAGGATTAGTTTAAATTCGCTTTCACCAATGCGATTCCTCAGCAGAATCCTCTTCTGCTGGCTGTCAGCTCTATCTACGCTGGAGACATATTCCGCGACCTGCTGACTGTACCCTTTTGCCCGGGCCTGGAGGACCAAGTTTAGCTCCAACGCAGCTCCCTCGTCAATTGTCTTCAGACTTACCCTGTCAAAGATGCAATCCAGGGAACTGTCCCGTACTTCAGGGGCTGCGAAGTCCATTTCAAGCCGGAATTCCCGATTGCCCGTCAGCAGTGCAAGCTTTCCCTCTCCACTGAGGCAATACACTTTTGCCAAAACAATACCCTCAGCCGTCAGACTCCCCTCTTCAACCTGCCAGCTTAAATTGCCAATGCAAAGCTCCGTTGCCGCAGGTGCCGTCTCTGGAGGAAGAGCAAATTGCATAGATATGTTTTGCTGAGATGCAATTTCCTCCATAATACTTTGCACCCTGACGCTATTTGTCTCCGCCAGCAGATCGCCCCCCTTGACAGCATTGACAATCTCCACCCCTTGAGTTTGCAATGCCCGCAAAGATATGACTATATAGGCCGTAATGTTGGCGACATTGCCCTCACTGAGATCCACCTCGACACCGTCAAAATGCATATCTGCTTCAAGCCTGACCTTGGGATCGAGAACCGGGGCAGAAAAAGCTGCCATAAACTCCAGAGCAGGCACAGGCAAGGTGCTTACTTCTTCCCCACTGCCGACACAGGACACTATTCCTTCCATTTCGCCCTGCACCCTGATTTTTCCCGGCCCTTGGACAATAGTGATTCTGTCTTTAGGCAATATCAAGACTGGCTTCAACAAAAATTGTGTACCCTCAGGAATCGTTATGCTTGCCGGCACTGTTACCTCCTGCTCAGCGCTATAGACAACGGTTTCCAGGTAGTATTCCCGGCGGCTGACATTGACCTGGTCCTTCCTCGACATTCCATCCCCTCCCGCACTAGTGTAGAACTATAATAATATATGCGGAAAAAGGATTAACATGCCAAAAAATAACCGCCTCAGGCGGTTATGAGGCGGTGTAGCAGTAACGTTTTTCTCCGAAAGTAATTTCAACTGTATTGGTTAAAATGTCCGCATAGGAAAATGACATCTTGCGATTATAATAAGTTTCGTCCAGTCGGATTAGAAAGTGAGAAGGATAGGTTTTTTCCAGTATTCCTGTCCTTTCTATAGATTTTTTGCGTCCCCGATTGGCTTTAAGGGTGACCTCTTTACCGATATACTGATCCAGATCCTGTTTGATATTTGCCAAAGTGTTCTTATCTGCCAAATACATCACCCCACGCATTTTTATACATAAAGTATACCATGTCCGACGCCCACTGTCAAAATGAAATATTTGATTATAACAAGACCTCCCGATAGCTGTCAAGGGGTATTTTAAAAAAAGACCCAGTTACCTGAGTCTATTTTTCTTCTATTTTTGGCAAGCCCAGGCGAAACTGCCCCCGGGTCTCAATGCCTCCGATGCCTGAAGGACCAGTAACGCTTTGCTGGAGAATTTCCTCGATGTTTGCCGTCCTGGAGACTGAAGTATATGCCACTTTTTGTACCACCAGGACGGGATCAAGGGTATGAATCAAAACCCTTTCGGGGGAACTGGCCAAATTAGCCCCTGCAGCCAGCAGCCCCTGATACCAGGATTGGCAGGCCCCGGCAAAAATCACCAGGTCATCCTTGCTGGGCTGGTAGCGGCGGGCGTTTCTCACGGCCTCTGTAAAGTATAGGGAATTGTGATAATGGGCTGGGCCATCATCTCCGGACAGCTGCTTGTTCGTACCGTCATGGCCGGTGAGAACCAGGATATCCGGATTATGCTGCTTTAACAGAGAACCCACCTTACTCGGTTGGTCTTTCTCCGGGATATACAGGCAAGTGTTGACAATCTGCAAATCATTGTACGCCTTCCGGCATGTTTCCATATATTCTGCGTCCCCGTCCAGGTGCAGGACAGTTCCTGGAATTTCTACAAAGTCGGGGCGGTTTTTTTTGCTGGCTGACATGTTTTCCTCCCTGATCTGGGAGATAATTTCTGCCTGCAGCTTCAGCGACCTGGCTCTGAAGTTAGCTATTTCACCAATGCCGGGTTTGACCAAATCGGAAAGGGGGGCATCTGCATATAAGCGAATCTCCAGGCCCCGGAGCAATGCCGTTGCCGTCGACGGATCTACAGATTCTACTTTAAAAAAAATGTCTTTGCCATGGGATATGCGCACCACTATATCGCCTTTTGCAATATCCATTCCACATGCCTCCTGGGACAGTATATGAACCTGTCGACCAGGAGTAACTGGGCATGTTAAACTTGCCCCGCCAGCTTATCTGCCAAGACCACAAAGTTTTCCAGAGAAAGCTTTTCCCCCCTGATGCCTTCTGCCAGGCCAACCTGCATCAGGGCCCTGCCGGCCTCTTCCTTGGACAGATCAAGAGCTGATGCCAATAGCCCCTTTAGCATTTTGCGGCGCTGACTAAAGGCAATCTTGACGAGGCGGAAAAAAAATTCTTCATTACGGGGCTGGAAGGGAGAAGGCCGTAGGAAGAGCCTTACCGCAGCCGAATCTACTTTGGGCGGGGGGAAAAAGTTTCCGGGACCGAGTTTAAACAGGATATCCGTGTGGCAATAATACTGCATCAATACCGTCAGGGCGCCATAATCCCGCGTTCCTGGTGAGGCCGTCAGGCGCCGGGCAACCTCCCACTGGAGGAGGACAATTGCCCGTGATGGCGGGTGGGGCTGTCCCATGAGTTTCAGCAGCAGCGGGCTGCTGATATTATACGGGAGATTGGCTACAACAATGTAGGGCTCAGAGAACAGCAAGGAAAAATCCTGGTCCAGGGCATCCCCTTTGACGAGGTGAAAGTTTTCCCGCTGCAAAAAGCGATGAGAGAGAAACTGGCACAGCAATGGATCGATTTCCACAGCCACCACTTTAGCGGCTTTTGCCAGCAGCGGTTCCGTCATTACGCCCAGGCCTGGGCCAATCTCCAATACTGTTTCACAACCTGTGAGCTGGGCAGCGGCGATGAGCTTCGCTACGACTTCCCGGTTGACCAGGAAATTCTGGCCCCAGCTCTTGCGGGGAGAAAAACCCAGGCGCAGGAAGAGGTCAGCGATTTCCTTTGGTCTCGTCACATCCATTTAATTCAGCCTCCATTTGTTCCAGGGCCGCATCGAATTCGCTCCTGGCAATCCCCAAAGCATTAAGGCGCCAGAGGAAGTTTTTGCTGTTTCCGTACCCTATGGCCAACAGCCGTCCTAGTTTTTCCCGGCGAATTGCTGCCTGCGGGGTGCCAGTAAGGCCACCCCGGATTAAATCCTGCATGCCAAAAGTGGTGCCGGCCCGGCGGCCCCTGCGCGCCTGTTTTAAAGCTTGTTGTATGGCAGGGATGGCGGCCGCCTCAACACCAACTTTCCCCTTGCTGGTGGCCTGATTCCGCGGGATAAAGGCATGGCGGCAATTAGGCAGCAGGGCAGCGAGCCGCCTGCGAATTTGCTCGCCGGCATGATCGGGATCAGTGAAGATAATAACCCCCCGCCGCCGTTCTGCTGTTTGCAGCGCTTCAATTTGGCCTGCAGTCAAGCCCCAGCCATGGGTTATCATAATATCCGCCCCCGGAAATGCTCTGCGCACGGCCTCAGCATCTTTTTTCCCTTCAACAACTATCAGTTCTTTCATCCTGCCTCACTACCTTAAAAGGGACAGGTTTCCCTGTCCCTACAGATTATTCCGCAGTAACGCTCTCAACAATAAAGACCCGAACCTTTCTCCTTCCATAGTACCAAGCGACCCAATGGTTGTCAAACAAAATATCAATGCGGTTGCCTTTTATTGCGCTGCCGGTATCCGCAGCAAGGGCAAAGCCATCTGTAATAATGCGGCCATGCCTGGTGGTAACGCCTCCACCCTTGAAACTCAGATAGCAGAGAGTTCCCAGGGGGATTACCTTGGGATCAACGGCAATGATGTAAGGATTGTTCCGGGAGCCGTCCCCGGCTTTGGCTTTACGTCCTGTGGCGGTATAGCCTGTGGCTTTGCCTGTACATTGGGAGTATCCCCTTGCGTCAACGGGACAGCCTGTGCCTTCCACGCCGGAACAATAGGCAGTACTTTGCACGTCCAGGACACGGCTGATGCCAATTTTAAGCCCCCCCCGGCTTATCGAGGATATGGTGCCGTACTCCACAATCTTGTCCTGGGCAGCGACAACAAGCTCACTGCTGATGACCTTGCGCTCCACCAATTGATTGTCATGATACACTGCTTTGATGTTATTCACCTGCCGGCCATTAATTCCGGATTGGACAAGGCGCTCCTGTCCGCGATACAGAGAATCATTGGCAACCCTGATAACTGCATAGGGCAGTGTAACTGCTTCCTGAATGTGCTCTGAACTGACCCGAACCAGGGTTATTTCGCTGCCAGCCGCTGTGCTCTCCACTGGGGGAGTAATTATATCTTGCTCTTGCCAGCTAAGACCTGCCCCCAACAATACATCTGCCACCTTGGGGCCAACAGACCAAATTTCTGTGCGCATCCCGTCATGGTTGATTACATAAGGTTGAGCATGTACAACCGCAATCGCTGCCATCCGCTTAAGCTTATTCTCTCTGGGTGGGTAGACATAGTCTTCTTCCCTTAGCTCCAGGCCGATTTCTTCAAGGACTTCTTCAACGCTTTCTGCTAAAGTAACACATCGGTAAGTTTCCCCGTTGACATACACTGTTGCCCACTTAAAGTTTGATAGGTACAAAATGGCTGTTCCTGTCATCATCAACATCAGAATGACAAAGGCCGTCACCTTGAAAAATTTCGGGCTGGAGGTGAAATACCGTACCATTATTTAACCTCCCTGTGCCTGCGAATTAGATTCGCTCCATTTTAACCACTTAAGAAATATTTGTCAAACAGGCATGTCCCTGGGCAATAGTATTGACACAATCAGGTAATTTATTCAGTGATATTAAACAAACTTTTAGCATTCTGTGTACATGCCGCTATTAATTGATCAGCGTCAATGCCTCGCAGGCGAGCTATTTCCGCTGCAATGAGCGGCAGGTAGCCCGGTTGATTGGTCTTGCCCCGGTGGGGGTGGGGAGTGAGATAGGGGCAATCTGTTTCCAGCACAAGCCTGTCCAGGGGAACGCTGGCCGCCACCTCCTTGGGACGCCGGGCATTGGTGAATGTCACTGGTCCCCCCAAGCCGACACAAAGGTTTAAATCAATACATTTGCTCATGGTCTCCGTTGAGCCCGAAAAACTGTGCATTACCCCGCCACGGGGCAAAGGCCCTACAGCAGCCAATATTGACAGGGTGTCTGCCACGGCCTCCCGCTGATGGATGACAACGGGCAACCCCAGCTGGCAAGCCAGCTCCAGTTGGAGCATAAAAGCCTCCCGCTGTGTCTTCCGGGGCGAAAAGTCATAATGATAGTCCAGGCCAATCTCACCTATGGCAACCACTCGGGGATCTGCAGCAAGTTCTTTCAACAACTGCAGGCATTCCTTGTCCAAATCCTTGGCAGAATGAGGATGAAATCCCACTGCCGCCCAGATATTGGTATGCTCACGGGCCAAAGACACCGAAGCAATACTTGATTCTCTGTTATGGCCAATGTTAATCATTTTAGTGACATTATTTTCAGCGGCGAAAGCCAATACCTGATCCAGTTGACTGCTCAGGCGCCTGTCGTCGAGATGAACATGGGTGTCGATTAATTCAGGCATGAAATTTCGCTCCCTTCGGGGATATCATCGGCGATAAAAACCGGCCTTCGTTGCCCTGTTTCTGTTGCAAGTACCAGGATCTCTCCTTCATTTTTGAGACCTTCAGTTTCGGTGGGCATGAGATTGGACAATAGCACTACTTTTTTGCCCTCCAGCGATTCTGGCGGACTTGACCTGGCAACAGGTGCAAACACAGAATAGCGCTGCCGGCCGTCGTAGAGAATTAAATGCAACAGTTCCTCATATTCTGCAACCGCTTCGGCTGAAAGCACCCTGGCCACAACCATGTTGATGCGGGCCAATTCCTCCCGGTGGATTAAATCCCGGTAGGGACCAATCCCCCCGTACCCCGGAATTATTCTGGGGAATAACACCGACTGGGGGGTGACCTTGCTGTCGACGGGCAATAATCCCCACTGCCCCAGCGAACTCCAGGCACCAAGCTCGGCAATTCCCTCTATCCCCAGCTGCTCCATAATCCTTTGGGCAGTCTCGGGCATAATGGGCTTCAGAGAAACGGCAATGAAGCGCAGGGATTCACATATGTTATACAGCACTGTATTTAAGCGCTCTTGCTGATCTCCGTCAGCGGCCAGTTGCCAGGGAGCAGTGGAGACAATGAATCTGTTGGTGACTCCAATTAAGTTTTTTATGGCCTTAATGGCCTGGGGCAGCTCCTGAGACTTGATATGCTTTTCCACTTTTCCGGGGGTATCCAGGGCGCGTTCTCTCAGTTCCAAATCGGCATTTTGCCTTGTGAGAATATTGGGCGCAGGCACCATCCCCCCGGCAAAGTGGACAACCAGGGAAATGACCCTGGTCACCAAGTTGCCTAACTCATTGGCCAAGTCATGGTTTATGCGTTGAATGATTTGGTCCTCTGAGTAGATGTTTTCTGAGGTGGCAGCTTTTGCAGCCAGCAACAAGTACCTGATGCTGTCCCGACCGTAATTTTGGGCCAGCAACAGAGGGCTGACCTCCTGCTGGTTCTGGTCCAGGAGCTTAATCCCGCTGTGGCAAACAAACCCGCCGGGTTGAGGCAGATTAAGTGCAAGCAGCACACCGCACCAATAATACATGTCGCTGAGGGATTCTCTGGGGAAGAAGAAATATGTATTAGGCCACAGGCGTTGAAAGCCCCCGTCGTCTACAGAATAACCGCTGCCTGTAAGAACACTGGCCAATTCACTAAACCCGTCCACAGGCAATAATTCTTGTTTGTCCCTGGAAACCTTAATGGCAAGAAGATAATCCTCAGCAGGCATATTGCTGAAGCAGTTCAGGATATAGCCCTGCTGAAATTTTGGAAGCACCACATTCTCGCTGCTTATGAGTGCGATGATTTTTTCGCTGTATTTCTGAATGCGTAAATAATAGCCCTCCCTTTCAGCGGAAATGATATTGCCTCCGCATTTATTGCATTGCTGGGATTGGGAGCCAGGGTATCCACAGCCTTGACAAATTGCAAAAAGGCTTGTACGCTTATATACAGCCCCGGCTTGTTGCAGGCGAGTTAGCAGGAGGGAAACCCCGCTTTCATTTTCGGCGCAGCCCTCTGCAAAACCTATATTAAAAACCCTTGCAAACTCAGCAGGGGCAAGATACAGGTTGACATCCCACCCCAACAAGTCATGGAGCCTGGCCAAGGCGTCGGCAGGAAGCTGCTGCCACTCACTATTGGGGCCTCCTGGCAGGACCCAAATATTGGCCTGCTTTTTCGGCACTTTTTTTCCTCCTTTTTTACTTAAAATCTATTGACTATCATGGAAGTAATTGGTATACTCTTAATGTATCATATATTTAATAAAGGAAGGGGATTAAAAAATGAAATCCACAGGAATTGTACGCAAAGTAGACGAACTAGGCCGTGTTGTCCTACCCATTGAACTACGCCGCACTCTGGACATTAACCTAAAAGACTCCTTGGAGATCTATGTTGACGGTGAGAAGATTATCCTGAAGAAATACACCCCGGCCTGCATCTTCTGCGATGAAGCCGACGGCATTGTCTATTTTAAGGGGAAAAACATCTGCCCCAATTGCCTGAAGGAAATGCAAAATCTCGACTAAAGGACACTCAGGTGTCCTTTTTTTTTATGAGCAGCTGATATATTTCCCGGCGAGGAACTCCCGTTTCCCCGCTGATTTTGTCTGCGGCATCCCTGACGGACATACCTTCTCCCAGGAACTGTTGCGCCAAGGTCAGCACGTCCCGTTCCGCCGGAGTAAATCTTTCCTGACCGGGGCCAAGGACAACGGTATATTCTCCCCGCTCTAAGTTTTCAGCCTCTACCTGCGCCAATAAATCCTCTGCCCTTCCCCGCAACAACTGCTGGTGAACCTTGGTCAGTTCTCTGGCCAGCATGATTTCCCTGTCCGGCATGTGCTTGCCAAAGGCGCCCAGAAGGGCGACAATCCTGCGCGGTGACTCATAAAGCACAACGGGATGTTGGACGGCCGCCAATGCCGCAACGGCATTGTCAAGCCCTTTCCGCGGCAAAAAACCCTTAAAAGTAAAAGAGGCCAGGGGAAACCCACTGGCGGACAGAGCTGTAACAGCCGCACAGGGGCCGGGGAGGGGATCTACTTCAATCCCCTGGTCAATGCAGGCCTTTATTAAGACCTGCCCGGGATCAGATATTGCAGGGGTACCGGCATCGCTTATAAGGGCAATGTTCTTGCCTGCCAGCATGGCAGACACCAGTTTTTCTGTCTGTTTCGGGCTGCTGTGCTGGTGAAAACTGGTGACGGGGGTGCGGATTTCGTAGTGAGCCAACAGTTTCCTTGTATGCCTGGTGTCTTCGGCAGCTATCAAATCCGCTTCCTTCAGTACTCTGACAGCCCTGAAAGTGAAATCTTCCAGGTTGCCTATGGGGCTGGGACAGATGTACAATTTGCCTTTAATTTTTACCATCTCCCCTGAGAATTAATGGGGCCAATGTCCTCAGGCCCGGCTTCGCTCCTTTTTCTGCCTCCACCAGCACCATGTTGGCCTCCAGGCCCGGTCGGGGGTGAACGAACTGCAGCCGCTTTGGTTCCATACCATTTTCCCGGAAGAGGCAAAAAATATCCCCCAGGCGTTGAGGGCGGTGAACCAGTGCTGCCTTGCCCCCATACCGCACCAGCCAGGCAAAAGCTTTTATCACATCTTCCAGTTGGCAGCACAATTCATGGCGGGCGATGGCAACAGACTTGTTTGCATTGATCAGGGAACCGGTGACAGGCATATAGGGCGGGTTGCAAGTAGCCAGGTCAAAGGACTCCGGGGAGAAGAGCTCATGCACATTGCGGATGTCGCCCTGAATCACCTCAATCGTCCCCTCCAAATTATTGAGTCTGATTGAGCGCTGACACAATTCCACCAGCTCCGGCTGCAATTCCAGGGCGGCGATATACTTGAGTTTCTTTCGCGCAGACAATAACAGGGGAATAGCACCTGTCCCCGAGCCTAAATCGATAACCCTGTCCTGGGAGTAGAGGCTGGCAAATTTGCAAAGAAGGGCTGTATCGGTCCCCAGGGCAAACATATCTCCGCGCTGAATGAGCTTAAGTCCGTCGCCAATGTCATCAATGCGCTCTGTCATTTTTTCAGCAAAGAGATGCAAAACAAACAATCCCCTTCAGTGCGCAGATTGCCGTATTGCATGTGACAAATGTGAAATCCTTCATAATATAGTCTGGCCAGGGCGTCCTGGCCCTCTTTATGGGCAAAGGGAGAGTCAGGTTTTCCCGGCAGCTGTTCCCGCAGCCACTTATTTTCTTTTTCAAGGCGTTGATTTTCCAGACGCAGATTTTCACATTCCTTTTTCAGCTGGTTAAGGGCTATATAAAATTGTTCCAGGGAATCCTCAATCGCTCTTACAATTTCTTCCACAATCGTTCCCTCCAGCACATGTCTTCACAGGCACTTCGATGGTGCCGCCATCATCGGAGAGCTGGACACTGACAGTTTTTTTGAGCACGTTGACTTCCACAACTTTCCCGGGGCCCTGAGAAGTGTCAATAATGTCACCTATATGAGGCATGCATTTTTTCGCGTCGTGATAATGCTCAGATTCATAGCGGAGGCAACACATTAAGCGGCCACATAAACCGGATATCTTGGCGGGATTAAGGGAAAGGTTTTGATCTTTCGCCATCCTGATGGATACAGGTTCAAATTCGTTGAGAAATGTTGCGCAGCATAAAGTGCGACCGCAACTGCCAAGCCCGCCCAGCATTTTCGCTTCGTCCCGCACTCCAATTTGGCGCAGTTCAATGCGGGTTTTAAAGATTGCCGCCAAATCCTTGACCAAGTTGCGAAAGTCAATGCGGCCGTCAGCAGTAAAGTAAAAAATTACTTTGGAATTATCAAAGGTGTACTCCGCGTCGACGAGACGCATGGCCAAGCCGTGGCTTTCTATCTTTTCAGCACAGATTGCCAGGGCTTTTTTGGACTTATCAAGATTTTCTTCCACCTTGCGCAAGTCCCCTTCAGTAGCTATCCTCACAACCCGCTTCAAAGGAAGAACTACTTGATCACCCGGCACCTGCTTTGGCGGGACAACAACTCTGCCAAATTCGACTCCCCTGACAGTCTCGACAATAACCGGAGTGCCCTCAGTCAGCTCCAGTTGCTCCGGGTTGAAATAATATATTTTACCGGCATCCTTAAAGCGGATGCCAACTACATTATACATTTCCATATCTAAACCTCCCACATCTTCAAGGCCAGGCAATCAAAGACCAGGCGAGGGTTGCACCTCGTCTGTAAATACTCCCGGACCGCCGCACAATAGTCCAGCAAGGCAATGCACTTGTCCGCCGGACAATTGCGCATACAAGCATCTAAATAGCTTTGTAAATCTCTGTTTACCGGAATATAGTCAGGGTTAATCTGGGACAGCAACATATCCCGCAACCAGGACTCCAGCAAATCTAAGGCTTCCTCAGGCTGAACCTGCCAATTGTCGGAGGATTGCAGGGGATTCCTGCGCCGGGCAAGGATTTCTTGTATCTCTGTGGCCATTTGTTGCCGCCTAAGCCAAAAGTCCTCATCTTCGAGAAGTTTCAAGGCGCGGCCCAGCACTCCCTGGGAAAAACCTGCCAGGAACCAAGACCGCTGCTGGGGGACATTGCGTTTCTCTAGGGCATGGGAAATAACCTCTCTGGACAAGGGCGCCAATGTATACACCTGACTGCGAGAAACCAAAGTCGGCAGCACATTGTCCGCACTGTCAGCAGTAAGGATACAAACAGAAGCTTGAGGGGGATCCTCAAGGATTTTCAGCAAACTGTTGCCAGCCTCCACTGTGAGATTTTGACAATCTTCCAACAGGGCTACTTTGTAAGCCGCAGTGTTAGGGGGAGCAGCAAGAAATTCTTTTAATTGACGGGCATGTTCCAACTTTACACTGCCTTCAGAGGCAATGTGCAGGTAATCAGGGTGAATGCCCCGGGCCAGCATTGTACAGTTTGGACAGAGTTGGCACGAGTCTGGACAAAACAGCCTTTGGACGACAAAGCCAGCCAGGGATTTTTTGCCGCTGCCGGCAGGCCCAGCAAATAGCAGGGTGTGGGCAAACCTGCCTGTACTGATCCCCCGCAACAATGCCCCAACGATGCGCTCATTGCCCAAAAAACCCTCAGGGTTGTTAAACTTGCTCAAACCTCTCCACATCCACAACAAATATGGTGGCACCACCAACCACAACTTCAACAGGATAGGGAACATAGGACTCAATGGCCCCGCCTATTGGGGACATAGTGGTTACAATTTTTTCTCTGGACTGGCAGACGGTGCGAATAACGGATACAACATCGTCAACCTGCTCCTGAGTTACCCCAATAAGCATTGTCGTGTTTCCGGCTTTAAGGAACCCGCCTGTACTGGCGAGTTTGGTTGCCCGGTAACCCTTGTCCACCAGACTCTCCATTAGTTTAACACTGTCTTTATCTTGAATGACGGCAATTACCAGCTTGTTCATCCCCGCACTCCTCTCATAATGTATTTTCACTTTCCAGGATGTCAACTACTTGCCGATGGATTTCTTGAATTGGTGCAGTTCCATCCATTGTGATAAAGCCATATTCCTTCGCCAGCAGTTGATATCCTTCCACAACTCTCTGGAAAAATCCTTCATCTCGCTGTTCGATTCGATCTAACCCCCGCCGGTTGGCCTGCCTGGCTAAACCAACATCGGGTTCAATATCCAGGAGGAAAGTCCAGTCGGGCATCAGCCCGCCGACAGCTTCCAAATTGATTTGTCTTACCAGTTCCACATCCTGCCTCAGCCCATACCCCTGGTAGGCCAGGCTGGAAAATAAGTAGCGGTCGCAGACGACAACCATGCCCCGGACCAAAGCCGGACGGATGACATCCTGGACCAGTTGCGCCCTGGCGGCAGCCAGCAGCAGCACTTCACCCCACCGGGTAAGTACAGTGTCGGGATCCAACAGAATCTGCCGCAACTTATCTCCAACGTCTGTCCCTCCAGGCTCCCTGACATGGAGATATTCTGCCCCGCGGCAAGAAAAGTAATCCGCCAGCAGTTGGGCCTGGGTAGTCTTGCCACAGCCATCCAAGCCCTCAAACACAATAAAGCGCCCTTTTATATTACTTCTAACCATTGGGGTATCACCTTCCTGGCATGTAACTTGTGCAAATAATCAATATGTTCTTGTTCCAGGCGCTGCCCCGGGGCCACCACCATGGTCCCGGGAGGATAGGGGGCAAGAACCTGACGGGAGATTTGCCCTTTGGCCTTGGCAATGGGGACTTTTTTCCCAGGCCGCGCCCAGGCTTCCCTGGGGGAAATTTCCTGTTTGGGCAGAGGCGGGGGCAGAATTTCCTCCTCCGGCCTTGCCGGCAGTGCGGCAATAAGGGGAAGCAGACGGTAAAGGGCAGCTATCCCCTGGGGTACCAGGGCATCCGCCATTGTTAACATAAAGAGCACTTTGTCCCCCTGGATAAGTTCAGGGAACATTCCCTGGCTGCGAAGGAGGCCCTCAAGACCCCTGCGATTGGGCAGAAGGAATTTTGTCCAATCCCTGTATGGCAAGGTGGCGGGGAAATCAAGATTGAGCTGCTTACAGCGCAAATACAACATATCTGCAAGGATTTTCAGGCGCCTGAGCATGGCTGCGCCATGGGAGTTGGCCCAGCAGGCTGCATACTCCAAGGAACTCAGGAGCAAGTAACTGGGGCTCGTAGTATGGAAGAGGTTTAGGGTTTCCTGAAGTTTTTCCCCCAAGGCCAAATCAGTAATATGCATCCATGCAGCCTGAGTGAGAGCTGGCAATGTCTTGTGGGGGCTTTGCACAATGACGTCACAACCAGCAGCAGCAACAGCACTTTGAGGAAGGCCAATTGCCTGCCCCCATTGCAAATGGGCGCCATGGGCCTCATCGACGATGACGGCAATCCCAGCCTCCCGACATACCTGGGCAAGGGCGGCAATATCGGGAGTCAGCCCATAGTAATCCGGGTTGGTGAAGATTGCTGCCTTAATGGCATGTTTTGCAATCAGCTCTTTGACAGCTGCGGGGGAAGGAGGCAGCCAATGGCGCAGGCGGGGGCAAAGGGTCTGTTCAATCCACACTGGCATGGCCCCGCTGTGTATGAGTCCTGCCAGCACAGACTTATGACAATTTCTCGCTGCGAGGACGCCGTCCCCTGCCCTGGTCAGGGCAGTAATGGCAGACATTATCCCTACGCTGCTGCCATTTACCAGAAAATATGTCCTCGCTGCCTGGTATATACCTGCTACTCTTTCCTGGGCACGGCAGAGGACATCCTCAGGGCAATGAAGGTTGTCCAGGCCCGGAATCTCGGTGGTGTCATAATTGCCAAAGAGAGCGGGGAACCGCCCTTTGTGGCCGGGCATATGAAAGGAGTACTTGTCCGCAACCGCTGCTTGCCGCAGCCTTTTTCTCAGTTCCATCGCAATGTCCCATTTCCTTTGTTTTAATTATTATACATAATAAAAAAGGGGAAAGGCAATTCTTTCCCTATCCCGCCTGCCACAGCTCCTTGAGCCTGGCAACAAAATATGCGTACATTGTGTCCCCCACCTGAGTGCCGCCTATTAGCCTCAGGCAGTCGGGACAGATATACCCTGCCGCCAGGCGCACTCCATCTAAGGCGTCCCCCTGGCAGATGTGACATTTTCGGCTTGGGGTATCCATGCTGCTCACCAACCTTACCGGCTTTGCCAATATTTTACCTGTTTATTACCCACTTATTCCTGCTACAGTCTATGTCAGTTTGGCGTAGTTTGGTGCTTCCGAAGTTATGTCAACATCATGAGGATGGCTTTCCCGGAGCCCGGCATTTGTAATTTGGATAAACCGGGCTTTTTGCAATGCCGGAATGTCGGCAGCCCCGCAATAGCCCATGCCGGCCCGCAAACCGCCCATCAGTTGATAAACTGCATCCGCCACAGAACCCTTATAGGGAACGCGGCCTTCAATCCCTTCGGGAACAAGCTTTTGCTGGTCAGCTTGAAAGTATCTGTCTTTGCTGCCTGCCCGCATAGCACCAATCGATCCCATTCCCCGGTATACCTTATAGCTGCGGCCCTGGTATATTTCTATCGCCCCAGGGCTTTCGTCAGTTCCCGCCAACAAGCTGCCAACCATGACGGTATCAGCACCAGCGGCGATGGCCTTGACCAGGTCACCGGAGTACTTGATGCCGCCGTCAGCGATAATCGGCACTCCAGAGCCCTTTGCCGCCTGGGCACAGTTGATGATTGCCGTAATCTGAGGCACGCCGACACCGGCGACAACTCTGGTAGTACATATAGAACCGGGACCGATGCCTACTTTTACTGCATCGACGCCGGCGGAGATCAAATCCCTTGCAGCTTCTGCAGTGGCGACATTGCCGGCAATGATATCAACGGCAGGCAGCTCTTTTTTCAGCATCCTGACTGTATCCAGCACCCCCTGGGAATGACCATGAGCAGTATCAACCACTATTACATCTGCCTTGGCATCCGCCAGAGCTTGAGCCCTTTCTAATGTGTCCGGGGTAACGCCAACTGCAGCTCCCACCAACAGCCTCCCTTATTTGTCCCGGGCAGAGTTGGGGTAAGTCTTTGCTTTTTCAATGTCCTTAATTGTAATCAGCCCCCGCAGGTTAAAGTCGTCATCCACCAGGGGCAGCTTCTCTATTTTATGTTTCGCCAATATTTCCCGCGCCTGCTCCAGGGTGGTGCCGACGGGGGCAGTCACCAGGTTTTTGCTGGTCATAATTTCTGATACCTTGCGCTCGAAATTTGTTTCAAAGCGAATATCTCTGTTGGTGACTATGCCTACTAATTTTTCCCCGCGCACAATTGGCACCCCGGATATCCGGTACCTGGCCATAAGGGCATCTGCCTCCCGAACCGTTGCCTCAGGCTCCAGGGAAAAAGGATTGGTTATGACGCCGTGCTCTGAGCGCTTCACTGTGTCCACCTGTTTGGCCTGCTCCTCAATGGACATATTCTTGTGGATGATGCCAATGCCGCCTTCCCGAGCTATGGAAATGGCCATGCGGTACTCAGTAACAGTATCCATGCCGGCGCTGAGCAAAGGGATGTTGACAATGATATTCCTTGTCAGTTGCGATTTCAGGCTGACCTGACTTGGCAGTACCGTCGACTTGGCCGGCACCAGTAAAATGTCATCAAAGGTCAGGGCAACATCTACTATCTTCTGCAAGGCAATTCCCCCATTGTTTTTGATAATTAACGTATTATACCAGTTTACCGGGACGAGCACAACTTCGACAAATTCGGGGACGGTCCTCAAATTTGTCAGCAGTCTAAATTTTACCGCCAGGAAATATAACTAGCGTAGAGAATTCCGAGGTGGTAAAAATTGAAGCGGGTGAAACTGATATTTCTCAATTTCCTGACCGTAACAGGTGCATCTCTGTTCCTGCGCATTATCGGCATGTCCTTTCAAGTATATCTTTCCCAGAAAATTGGCCCTGCTGGTCTCGGCTTACTGCAACTTGTAATGTCTGTATATTACCTGGCAGCCACCTTTGCAATTTCCGGGAGCCGCCTGGCAGTCACCCGCTTAGTGGCTGAAGAGCTGGGGACAGGAAAAGAAAGAGGAGCCCGAAAGGCGATAAAAATATGTCTTCGTTACGCACTGGTAATAAGTATAGCCGTCGCACTGCTTTTGTTTGTCGCCGCAGGCAGCATCGGCGAACACTGGCTGGGGGACTCCAGGACAATATTAGCCCTGCGCATTCTCTCCTTTAGCTTGCCCTTCCTTGCCATATGTGCTGTCCTTGGCGGTTATTTCACGGCAGTGCGTCGCCTGCTGAAAATGTCCGCGGCATTGATTGCAGAGCAGGTCTTTCGAATAGGCGCCACTGTATTTGCAGTATCGGTGCTGTTGCCCAAGGGTTTGGAATATGCTATCGCCGGGATAGCAGTCGGTGCATGTATTGGTGAAATCGCCAGTTGTGTTTTTTTATTTTTTCTCTACCGCGCAGACAGCCGCATTCTAAAGAACAAGGCCTGCAGCAAAGATTTGCCCCGGAGAATGCTGCAAATCGCCGTGCCGGTGGCTCTGAGCGCTTACATAACTTCTTTTATTCGCACTGTCCAGCAGACCCTTATACCCTATGGACTCAGAAAAAGCGGTGCCTCAGGAGAAAGGGCCCTGGCGGCTTATGGCACTATTCAGGGAATGGCGATACCCCTCCTGATGTTCCCTGCCGTCTTCCTCAATGCCATCTCGGACCTGATTGTGCCGGAACTGGCCGAATGTCAGGCCCGGGGCCACCCTAACCGTCTGAGTTACATCGTCAATCGGGTGCTGAATCTTGGGCTGTTGTCAGCCATTGGGGTTTTTGGTCTGTTCTTTCGTTATTCTGCCCAACTGGGCACAGCAGTGTATCAAAGCAATGCAGCCGGATATTATATACGGATCCTCGCAGTTTTAGTGCCTATTATGTATATGGACTCCCTTGTCGACGGCATGCTCAAGGGCATCGGCCAGCAGGTATCTTCTATGGGCTATAACATTTTCGAATCGCTGATTGGGGCCAGTCTCATTTACCTGCTGCTGCCCAAATTCGGCATTGCCGGCTATATCTTTACCTTAATGCTCACCAGGACTCTGAACTTTGCCCTGAGCATTAACCGCCTGCGCAAATTCGTGCCCCTGAAAATCAAAGCCGGGGGAATAGGCAAACTGGTCTTTGCAATGGTCAATGCCCTCATTGTCTCTAATTTATTCCTCACCGCCCTGGGCATCCAATGGCTTCCCCTGTGCATCTGTGTAGCAGCCGGTGTCTATTACCTGCTCCTCCGCTTGTTGTCCTGTATAACCCGGGAGGACTTGTCCTGGTTTAAATCCATTTTCTCCCCTTGAATCCCACCGGCAAGGAAAAAGGGCAGCTTCCGCCGCCCTTATTTTTCTTCCGTCTTGATAATGCGAATCGCTGCATCGGGACACACCAATTCGCAGTTCCTGCAGGCGATACACTTATCCTGATCACTGGTGCACACTGCCGGAGTGCCGTAGACACCCAGGTCTGTAGACCAGATGATAATTTTTACGGGACACTTTTGGATGCATAGCCCGCAGCCTTTGCACAGATCAGGGAAAAGGTTGAAGCTGGCTTTTTTTCCGTCTTGGGTAAGAGCTGTTCTCTTTACTTCTGCCATAGAACTCACCCCCTATACCAGGCGCTCTACAAGGCTCATACCCTTGTCCAGGGCCTTGTAATTGAGCTCTCTTAAGGCTGGATTCTTTTCGAACTTATCCCCCAGCTTGGTCTCAATGGCTTCTTTTATGCGCTCCAGGGGGACGACAGCGGTGGCCTTGAGCAAAGTCCCGAGAATGATAATGTTGAAGACCCGGGGGTGCAATTCATTCTTGGCAATGTCATTGGCAGGAATCCCGATGATATTTGCAGCCTTTTCCGGAAGCTTTACCTGGTCTTTTTCTTTGCTGCTGTCGGTAAGCTCGGGGATCCGCTGGGATCTGGGATCTGCTTCCACAGCTTGAATTCCCATGGCCTCCTCAGCGATTTCCGCAGCGGAAATAAGGGAGGTATCATAGATAAAAGTGGTTCTTTCATCCACATACTGGCGAGTGCGCTCGACGGCACGATTGCTCAGGGCGACGACGATGTCAGCCTTGGGGAATTTTGGCGAACCAATGCTCTTGTCATCTATCTGGACAAAAGCAATCGATACGCCGCCGCGTTGCTCAACGCCAAAATTGGGGATATATGCAGCTTCTTTGCCCTCAGCATATGCTGACTCAGCCAGCATGTTGGCAATAATCTGGACACCCTGGCCGCCTTCGCCGGCAAGGACTATTTTAATTGCCATACTACTTCTCCTCCTTTTGGCCGGGAACCTTAAACTCGCCTACGGGGAAGTACTCAGCCATGTCTTTTTCGACAAAGTTCCAGGTGGCCTCGGCATTTGTCCTCCAGTTGGTAGGACAGCTGGAAAGCACTTCTACAAAGGAAAAGCCGTTGCCGTCCATTTGATTTTGAATAGCCTTTTTGAGGAATCGTTTCAATTGCCGGAGGTTGGCGATGCTGCCTCTGGCCACATAAGCCCCTTCCCTGGCTATGGCCGCCACCATTTCTGGTCCCAAGGTGGGGTAACCGGTTTCTTCGGGGTCGCGTCCGTAAGGAGTTGTTTCGGTCTTTTGGCCGGGCAAAGTGGTGGGGGCCATCTGGCCGCCGGTCATTCCATAGTTGGTGTTGTTGATAAGAATTGCCGTGATCTTTTCGTTGCGGGTAGCGGAGTTTACCAGGTGCTGGGCTCCGATGGCATAACCGCCGCCATCTCCCATATAGGCAATGCCAACAATTTCAGGGCGAGCACGTTTTATTCCCGTGATAACCGGGGTTGTGCGGCCATGATGAGTTTGCACTGAATCCACATTAAAGAAATCCCAGGACAAAAGGGAACAGCCGATGTCGCAACCAAAGACAACTTTGTCCTGAATTCCCAGTTCATCAATTGCTTCCCCCAGCATTTTCAAGGCCAGACCGTGACCGCAGCCGGGACAAAACTTATGGGGTTTGGTCTCTGGGTTCCAGCATTTAGGCATTTGAGGAGCCAAAGTAATTTTTTCTCGTGTCACGGTTCTTACCTCCCTTCCTGAATCAGCTGAACGATTTCTTCAGCTGTGACGCCGGCACCGGGGCGCAGCAGAGTATCGATGGGCTTATCCATGCCGTAAAGGGCTTCTTTAACCAGTTTCAAAAGTTGGCCATAAGCGGACTCGACGACCAGGATGCGCCTGGCCTTGGCTGCTGCACGGCGCATTTGCTCTTCTGGCATTGGCCTGAGGGTAATTGGCCGGAAATGACCAGCGCGAATGCCTGCATCCTTTAAGAGGGGCAGCGCTCCCTGGGCAGCCCTGGAGACAACTCCGTGGGCGAGAATGAGGATATCCATTTCGCCTTCGGTGTCGAACTCCTGCCATTCAATAATTTCCGGGGCTGCTTTTTCATAGTCCCTGGCGATTTCAATTACCACATCGTACAACTCTTCTTCTGTATTATACGTATTGCGCAGGTGTTGCACAGGGCGATCCACCCCCGGGGTTCCAGGCAACCCTACCAGAGGCTCGGTCTTCACCATCTCAATTCCCCGTTCTGCGGGGTCATAGATGGTCAGGGGCTCACGCATTTTTGCCTGATAGCCGTCCCCCAGGACAAAGGTGGGGAATCTGTACTTCCAGGCAGTGTTAAAGGCTTTGATTGTGTAATCGTAAAGATCCTGATGGCCGGCAGTGGAATAGACAACCCGGAAGCCTTCGCCGTTACCGCCAAAGGTGGTCATAGTCACTTCCTGCTGGGAATAGATTACCGTGGCTGTCGAAGGTCCGCCCCTTTGGGGGAGCAAAACCACTGTCGGAATGCGCATCATTTCCGCCATCGACATGGGTTCCTGAAACAAGGTGTTTCCGGGCCCAGTAGTGGCTGAAAAGGCACGTTTGCCGGCAATTACCCCGCCGACAGTTGCAAATCCCGCAGAAATCTCATCCTCCGTCTGCAAAAACTTTCTGCCATACTTAGGTGCAAGACGAGTCCAGTACTGCATGATATCTGTCTGGGGGGTAATCGGATATCCGTACATGATATCTGCTCCGGCTGCCAGGGCGGCCCAGGCACACACTTCGTTGCCCGTCATGAATACCCGCCTTGAACCTATTACAGGCTTTTCATTCATGAATATCACTCCTCCTAACTTATTTACCCTCATGTTTACCAGAAAGCTTGGGGCATATAGCGTTTGATAATCTTTACGGGGTTTCCCATTTTATCTGTGGCAGCAAAATGCTCCGCCAATTCCTGGCTTACCGCCGTGTACACAACAGGAATCCCCAATTCCAGGGCTGCCTCAGTTACAATGCGGGCACCTTCTTCAACAACTTCCGGTGTGGTTTCATCGCCGAGATGGGTGTTGTTAATGAGGCCATCCACTCTGCCCAACTCCTTGATATAGGAGACGATATCTTCCTTCACAGCTGTCAAGGGGCGTGCGGTATTGACAACGGCGTATACTTTTAAATCGGGATCGGTTGCCGCACCCTCAATGAGATTAAAGATGCCGGCTCCATGGACTCCATAGCCAATATCCAATACAATGCTGCCTTCATTTTTCAGGGCCCAGATCATTTCCTGCCTGAGCAATGAGCCGGCTTCGCCTAAACCCATGGTTTCCTCAGGTGACCAGGCGACTACATTGAGGCCCATTGCCTGCAAATCCTTTTTCAAAGGCCGCAAGGTATAGAAAGGCTCAATGGTATCCAAATCAACCAATGTGACTTTGTGGTTGTGCCTTAATAATTCCAGGCTTCTGTTTATTGCGTTCTCGCTTTTGCCGCTTGCATATTCACCGACAAAGGCTTCGACGATTCTCACTGTCTTAATACAGCCCCCCTTGGCAGCATCTGTTATAATACAATAGAAATATTATATGCAACAGTCGCCGTGAGTTCATTTCCCCACCCCCTAAAGACTATAACACTGAGACCGTAATTAGTATAACAGAATGCTGACAATTGCTCAAGAGAAAAAAAATACCTGCCTGTGCAGGTTAACTTTGTCGCAATTGCTTCAGCAAGTAATTATAGCGTTTTTCCGCTGCTTGCAGATTGTTGATTGCCGCATCCACAAGTTCCGGGTCCTTAACAAATTCAAAGTGTTCTCTGGCCAGGCGCCATTGCTCCCTGGCCTGGTTAACTAAACGATAAAGAACCTGTTTATCCCCGCTCCATACAGGCACATGTTCTCCCGGCATTTGTCAACACCATCCTCTGATTTCTACTAAATAGTATTGACTGATTATGCCGGTTTAATCATTATTTTGCTAAATCTGCTGCCTGCCTGCCAAAGCTCTGGCCAAGGTCATTTCATCCGCATATTCCAGGTCGCCGCCCACAGGCAAGCCATGGGCAATCCGTGTAACTGTTATATTCAATGGTTTTAATATTTGTGCAAGGTACATTGCTGTGGCCTCTCCCTGGACATTGGGATTAGTTGCAATAATTACTTCCTCGGGGGGAGTTTTTTGTACTCTTTTCAGAAGGGATTTAAGATTAAGCTGGTCAGGGCCAATTCCGTCCAGGGGTGAAATGGCGCCATGGAGAACGTGGTAGCGACCTTTGAATTCATTGGTCCTCTCCAGGGCCAGGATGTCCTTGGACTCCTGAACCACGCAAATATACTTGTCATCTCTTTTGGGATCAAGGCAAATGGAGCAGGGGTCGCTGTC
>JAAYHI010000135.1 GCA_012727415.1 Bacillota bacterium
ACTTCAACGTCTATTTCCGGGACAATGAAGCATATGAAGTAGTAGCTTTTACCGCCACCCAAATTCCGGATATTGAGGGAAGGCTGTATCCCCCGGAACTGGCTGGTAAGTTGTATCCCAACGGCATTCCTATCCATGCAGAAGAAGAACTTACTGACTTAATCAAGAAGCACGGTGTCCAGCAGGTAGTCTTTGCATACAGCGACGTTCCCTACAACGTCCTCATGAACAAGGCTGCCGCAGTGCAGGCTGCAGGAGCGGACTTCCGCATCATGGGCCCCAACTCGACAATGCTCAAATCCAGCAAGCCGGTAATCGCTGTTACCGCAGTCCGCACCGGGGTTGGCAAAAGCCAGACCACCCGCAAAGTCTGTGATACCCTCAAGGCCATGGGCAAAAAGGTCGTAGCCATCCGCCACCCCATGCCCTATGGAGATTTAGCAAAACAGGCTTGCCAGCGCTTTGCCACCTATGACGACCTGGATAAGCATAAATGCACCATAGAAGAGCGCGAAGAGTACGAACCCCATATCGACCGCGGCATCATTGTCTATGCCGGTGTCGACTACGCCCAGATTCTTGCTGAGGCCGAAAAAGAAGCCGACATCATTGTCTGGGACGGCGGCAACAACGACTTTGCTTTCTACCACACCGATCTCTACATTACCCTTGTTGACCCCCATCGTCCTGGCCACGAGGTCAGCTACCATCCTGGCGAAGTCAACCTGCGTATGGCTGACGTAGTAGTCATCAACAAGATTGAAACTGCTTCCCCCGAAGGCATCAACATCGTCAGGGAAAACATCGCCAAGTTCGCACCCAATGCCGTAGTTATTGAGGGCGCATCCCCAATCATTGTCAAGGACGGACATAAGATCAAAGGCAAGAGGGTCCTGGTCATTGAAGACGGCCCCACCCTTACCCACGGGGAAATGGCTTATGGCGCAGGCACAGTGGCGGCCCGCAAATACGGTGCAGCCGAACTCATTGACCCCCGTCCCTGGGCAGTGGGCAGCATCAAGGAGACCTTTGAAAAGTATTCCCATCTCACCAACATCCTGCCTGCCATGGGTTACGGCGAAAAACAAATTCGCGAACTGGAAAAGACCATCGACGCAATTGACTGTGACCTGGTCATTGCCGCTACCCCCATTGACCTCACTCGCATTCTCAAGATCAAGCGGCCGGCAGTGCGCGTTGGTTACGAACTCCAGGAAATCGGCAGCCCCACCCTTGACGATGTCCTGGCCAAATTCAAGTAATTATAAGGGAGCCTGCGGGCTCCCTTCCCTTTGCCGGCAATGGCGAGAAATGGCTGGAGGCGTGCAGGGATTTGCACCCTCAGCGGCGAAAAAATAAATTGAGGTGATGCTATGAAGCTCCTGGTAAACTGCAAGGACGATTTTGAGGCTCAATTAATTGAAGGCTTATTGAAATCGGCAGGGATTCCTGTGCAGAGGAAGTATCGGGGAGAGGGCCATGTCCTCAAGCTGTACGGGGGCTTAGGCCGTGATGTGGACATCTATGTTCCCGGCGACCGCCTGCAGGAGGCCATGCAGTTGCTGGAACATCGCGATGAGGACTGGGAAGAACAGTAACAGGATTCGACATCTTATTGCCTGGGCAATACTATTTTGACAATATCTTTGAGTAAGTACAGTATGGGCAGGGGGGATTAATTCTGGAACAGTTGCTGAAATACGGCTTGGATGCAGCAATTGCCGCTGGCGCAGATTATGCCGAAATAACTGGAGTTGATGTGGAAGAAGAGAAGTGGAATATTGAAAATGCCCGCCCTTCCCTAAGCAGCAACAGGGAGAAAGGGATTGCCGTGCGTCTGCTGGCAGCGGGCCGGTGGGGGTTTGCCGCTGCCCCTGCTACCAACAAGCTCGCCGTCAATCGCCTGGTGAAGGCAGCTATGGCAGGGGCAAATGTCCACCCTGCCTTGCCGCATCCCGTCGAACTCAGCACCGTCTTTCCTGCCGTGGGCAGCTGGACATGTCCCTGCCAGGAGGATCCTTTTGCCATTCCCCGCTCTCAGCTTCTGGAGTTGCTCCGGGAAACTGATGGCACCATGGCAATAGGGGGCATTGAACTGCGGCGGACATGGCTGCACTTCCGCAGGGAACACCGTCATTATCTTAACAGCGAAGGCAGCGCAAATCAGCAAGCCTTCACTCTGTCCGGAGGAGGCATTTCTGCCCTGGCCTTTGGGGAGGGAGAAATCCAGCAGCGGAGTTGGCCTTCTCCCCAGGGAAGCTATGCCGGACGGGGTTACGAATATATTAAGGAACTGGACCTGCCGGGGCACGGCAGGCAAATGGCCGAGGAGGCCATCGCTTTGACGAAGGCCCCTGCTTGTCCTCAGGAGGTCATGGACGTCATCCTCCTGGGCCCCATGCTGGCCGCTCAAATTCACTACACCCTTGGCCGCCGCCTGCAACTGGGCATGCCTGAATCGACGTATTCTTCCCAGTTGAGGCTGAGCTCCCAGGCTGTGTCCCTGGACGCCGATGCTTCCCTGCCTGGCGGCGCCGGCAGTTTCGGATTTGATGCCGAGGGGGTCAAAGCCCAGACTTTCCCTTTGCTTGAAAAGGGCAGGGTAGTCAATTACTTTACCGGCAGGGAGACGGCTGCTGCCACGGGGAGATTCAGCAGCGGATGCATGCGTTCTCCCTCCTGGTCTTCGCCTCCCCTCCCCTGGATGACCAATGTCATCCTGCGTCCAGGGGCCTGCAGCCTGGCTGACCTGGCAGGGGGCATTAAGCGGGGAATACTCCTGGACACCCCCCGCTCCTTCACTGTGAACCCGCTGGGCAGCGGTTTTGCAGCCCAGGCTGAAATCGGCTGGATGATTGAAGGGGGATTAATAACCCAGATGGTGAAAAACCCCTTTTACCGGGGCAATGCCAAAGCTTTTTGGAGCGGTTGCGATGCGGCAGCTGCTACCGCCCATCAAAGGAACCTGGGAATAATGGACAACGGTATTGCCGCAGGCCATTCGGTGGTGCCTGTGCGCATACGCGGCGTGAGGGTAGGTGACAGGCCATGACGGAGAAGAACAAGTTGCTGACCGTCCTGGAAAAGGTCCTGCCCAAGGACATTCCGGCAGAAATAGCGGTCCTCACCCACAGCCGGGAGGCTTCCTGGCTTCGCCGCAACTCTTTGGTTCAAGGGAGCCGGGTTGACAACGTCACAGTCCGGGTCCGCGTCGA
>JAAYHI010000136.1 GCA_012727415.1 Bacillota bacterium
AAGCGCTTGCTCTCAATGGTTGTGCGTATGCCGCGCAGTTTTAGGGCCTTGACTGCCGCGGCGACTTTATCGTCCACCTTGCGCTTGAGGAAGACTTCAAACTGGTTGCGCTGCAATCTTTCCCGCAGGACATCTTCCTTCATATCCAGGATAGGTGCAAGGGCCTGGACTGTCGCCTCCACATCTTTAATTTCTGAGGGAATAGCGATGATGGATTCTGCGGTGGCGCTGCCCGCCAGCAGGGCACCATTCCTGCTGTAAATTGAGCCTCGCTGGGCCTGGACTGTTAATCCCCGGTTCCATTGAGCCAGGGCTTTGTCCCTCAACTCGTCCCCCTGGACAAATTGCACCCAGGCCAGGCGCCCCACCAGGTAAATCATAAAAAAAGCAAAGACTGCAAGGGATATTAGCAGCCTTTTACGTACAAGGGTATATGAAACTCTAGTTTCCATCCCCATCCCCGCTTTCAGGATTGGTACCGCCAACATACCTAATTTGATCGGGAGTAGGATATTTCATTCCCAGCTCTTCAAGGGCCAGTTTCTCCAGGCGGCCCAAAGCTGTGAGTTCAGATATGGTAATTTTCAGATGCCTTTGTTCATCCAGCAATGCATCCCGGGTCTTAGTCTGTTGGTTTAGCTGAATATTTATCTGGCTGAGCTGCCCATAGCGATAAACGACAACCAGGGCGAGAAATACCACTAGAATACCGGCAGCAATCCGACGCCACCGTCTTAAGTTCAAAGGACGTCTTCGTATCCTGCCCTTGGGGCGATTTTGGGGCCGGGAATCGGGATATGGATAGACTACAGACGACCTGGCATAGGCATTATTGGCTACTATCATGCTATTCACCCCTATCTTTCATTAGAACCCTAGCTTGACAGCCGCTCTGAGCTTGGCGCTGCGGGACCGGGGATTGCTTTCCAGCTCTTCACTCCCCGGCGTAATAGGTTTCTTGGTCAGAATCTTGACTTCTGGCTTATGTTCGCACTGGCAAACCGGCAGCTCTGGAGGACAGATACAGCCGGCAGCTTTGTCGATAAAAATCCTCTTTACTATTCGGTCCTCTAAGGAATGGTATGAGATTACCGCCACAACTCCGTCGGTAGCACAAATATCTATGGCCGCTTCCAGACCCAGGCGCAAATTCTCCAGTTCGGAATTGACTGCTATGCGCAAAGCCTGAAAAACCCTGCGGCCGGGGTGCCCGCCTTCTCTTCTGGCAGCAGCGGGAATTGCCGCCTTGATTACCTCCACCAACTCACCGGTGGTCTCAATAGGCTTCAGCTCCCTGGCCTTTACAATAAAATCTGCCACTCTGGAAGACCATCTTTCTTCCCCATAGGCGCGAAAGATCCCCGTCAATTCTCGGGCGGACCAGTTGTTGACTATATCAGCAGCAGTGAGGACAGCTTGCTGGTTCATCCTCATGTCCAAAGGCGCGTCATGCTGGTAGGCAAATCCCCGCTGGGGATTGTCCAGCTGCCAGGACGAGACTCCCAGATCAAAGAGAAATCCGTCAACGGGCCTGTTCCATTCCTCCAGCAACCCTTTCAACTGGCCGAAGTTGCCCTTGAGCAGTTTTACATTCCCATACCCGGCCATCCTTTTGGCGGCGGCGGCCAGGGCATCATCATCCTGATCGATTCCCACCAGCCAGCTGTCTGTCGGCAACAACTCCCGGATTGCCGCGGCATGTCCCCCGCCCCCCAAGGTGCAATCCACTACGGTGCGGCGCCTGGCCGGGTCTAAAAGCTTTAATACTTCGGCGATCAGGACAGGTCTATGTTGAAATTCCAAGGTTTATATTCCCTCCAGCTTCTCTGCCAGCTCTTCAAATTTACTGGCAGCATCCGCATTCACTTGAGACCAGGTTTCAGCCGACCAGATTTCAATTCTGCTGGATACTCCTATGCTGACCACATCCCGTTGAATCCCGGCATACTCCCGCAAGTTGGCGGGAATGGAAACCCGTCCCTGCTTGTCACATTCAGCTTCAACGGCGCCGGAAAACAGCATGCGGGTAAAGGCGCGGGCGTCCTTTTTCGCCAGGGGCAGGGATTGTACTTCCTCAGATAGCTTTTCCCATTCTGCCAGTGGATAGACAAAGAGACAGCCATCCAACCCCCTGGTGATGATAAAAGTGGTCCCCAATTGCTCCCGAAAGCGGGCAGGCATAATTATTCTGCCCTTTTCGTCTATGCTGTGTTGATACTCGCCGAGAAACATCCTGCCCACCTCCTCCACATCATACCACTTTCCACCACTGTTGTGTATCTATTCTCCCCCTACCCACCAAAATCCTTCTTTTGGTTGAAAAAAAATAAAAAAAAATGGCTTCGCCGTTTTACAGGTTGCCTTGGCCCATAAACTTGGGTCTCTCATGGAACTCATACAGATACAGGTAGTGTTCGCCCCTTTCATTCCTTGCCCTTACGCTAATCCGCTCATTGTCAAACCAGCCAAATCATTCTTTCTGCTCCTGACAACAATTACCCTTGAATCTGGTTTTCCATCTAAGCACCTCTAAGGAAAGGAAGCAGCAGAACCGTCCCCGTGCTTCAAAAAAAAAAGAAGCTGGGGAACCATCCCCAGGCTTCATTGGGATACAAGGTAGATTAGCTGGGAGATTACCTCCAGGCTGTTGCCGTCAATTAACCTGACGGTGTTCTTCCCTGGCCGCATTTGCTCTGTCTTCACCGCCACTACCTGGAACCCGGGGTCCTTTTCGGTGTATATGCGAATGGTGGTGTCATTGCGCTGCACTGTAGTCACCCTGGCCCCCTGAATGTACAGCAGCAGTGAATCCGGGTGTTCCTGCAATATGCTCAGGTTGTAGTTTGTCAGCACCGGCAGGGTCTCGGTGTCGAGGACCTCCATAAAGACAGCGCCCTTGGTGTCCAGGCTTCCCGACTCCACCACAGTGTATTCCAGGGGCACTGAATAGACATACTCCTCTTCGTAGCCCAACCTCGTCCCCTGACTGTTGAGGAAAATAATCTGCAAATCCCCTTCGCTTAGCCTGCCTTTGGGAATTGCAATGAGCTGGTAGCCCTGGTCTTTCTCATCGATGTAGACCTCCAGCTTGTTGCCCTTGTAGCAAACTTGCTGCACCTCCCCAAAGAGCACATGTATCCCCAGGTCTTCCATATAGTCCACCGGCGTTAGTATTTCTTCCGACATGCCCCACCCATCCACCAGGATTTGGCGGTCAAAGGCAATCCCGCCTGCCACAAAATACTTTGGCAAACTGGCTTCGGCAGGGACCCCCTGCCAATCGGTTTCATTCAGCACCACCGTCCAGGGCAGAACCTGATCACTTTTTACAGTGACAATCCAGTCGGTAAAGGAAAGAATAATACACACAGCAACAACTATGGCAGTTAATGCCGCCAAAGCTGTAAACAGACGCTTGTTTTTGCTGAAAAACACCACCAGGAATTTTAATTTCTTGTCCGCCAAGTCCATCCCCTCCCCAGTGAATATTTATTGCCCATTTCCAACAAATAGAACAAAAAAGCAGGCTCAGCCTGCTTTTTACCTTAGGCCTTCGATTATCTCCAGAATTTGCTCATTGGCCATTAAGCCGACCTGGGTATGGGCAATCTCGCCCTTCTTGGAAATAAAAACTGTTGTCGGCACGTAGGCAACATTGTAATCGTTAAAACTGACCATTGTATCCACCAGCACTGTTAGTTCAGCGTCGCCGATAAGGCCTTTTATCCTCTCCTTGGAATCATAGGGATTGAGCATAAGCAAGTGAACGTTTCCCGGCAATTTTTCCTGCAATGCCGGCATGTCAGGAAGCTTGCGGATGCACACCCCGCAGCTGCTGGTCCAGAAGTAAAGGACAACCACATCCCCCTTCAGCTCTTCCAGGGACCACTTTTCTCCCTTTAAATCCTCATAGATAAAACCCGGGGCTTTTGCTTCGAAATTCTCAGTTCTGACACAGCCGGAAAATAGAACTACAACCATTAGGAGCAACAGAATTTTGCGCATTTTTTCCCCCTTCATTGCACTAGACTTTGCAGCCCCGACCAGCGATTAAATATCAGCAGGACTCCCATCAGGATCATAATTGCACCGGAGGCAACTTGCACATAGCGGGAAATCCTCCCTGATTTAAATGGACTAATACTCCCCAGGGCAAGGCCAATGACGAAAAAAGGCAGGGCAAAACCCAGGGAATAGACCAGCAACAGCATCATCCCCTGAAACACAGTATCCATGCTGCTGGCCAGCATGATGATTGAGCCCAAGAAAACACCTGTACAGGGAGTCCAGCCCAAGGCCAGGATAATCCCCAGGAGGAAGTATCCTCCCGGCGTGCGGCTGAGGGAAGCCTGCAACCTGCGCTCCCGGGCTAAAAAGCCCAGGTTAAATACCCCCAGCATCTGCAAGCCGAAGATAATGATGACAGTTCCGGCTATCGGCATGAGAATATGCCGGTATTGCCGCAGGTACTGCCCCACTGTGGAAGCCCCAGCCCCCATTGCTACAAAAATGAGGGTGAAACCGGCAGTGAAAAGCAGCAAATTCCTGACCAGAATTAGTTTTGAACCCAGCCGGTTGCCGCCCAGGAAAGCAAGCCAGACAGGCAACAGCGGCAAAATACAGGGTGAAAAAAAAGCGGCAAGCCCTGCCGCAAAGGCAACAGGAACAGGCATTACTGTCTCCCCCTTATACCCCATATGGGTATATTGTAGTCTATCCCTGCTCCCAAGTCAACTATTATTATTTTACGCTGTACCCGGCTTCTTCAATAGCTGTGCGAATTGCCTCCAGCATGTCATCTTCTGCCTCTACTATCGCCTGATTTTTCTCGAGATCCACCTCAACTGCCTGCACCCTTTCCAATTGGCCAATGGCAGTTTCCAGGGCCTTTTTGCAGTGAGGACATGACATGCCTTCGATATCAATTTTAATTGTCTTCATTTGCACCACTCCTTGCTTTATTGCGCCCCCCCAGGAAGAATATCAGCAATCCGATTATAAACAGCAGGACACTGACTATTTGGGCCACCCTGAATCCACCCAGCATCAAGCTGTCAGTGCGCAGAGCTTCGATGAAAAAGCGGCCGAATGAGTAGCCAGCCAAATACAGGCCAAAGACCTTCCCCGCCTGGGGACGCTGACCCAAAAGGTAGTAGAGTCCTGCAAAGAGCAGGAAATTCCACAGGGACTCGTAGAGAAAAGTAGGATGCCGGTACTCCCCGGCGATATAGAAAGCCCAGGGTAAGCTGGTAGGATTCCCATAGGACTCTTGATTGATGTAATTTGCCCAGCGGCCAATAGCCTGCCCCAGGATTAATCCCACCGAGGCAATATCGGCAAAGCGCAGGAAATTGATTTTCTTGACCCGGGTCCAGACAGCAGCCACCAGCACACCGGCGAAAATCCCCCCGTGTATAGCCAGCCCTCCTTCGCGAAAGGCAAAGATCTTGACGGGATAGAGTGAGTAATAGTTGAGGTTAAATAACACATACCACAAGCGGGCACCGATAAAAGCTGCCGGAATCGCCCACAGCAGAAACTCGTCAATAGATTTCTCTTCAATGTTGTAGTGCTTTCCAATTCGCCTGGCTGTTAAATAGCCTGCAAAGACCGCCAGGGCAATAATGATTCCGTACCAGTATACAGACAGGGGGCCAATCTTAAAGGCTACAGGATTCATCAGGCTTCCTCCCCGTTTTCAAGTAGATATTCATAGGAAATTTTAGCGTTGGGTTCAAGGCCATTGGTAACAGAACAGTATTTGCTCAGAGACAGTTCAATTGCCCGCTGTACCTTTTCTGCGTCCAGATTTCCCTTAAGCACATACCTGATTGCGATTTCCCGGAAGAATCTAGGATGTTCTTCTCTGCGCTGACCAGTAACAGTTATTTCCAATCCCTCAAGGGGCTGACGCATTTTTTCCAGAATGGAAACAATATCTATGCCGGAACAACCGCCGGCGGCCATAAGCACAGCTTCCATCGGCGAAACTGCGTCCTCCCTGCCGGCTCCTAACTTAATCCTGGCACCTTTGGCATTGACGGCGTCAAACCAAGATTCCTTTAAGGATAATTTTACCTCCACACAACTCTCTCCCTTCAAAATTCCCTTACGGGGCATACTATACAGACGAGGTGATTACAATGAAATGGCTGATTCCATTGATTACTGCAGCTTTAAGCGGTTTGGCCATGACTTTTCAAGGGGCAATTAACGCAGATCTTAAAGAGAGGGTGGGCGTAGTGCCCATGTCTGTAGCAGTGCATTTTATTGGCTTAATTGTCAGTCTGGCTGCCCTTGTGTTTGCTGGAATGCCTAAGATGCAAACCTTTAAAGAGGCCCCGCTGTACTCTTATCTGGGAGGCGCCCTCAATGTGGCTATTATTGGCGGCGTCGCCTGGTCGGTAGCCCAAACAGGAGCGACGGTGGGCATTTCCGCTATCCTCTTCGGTCAATTGACAACAGCAGTGGTGCTGGATCACTTTGGGATTTTTTCTTTGGAAAAAATCCCCTTCTCCTGGGTGCGGCTTGCAGGGGTTGTGCTTATGTTGGCAGGAATGCGCCTGGCAATCCATAAATAACAAAGTTGATTTTTATGCTTGCTGTGATATAATAAATTTTGTTAATGCGCCTATAGCTCAGAGGATAGAGCGCCGGCCTCCGGAGCCGGGGGCCCAGGTTCGACTCCTGGTAGGCGCACCATTAGAATTTTAAGCGCCCTATGGCGCTTTTTTATTTTCGCCTTTTTTGTAAACATGGAGTTGGTTTTGCGGATCCAAGGTGGCGTACAGGACGCCGGCAACCCCGACTTTATGGTTTTTGGCTAAGGTTTGTTCAAGCCAGTTCAGGTCTTTTTTTGCCAAAGCCATGTTATCCTTGAGCACTTTGCCATCGCAGATTAAGGGAATGGGCAGCCCCTCGTAAGGCGGGTTCAGTCCAAGATCCGCCGGCACCATGGGGCGCTTATCGGCTTTGAGGATTACACTTAGCTTGCCGTTGGTTTCCAATATGGCGTATTCAACTTCCTCAATACGATAAATACCCTGTTCCCGCATTTGCGACATCATGTCGTCCACATTGTAGCGAAGGCGCCGCATTTCATGCTCAAGAATCCTGCCCCTTTCAATAATAATGCTGGGAGTGCCTTCAATTACCTTCCTGACAGCCTGGCTTTTTAAAGTGATAAAAGCCAAGGATATCTGTAAAACAACTAGGGTTACAATGGGGAGAATGCCGTGGGAAATGGGGATTGAAGTATCGCTGAGGGGAATGGCCCCCAGCTCGGCAATCATAATTGCCACCACCAGGTCAAAAAGTGAAAGCTGCCCCACTTCGCGTTTGCCCATAATCCGCATCAAAATAAGGACTGTAAAATAGAGAAGCACTGTGCGCCCAAAGATGGACAATAACTCCAGCGGCAATTTTTCACCCCCTCGGGAACTCAGTTTCAGTTTTCCCAGGGGGGAATAATTTTAAGCAGCCTCACAGGGATAATCCCTTGACAGGAAAGGCATACTAAAGCCAAACCCATGGGGAGGCATTAGTTTGAAACCAAGACGATACCGAACTTTTCTCCGCTTTCGGCCGGGGGATAAAGATATCGGCCATCGCTTTGATGACGAAGAATTCGCCCAGGAATTCCTTGAACCCATTCAAACCAGCATCGGGAAAGAACGGACACCCTATCGACATTGCCGCAATGACCATGAAAACCATAAACCGCCGAAAGAGTAGGCATTGCCTGCTCTTTTATTATCGGTTCACTGGCCGTGGCCCTTTTTCTCCACCAGTTTTTCCAGCTCTTTAAGGAAGTTGCTTACATCACTAAACTGCCTGTAAACTGAAGCAAAGCGCACATAAGCTACCTCGTCCAAATCCCTCAGCTTCTCCATGACCAGCTCACCTATGTAACTTGACTTCACTTCCCTGTCAAATTCGCTGCGCAATTGGCTCTCAATTTCTTCTGCCAGCCGCTCCAGGCTCTCATAAGAAACAGGCCGCTTTTCGCAAGCCCTGGCCAGGCCGTTGATGATCTTCGAACGCTCAAATATCTCCCGGGCCCCGTCTTTTTTAATCACCATTAAGGGGAGCTCCTCCACCTTTTCATAGGTAGTAAAACGATGCCCACATGCCATGCATTCCCGGCGGCGCCGGATTTCATAATCACCTTCCGTGCGCCGGGAATCAATTACTTTGCTTTCAAGATAATCACAATAAGGACAGCGCACTCCCTCACCCCTTTTAATTGCAACTTAAACCTGCTGCCACCACTGGCTGTTGTAATCCTCCTGGGCCTGGCGGACACCTTGCCCCAAGGCCAATGCCCGGAGGAGCTTGATTTTGTACAGCACCTCTATTTTTTCCCTTCCCTGGACAGGCAGTTCACAGGTGGCGCCATATCCCTGGAGGAAATATTCCCAGAAGAAGTTTGTGTCCAGGCCAATGTCCCGGGGGTTGAGGTGGACCAAATCCAGTAAGGGTTCAGAATAATTTGCCCGGGACAAATCCATGATCATGAGGCCGCTGTTCCAGATCCGCACCGGCGGGAAGCCCTGCCAATTGCCCACCATCGCTCCTCCGGAGCTGCCCCAGAGGTGATGAACCTCCTCCAGCAACCCGGCAAAGGGTACAGAATTTCCCCTGGCCGCCAGGAGCACTTGGTTCTTGCGCACCAGGCTTGTCAACTGCCTGGGCACAGATTTAGTATCAGGGGCGACAATATCCCCGGTGCCTGAGTGCCGGAGAGAATGGATCATACCCAGGGTCGCTCCCAGGCGCCGGATGAGCTCGATCTTACCCCGGGAGCGGCGGCGGGTCAATTCGGTCAAAAAATCTGTAAGCGGGGGATGACTGACTTCCATCACCCACAGGCGGCGCAGTGGCCTGATGGCAGCAGGCTGCGGGGCCACATCCAAGTGACGAAGCAAAGTCATCGCCTTCTGCTGTCGGTAGAGCAGGCAACTCGAAGCAGCATACACTGTAGAATTTAAGGACTCAAAACGCACCATTCCTGTTTCGGCGATGTAGTTCCTGTATAGTCTCAGTTGCATTAGTAGATTCATCTTACTCCCCCCTGAACACACCACTATTATATATTCGCCTTTGGCGGGATTTTCCCTGCAGGGAAGGAGGAGATGTCAATATTCTGTTAGTCTAACCCATTACCACCGTTATTTCATGGACCTGCCCATCATCCACTAATTCAATATCCCTGGAGACAACTCCCCGGGTTTCAATTTTCTTAACTCCCCTGTTGACACCCTGGGGGTTCAACACTCTGATGACATACAGGCTTTCGCCGAAACGATATTCCAGGCTGTACTCCTGCCATTTTCCAGGTATACAGGGCTCGACAGTGAGGACATTGCCCATGCGCTTTAGGCCCAAGATATTTTCGCAACATACCCGGAACAACCACCCTGCAGCCCCGGTGTACCATGTCCACCCCCCTCTGCCCACATGGGGCGGAGCTGAATAGACATCCGCCGCCACGACATAAGGCTCTGTCTTATAACGGGAACACTCTATGGGAGTACGGCTGTGAAGAATGGGATTAATGTGTTGAAACCACTCCAGAGCCTTGTCTCCGTGCCCCAGCAGTGCCATGGCCTGTATTGCCCAAGCTGAGGCATGGGTATATTGACCGCCATTTTCCCGGACACCGGGAAGATAGCCCTTGATATATCCGGGCTTAAGGTCGCTTTTATCGAAGGGAGGCGTAAACAAGAGGATTAAGCCCTCATCTTCCCGAACCAAATGAGTCTCAACTTCCCCCATTGCCTCTTCCACTCTGTCCCGGCGTCCCCCGCCGGAAATTACCGCCCAGGATTGAGCAATCGAATCGATGGAGCATTCGGGGTTTTCCGCCGCACCCAGGGGGGTGCCATCATCAAAATACGCCCGGCGATACCAGCGCCCGTCCCAGCCGTTTTTCTCCAGGGCCTGGCGTATGCGCTCTGCTTGTTCGAGGTATTCCTGGGCCAGCTGTGGATCGCCGGAGTGCCGGCACAGGGGGGCAAAGCGCTTTAAGATATCATAGAGAAACCATCCCAGCCAGATGCTCTCCCCCTTGCCCAGTCTGCCGACATTACTCATGCCGTCATTCCAGTCCCCGGAACCGATGAGGGGAATGCCATGACTGCCGAAGCGCAGGGCCCGCCGGATTGCCCGCAGGCAATGCTCATATACACTGCCTTTTTCCTCGGCAACTCCCGCTTCCCCGTAGTATTCATCAACACCGGGTTCCAGAACCTTGGCTTTAAGGAAGGGCACTTCTTCCGCCAATATCGACTGATCGCCGGTTTTCTCAATATACTCGGCAACGGTCC
>JAAYHI010000009.1 GCA_012727415.1 Bacillota bacterium
CTATCCACCTAATCCCTCCCTTCATGGCTGCCCTGTTTTTTTCTCGCCAGATATTTGCAGTGCTCTGCTAATGGGCAGTGCCCACATTGAGGGTTTCGGGCCTTACATAAGTTGCGGCCGTGAAAAATTAAGAGATGATGCGAGTGGCTCCACCTCTCCCGGGGGATTGCAGCCATCAGCTGTTTTTCAGTTTTTTCCGGCGTAGGGGCAGCGCTTAGGCCAATGCGGTTGGCAACCCGGAAGACATGGGTGTCGACGGCAATGGCTGGCACGCCATAGGCGTTGCTGAGCACTACATTGGCTGTCTTTCTTCCCACTCCCGGCAATGCCTCCAGGTCCTCCCGACTGCTGGGCACTTCCCCCTGGTGCTTCTCCAGGAGCTGTTGGCAGGTAGCAACGATGTTGGCTGCCTTATTATTGTGGAGCCCACAGCCATGGATAAGTTCTCTGACTCTATCGACCCCCAGCTCCACTATAGCCTGGGGGGTGCTAGCCTCGGCAAATAAGCGCTTTGTTATTTGGTTAACCCGCTGGTCTGTGCACTGGGCAGAAAGGATCGTCGCAATTAGCAGTTCAAAGGGATTACGATGCGCCAAGGCACAAGCAGCATCGGGATACAGCCTGGTCAGTTGATTAAGTATGGCTTCGGCGTCCACTGTCATCCCCTCCTCCCTTTTATTATACACTAAATGCCGCCCCCCTCTGGAGAAAAGCCACCCCAGGCACTACACAAAGAACATCTCCTTTAAGCGACGCTGCATTGCAGCGACGAGCAGGCGTTGTTTAGAATCCAGGCCATAAAGGTCAAAAATGATGTCGTCCAGTTCTTCCCTGCTGCCCTTTCCCAGGGCCAGTTTTTTTGCCAGGCCGGTTACTTCCTCCACTCTTCCCTGGCGCAGCGGGATTTGCTTGAGCTGCCGCGTCAGCACTTTCCCGGTAAAAAACTTGTACATATACAAAGTGTTCAGCAGTTTGCTGTTTAGCAATGCCGCCAGGTATTCCAGGGCAAAGGGCAGGCTAATGGGGATTATTATATTGAGATTGTTCAGGGTCAGGGAGCCGCTGTAATCCACCGCTGCGATTAATTCCCGGGAGATGAAGCGGTAGACTATTTTTGCCGGGACTAAGTACTTTTCCAGGGGAGCCGCCTGTTGCAGACCGCCTTTATCATAGTCCAGCCAACGGGAAGGGGATGCGGTTACAAAGGGGGTGACGTCTTTTGCCAGCAACAGAGCATGGAGCCCCGGTGCCGGCTTGTTCCTGATAAAACGGCGATTGTCGCCGGTGACTATCCCCAGGGAAAAGTCTACCACTGCTTTTCCCTCCGGGATTTTCTCCCCGTACTCCCCCTCCCGCAGGTAGAAGGCTTCCTGACAACACTGTTGCCACAGGTCCTCCATTTTGCGATTCCAATTGATGTTAAACCGCTGGCCTTGCAGCGCCTCCTCCGGCAGCAGGTTATGCTTTGCCTTCGCCCGGGTAAGATCCCTTTGGTACCAAACCGGCACTGCCTGCCTGGAGGGGCAGGGCTTTTTCACAGCCGCCAGTATTACCGCGGGGGCATAATAGCCTGCAAAGAGGTGGGGTATATAGTGAAGCCCGCTGACAGCGAAGTTCTTCAGCAGCCAGGACCTTGCCTTCTGGTAAGTCCATACCTTAGTAAAGGCCTCCGGGAGCAGATAGACCATTTGTCCCCCCGGAGGCAGCAACCTTGCTGCCAGCTCCAGAAAGTAGAGGAATGAATTTGCTCCCGGGGGAAAGGTCTCCGACTGTCCCCCGGGGACATTGCTTCCCCAGGGAGGATTGCCGGCCACCAGGTCAAATTGCCCCTGGAAATCCAAGAAAAAAGCGTTGGCTTCCAGCAAACTTACATCGCCTGTTCCCATCAGCCGCAACTTTGTCTCGGCTACTGCCAAGGCCAAGGGATCAATGTCTACCCCCGCAAGCTGAGCCCGGGGCCAGCGGCGTCGGCATGCCAGCAAAAAGTCTCCCGCGCCGCAAGCTGGATCGATTACTCTTTCGGGACGGATGTCTACTAAATCCAAAGCTGCCTCCACCGCCGCCATGGGTGTAAAGACCTGGCCGAGATCTTTTTTTTCCTGCGGTTTTCTAAGATTCTGGTATATCTGGCCTAAGTCCGTGTGGACCGAGCCCGCAGCCAATACCTTTCTTGCTGTCGCCACCTCTCCCTCAGCGCCGTATGCCGCTAATTCCGTATTCCTTTTTTCCGTGACAAAACGGGCCAGTTCCACAGGTGCAGGTAACCGGCCCGTCTGTTGATAGTACAACCTGGCCCCGGCATGATGGGCCAGAATCCTTTTCAATTTTTTGATCCCGGTCATTGAACCACCCGGGAAACCGGTCATTTTTTAAAAAACTCCTTATACTCGTTTTCGCTAAAACCTGCCAGGGCCCCCTTCTCGTTGTACAACAGCGGGCGCTTCAGCAACCGGGGCTGGGCGGCTAAGGCGCAAAGGATTTTTTCCGGAGAATCCGCTTCCAGGTCCAGGCCCGACTCCTTAAAGATCTTACCTCTGACAGCCACCATTGCTTTTGGATGACCTAAGACGGCAGCCATTTTCTCCAGCTCTTCCTTGGAAGGAGGCTGCTTATAGATGTGCCGCTCTTTAAATTGCACCGCATTTGCAGTGAGCCAATCCTTGGCCCGCCGGGCTGTGCTTCAATTGGGATAGTAGAAAAAAACGGTTTCCATATTCCCTCTCCCTTAACCTTATATTTTCCACAAGGGCGTTGCCACCCGGAAGTCCTGATTACAGGCAGAACAATAGTAGAGATGGACACAGTCCCGGGTTGCAGTTAAGTTTGCTGCCAGTTCTCTGCTGAGGTAGGGACTGTAGTCATCAATAAACTCCTGTAAGGGACCTCTTTCCTCCATTTCTCCGCCGCAATTGGGACAATGCTGCCTGACACTGCTCAGGCCATTGCAAATTGGGCATGCTTCCATCGGGATACCTCCACAGCTTTAGAATTGTTCTGGTTCAGAAAGATTTGTCCAGGCTTTGCAAAAAGCTTTCTAGGGGCAGCGTCCCCTCCACCAGGTTCTGTAAGTCGCGGTGGGCAGTGGCGTCGGCTGCCTTGGTTTTTACCGCCCTCAACATTATGTTTTTCGGAGTATCCAGCGGGGATACATACTCTGCAACGGACACCTTGTATCCCCGGGCTTCCAGGGCAACCGCCCGCAACCCGTCTGTCAGCACATCGGAGAGGCGGTTGCGGAAAATGGGGTGCCTGGCAATTGCCTGCCAGGGAGTATAATCGATGCGCTGGCGCAGGGCTGCCTGGCAGCAAGGCACAGAAATAATGTACTTGCAGTTTAAATGAATGCCCAGGGCCAGAGCCTCATCGGTGGCTGTGTCGCAGGCATGCAAACTGAGGACCATGTCCACTGGCCCGACTGGTCTGTATTCGAGAATACTGCTTTTGTGAAATTCCATATTCCGATAGTTAAGGCGCTGTTGAATGCTCCGGGAAGATGCAATCACTTCTTCGTTGGAATCAATGCCAATTACCCGGCAGGAAATGCGCCTTTTCTCCTTAAGCCAATAATTGAGCACAAAGGCGAGATAAGATTTGCCGCAGCCACAGTCTAAGATGGTTAAAGGCCGTTGCTCATCCCAGTCCTCGAGAATTTGGTCCACCAGTTCCACAAATCTGTCTACCTGATAGAGCTTGCGGCGGCGGTCTGCCCGCACCTTTCCCTCGGGGGAGGCTATCCCTAAGGCCTGCAGCAGTTCCAGAGCCTCCTCCACTCTGATGAACTGTTGGCGGGTGCCGGATTCTGCCGGCCTTTGGTGCACAGCGTCTAAAGTGCTGAGGCTGAGCTTTACGTCATTGGGCAGCAGCGTCACCGTCACCAAGGTGCCCCGCTCGACAAACCGTATGCTGCCCCTTTCGGCCCTCGCCATTACTGCCGCCAGGTATTCAGGCAGGTCTGACGGCGAAAGCTGCTTCCCTTGTTGAGAACGCAACACCCGTGGATTAAGGGGATCAAGTACAAAAACCTGAGCTTCAGTGGGGGTCTCAATTTCTACTCGCTGAAAAGCCTCGTTGTCTTGGAGACGGAGCAGTACCATCTGAACACTCTGGCGTAATTTTTGCCCGCGCTTATCCATAACCTACCTCCTGTCTCTGCCCTTATCCTATCCCAAGGGGGTGGTCAATGCAACCTAAAATATTTTTCCCCAGGCAGGGATTTTGACCATAAACATGCAATTAGTAATATAATCTTACCCTTGGGAGGTGAATATGTTGGCTAAAGGCAAATTTCAAAAAATCGGAGCAGCTGCTATGACCCCTATTGCCGTCTTGCCCGCCGCCGCCTTGCTGCTGGCCCTGGGCAATGTCATTCCCATCCCGGCTGTCGCCAGGCCTCTGGAATTGGCGGGACAGCTTCTCATCAACAACATCGGGCTCATCTTTGCCGTCGGCCTGGCTATAGGCCTGGCTGACGACGCCAGCATTGCAGGATTTACCGGTGCCATCAGTTATGTAATTATAACCGGCATCGCCGGCCAAGACGACAGCGGCCTGCAAATGGGGATCCTCGGAGGTATCCTCGCTGCCCTTACCGCCGGACTGCTCTACAATCGCTTTCATCGCGTTCAATTTCATCCCTTTTTAAGCTTTTTTGCCGGTCGGCGCTTTGTTCCCATCATTGCCAGCATTGCCAGTGTCCCCATTGGCATTGGCCTGGGCTTGATCTGGCCTGGTGTGCAAAAGGGCATTGCCACCTTGGGCCAGTGGGTCTTTTCCGCTGGGGGGCTGGGAGTAGCAGTCTACGGTGCTCTGGAACGCTTGCTGTTGCCCCTGGGCCTCCACCATGTCCTCAACGCCTTTGTCCTGGCAGTGATGGGTGAGTTCTCAGCTGGCGGGGAAATCATTCGCGGCGAGGTTTTCCGCTTTCTCGCCGGTGATCCCAGTGCCGGCCATTTCCTGGCAGGGGCGTACCCAATCAAACTCTTCGCCCTTCCCGCTGCTTGCCTCGCAATGTATAAAACAGCGCGCCCGGCCAACCGCAGCAAAATCAAAGGCCTGCTGGCAGCTGCAGCCGCTACCAGCTTTTTGACAGGCATTACCGAACCTGTTGAGTTCACCTTTCTCTTTACCGCTCCTTTGCTCTATGGAATCCACGTTGTGCTGACAGGGGCCTCTTTTTGGGTCTGTCAGTTCCTGGGCTTTCGCCATGGTTTTGGTTCCTCAGCAGGGGTGCTGGAATACTTTGTCAACCTGCACCTGGCGGACAAACCCTGGTTGCTGTTGCCCCTTGGGCTGGGCTTTGGAGTCCTGTACTATCTTATCTTTTCCGCCCTCATCACTAAATTGCGCCTGGCCACACCAGGGCGACTGCAGGAGGAAGAGGCGGCCGCCCTCGTTGCCGACACCGAGACAGCCCTGGCTATAGTTAGCGCCCTGGGGGGTAAAGAGAATGTCATCCGGATCAGCAGCTGCCTCACCCGCCTGCGCCTGGTGGTGGGCAACAAGGAGCTGGTTGACAGGGATGCCCTCATGGCCCTCGGCGCCGCAGGTATTGTCGGCAAAGGCGAAGCCCTGCAGGTGGTGGTCGGCACAATTGCCGATGAGCTGCTACAGCTCATTAAGAAGAATATCTAAAAAAGCCGGCAGAGCCGGCAAGGATTTCTTAAAGATCTAACAGGAATTTCCCGCTTTTATATATCAATTCTCCATCGGCGTAAATTTCGCCGCCATCCCGCATGTCACAAAGCATATCCCAGTGAATGCCGGATTCATTTTTGCCGCCGCTTTCAGGATAGGAGGCACCCAGTGCCAGGTGCACAGTGCCGCCTATTTTTTCATCAAAGAGCATATTGCGGGTAAACTTTTGAATGCCAAAGTTGGTGCCCACAGCCACTTCGCCAACGTAGCGGGCGCCGGCATCGGTTTCCAGCAGGGCAAGGAGCAAGTCTTCGCCCTTGGCAGCAGCAGCCTTGGTCACCTTGCCATCCTTAAACTCCAGGCGGATGTCCTCAATCTCCTTGCCGGCATAAATTCCCGGGAAACTAAAGCGGATGTGGCCGTTGACACTGTCTTCTACAGGCCCGGTAAATACTTCCCCGTCGGGGAAATTTTCGTGCCCGCTGCAATTTATCCACTTGCGGCCAACGATGCTCATGCTGATATCGGTATCCTTGGACACTATCCGCAATTGCGAGCAGTTATTGAGATGCTGACAGATCTTCTCCTGCTGAGCATCGATTTCCCGCCACCGCGCTACAGGGTCCTCATCGTTCAGCAGACCTGCTCCAAAGACAAACTCTGTATACTCAGCCAGCGACATGTTGGCATCCTGGGCTGCCGCATTGGTGGGATATGCCGTCAACGTCCAATGGAGCTCGCCGGCAGCTGCCCGCTCCATAAACCTGGTCTGCAGCCTGGCCCCGGCGCGCCGGTTTTTTGATATCCTCTGGGGGTCTACGCCCGAGAGGGCCTTGGTATTATAGCTTGCCATGATATGCAGTCTGGCGTCAATATTCTCGGTAATAAACTCCTCTAAAGGACTGACATATTCCAGCTGCTCATCGCTGGCATATTTGTAAAAGATTTCGGCGGCATTGGGCAGACCTGCCAGATTAGTGACATGGGCACCTGCCAGGATGGCCTCTTTATACGCGGCTTCCATCAGAGGTTCAGCCTGCAGTGTACTTTGAATCAGCAGGGTCTGGCCCTTTTTTATTCCCAGAGAATAGTGAATTAACAGCTTTGCCAGCTTTTCAATTCGGGGATCGTACATTTTTCCACTCCTCATTACTTTCTTGGAACTGCGAAGGACAAAGGTCTTGGCATATGCAGGGGCCTCCTTAACGGAGGCTCTTGTCATATGGAATACCCGCGGCCTTTGGCCCCTGAGATTTCTTTGAGGTAAAGGCCAGGACTATTAAGGTTGCCACAAAGGGCACCATTTTAAAGAAGTTGCTGGGAATACCCAGGTTTAACAAAAAGGGAATGCTGGAATAAGTGGAGGCGATGGCTTTCATCAGGCCGAAAAACAGGGAGGCATATAGTATGCGCATGGGTTTCCACTGGCCGAAGATCAGCACTGCCAGGGCGAGGAAACCGTATCCCGCCACCGTAGCATTGAAGTTGGTGGAAGTGGGTATGACAAATATCAAACCGCCGATGCCTGCCAAAAACCCGGAGATCATCACGCCTGCATAGCGAATTTTGTAGACATTGATTCCCACCGAATCCGCCGCATGGGGATGCTCACCGCAGGCCCGCAGCCGCAGGCCAAATCGGGTTCTGTACAAGACAATTGTGGAGACTATCAGGATCAGGATTCCCAGGTATGTGGTAATATAGGCATCCTTGAATAATACATCTCCCAGGCCGGGAATATCACCCAGCACAGACACCTTTGGAATCCGGAATGTATTGTTAAAGTTAATCTGCTGCACATTCTGAAGCATCCGGGCCACATATATTGCCACCGCCGGCGTCAGCATGTTGATGGCAGTACCGCTGATGACCTGGTTGGCCTTCATATTAATGGAGGCATAGGCATGGAGCAGGGAAATCAGAATTCCGGAAAGGCCTGCAATGAGGAGGGCCAGCAACAGAAGCAACTGCCCCGACATAGTGTCCTGCACAGAGTTGATAAACAAGATGCTGGTAAAGGCACCAAAGACCATAATGCCTTCCAGGGCAATGTTGACAACCCCGCTGCGCTCTGAAAACATGCCCCCCAAAGCGACAATCAACAAGGGTATTGAGTAGGTCAAAGCCTGCCTCATGACAAAGAAAACAGTACTCATTGCTCCTTCTCCCCTCCCAGTCTAAGCCTTCGCCTCTGAATGACATCCCGGATAATCAAGGCAAAGGCGCTAAAATAGATGATGGAGGCAACAATGATGTCAATAACCTCGGGCACATAATCATAGAGCTGCAAGTAATCGCCCCCTACTGTAAGGAAGCCTATGAATAAGCCCGAGAAGAGAATGCCTATGGGATTGGACATTCCCAGCAGAGCTACGGGAATTCCGGTAAACCCTTCAGCGGCCAGGACGTCAACTACTTCTATATACTTTCCCGTCCCCGCCAGATGTAGCAGCCCGCCTCCCAATCCTGCCAGTGCACCGGCTATGACCATTGACAGCACTATACTGCGTCTTTCATTGATACCCGCATACTTGCTGGCGTGCCGGTTGAAGCCGACGGCTTTTAACTCATAGCCGAAGGTCGTCTTGTTGAGAATGATATAGATGACGATTACTGCCAAAATAGCGACAAAAAAGCCGGCATTGACATTGGACTTGGGGAAAATTTTATCCAGGCCCATTCTTGGAATAATGGCGCTCTTGGCCACCGGCATGGACTGATTGCGCAGCCGGTCGTAGATATTGTATTGAACGAGGTAGTTGACCAGGTACATGCCAATGTAATTCATCATAATAGAAGATATAACTTCATGGACATTGGCAAAGGCCTTGAGAATTCCCGGCAGCAGTGCCCACAATGCTCCGAAAACTATCGATACCAGCAAGGCAACTATCCAGTGCACAGATCCCAGTTGGGGAAATTTAATGCCAATGAGGACTGCGCCGAAAGCACCGACAATAAACTGGCCGGGGGTGCCGATGTTAAAGAGCCCCGTCTTAAAAGCAAAGCCCACTGACAAGCCGGTGAGAACAATCGGCGTTGCGAAGTACATTACCCTGCCGATACTGCGCATATCCCGAAAGGCACCCGTTATAATTGTGGAAACCCCCCCCAGTGCCTGCCCGGGATTGCTGATTAAAAGAATGACAAAGCCAAATAGCAAACCGACGACAATGGCAAGAATTGAGGGCAAAAAGCTAAGAATCGTTTCTTTTAGCTTATCAGGCCGTTTCAATGCACTTCCCTCCCAGCTTCACCAGGAGCTGAGCCAGCCATATACAGGCCCAATTCCTGGACTGTGATTTCTTCGGGATTGAGGTCAGCAACAATAGAACCTTCATAAATGACGAGGATGCGGTCGCTGAGATTCATCACCTCGTCCAATTCCAAGGAAACTAAAAGCACTGCTTTGCCGGAATCCCGCTGTTCAACCAGTTTTTTATGAATATACTCAATGGCACCGACATCCAGGCCCCGGGTTGGCTGGACGGCAACCAGTAAGTCCGGATCCCTGTCGATTTCTCTGGCGACAATAGCCTTTTGCTGATTGCCGCCCGACATACTGCGGGCAGGAGTAATAGCTCCCTGGCCGCTGCGAATGTCGAATTCCTCAATGAGGCGGTTTGCGTAGGCAATGATATTGTCACGCCGCAAAAACCCGTGGGATTGAAACTCATCGGTAAAATACCTTTGTAAAATCAAATTTTCCCCCAAGGTATAATCCAGCACAAGGCCATGTTTATGCCGGTCTTCGGGAATATGGGCGAGGCCGTTGGTGTTCCGATAGCGAACACTCTGCCTGGTGATGTCTTTGCCGTTAAGGGCCACTTTGCCGCTATCGGGGTGTATCAGCCCGGTAAGAGCGTGGACCAGCTCGGTCTGGCCGTTGCCGTCAATGCCGGCGATGCAGACTATCTCTCCCCGGTGCACCTGAAAACTGACGTCTTTGACCACAGCCTTGGTATGCCCCTGGCGGTGGGAATTGACACAGAGATTTTCCACTGTCAAAACAGGCTCGCCTGCTGCCTGGGGCTGAAGTTCAATTTCCAAATCTACCTTTCGCCCCACCATCATCTCGGAAAGGGATTCCTTTGTGGCGGAGGCCACATCGACTACACCAATTAATTTCCCCCGGCGCAAGACGGTGCAGCGGTCGGCTGCTTCCTTAATTTCATTGAGTTTGTGGGTAATAAAGATGATAGATTTCCCCTCGGCAGCCAACCCGCGCATGGTGTGCATAAGTTCTTCAATCTCCTGGGGGGTAAGGACTGCAGTAGGTTCGTCAAAGATGAGAATATCATTATTCCTGTACAGCATCTTAAGAATTTCCACCCGTTGCTGCATACCTACGGTGATGTCGGACACCAGGGCGTCGGGATCTACCTTAAGGCCATATTTCTCGCTGAGGGCATCAACTTTTTCCCGGGCCTCCTCCATCTGCAACAGCCCCCCCGACACTGTCTCCATACCGAGGACAATGTTTTGAAGGACTGTAAAAGTGTCCACTAACATAAAATGTTGGTGAACCATGCCAATCCCCAGGGCATTGGCTGTCCGGGGGCCATCAATCTTTACCTCTTTCCCCCGTATCTTGATTACACCTTTTTCCGGTTGGTACAAACCAAAGAGCACATTCATTAAGGTGGATTTGCCGGCGCCATTTTCCCCCAGCAGGGCATGGATTTCACCCTTTTTCACCTGCAATGTAACCCCGTCGTTGGCCACGATGCCTGGGAACTCTTTGGTGATGTCCAACATTTCAATAATATAATCCATGGGCTCCCTCCTAACCTATATACGCTCTGATTATATATAGAAATATTATCATGAAAGAAAAAAATCAGCAAATAAAATAAGCAGCATCACATAATGTGATGCTGCTAACAGTATAACAACTATTCTACGAATGTGACTTTGGTGACAGTAAGAGTAATGTCAGAAGCATCGGTTTTGTCGGTATCCTTGAGGATATCGATTTCACCGGCGACTAATTTAGCATAGATGGCATCGTAGTCTTCCTGGGTAAAGGTTTTGAACTTGGATGTTTCCATGGGCAGGCCAATGCCGTCTACTTTAGCATCCAGAGTTACGCTCTGGCCACCGGGGAATGTGCCTCCATAGAAAGCTTCGATGCCGTCATAGACGGAAATTGAAAGCATCTTCATGGAAGAAGTGATGACGGTGCGGGATTCGTTAGACTGGTCGACGTCAACGCCGATAACAGCCTTGTCAGCTTCTTCAGCTGCAGACATTACTGAGTTGCCGACGGCGCCGCCGCAAGCGAAGATAACTTCGGTTCCGGCTTCGTACCAACCTGCCGCCAAGGTCTTGGCTTCGGGGCTGGCTTCAAAGGTCCCGGTGTAGTGGTACATAATTTCAATGTCGCTGATGCCCATTTCCTTGGCGGCATATTCTGCGCCCTGGACAAAGCCATAGCCAAAGCGGACAACTGCGGGAACGGCCATGCCGCCCATAAAGCCTAACTTCTTGTAGCCGTCTTTGACAGCCGCATATCCAGCCAGGAAACCGGCTTGTTCTTCAGCGTAGAAAACTGAATAGACATTGCTTTCAATTCTGTATGTTGGGCCGCCCTCTTTTTCCCAGTCACCATCGTTGGGAGAACCATCGAGAATGATGAACTTGGTGTCAGGATAGAGGTCCTGAGCTTCGAACACTGCGGGCTCGAACAAGAAGCCTGGGCAGACGATTAATTTTGCGCCGCCCTTTACAGCCAGGTCGATGGAATCCAAGTATGCTGCAGTGGTCTTTTCCGCAGGCTGATAGTACTTGTAGGTTATATTCTTCTCTTCAGCATACTTTTTCAGACCTTCCCATGCACCCTGGTTAAAGGACTTGTCGTCGATTGTGCCGATGTCAGTTACCAATGCAAGTTCGTACTTGTCCTCTTGACCAGGATCGGGATCAGTGTCTTTGTTACATGCGGCTAAAGGCAGGACTAATGCCAGAGCCAGTAACACAACTAAGAATTTCTTCACAGCAGAACACCCTCCTTGTATTTGTGAAAATACTACTATAGTACTATACACCAAGGCCCAAATATTTTCAACCTTTCGGTGTCCCTGTGCTCCCCAAAACCAAAATAATCCATGCCCGGAAGAGGGCATGGATTATTAGGTTTAACGAATAAACAGCAGGTAGATTGAACCATAGATCACAGCTAAGATCAGCAACAAAGGGAGACCAAGGGTGAGGAATGCGGCAATAAGCATTGCCAGGAAATCGTTCTTTTCTAAGCCGCCAACACTTGAAATCTTGCGATAGTGCTCATCGACCTCTTCCTCGCTATATTTTTTAGGCAGACGCTCCCTTAGTCTTTTGAACAAGTATTTCACCTCTGTCCAGTGGATAGTGACAGGCGACAAAATGTCCGGGTTTCAGTTCTCTCCACTCAGGAACAACGTCCTTGCACTTGTCAGTGGCATACTTGCACCGGGTGTGGAACTTGCAGCCGCTGGGCGGATTGATGGGGCTGGGAATATCCCCTTCAATGGTAACCAGTTCTTTTTTGGATTCATCCTCAGTAGTGGGGATGGCCTCCAGCAAAGCTTCAGTATATGGGTGAAGTGGATCTTTAAAAATGACATCCGAGCTGCTCAGTTCAACGAGAGAACCCAAGTACATTACGCCGATGCGGTCACTGATGAATTTAACTGTGCTCAGGTCGTGGGAAATAAAGAGGTAAGTGAGGTTTTCCCGCTCTTTCAGGTCAATGAGCAAGTTAATAATCTGAGACTGAATGGATACGTCCAAAGCACTGACAGCCTCATCACAAACGACAAATTGAGGCATTACCGCCAAAGCCCTGGCAATACCGATGCGCTGCCGCTGGCCGCCGGAGAACTGGTGGGGATAGCGGTGAAGCATGTAATGCTGCAGCCCGCACTTTTCCATTAAGTCCAGGACGTATCTCTCCAGGATTTCAGTGCCCTTCTTAAAGATATTATGCGCTGTAAGGGCCTCGCTTATTATTTGGCCAACAGTCAGGCGAGGGTTGAGGGAAGAATAGGGGTCCTGGAAAATAACCTGAAGCTCCCTGCGCAGCTGGCGCATCTCTTCAGTGGTGAGCTTGGCCAGGTCAATCCCTTCATCCTGTTTGGCATCAACCTCTGCGAAACCTTCTTTGGCAGATACCCGATTCCGCAAAGCTTCAAGAGCAGCGCGTTTTTCATCCACAGCAATCTTAATTGGTTCCAGCTGGGCGGTCAGGGCAGCAATTTGCTGATTAAGCCTGTCCAGTTCCCGTTGGTCGGCAGCGGTCATGTCCTCTTTAGCTGCAAGGGTATCCCGCTTCAGGGTTAAGTCTCCGACCTTAGTGTTGAGAGTATAATAAGCTGACCCCACCTCAAATTCTTCCCGAAGAACCCGGGAAACTTCTCTCAGGTCGTCAGCCAACACTAAGCCGCCGGCAATACGAACGGCATCTGTATATCTGTTGACAACTTTCCTGACGCCCTTGTTCTTTTTAGCCAGGGGCTCAAGATTATCCCCCAGCTCTGCTGACAATTCTTTGTACCGGGACACGATCCTCGGCAGAGCTTTAATAGTTTTCTTGACATACTTGGGCTTGAATTCTTCCAAAGTCTTGCCGTAATAGAGAATGGTGCCTGAAGTCTGGGTATACAATTGGAGAATAACCCTGCCCAAGGTGGATTTACCGCAGCCGCTTTCCCCCACCAGGCCGAAAGTTTCACCCTCGTAGATGTTTAGGGAAATATCCTCGTTTGCCCGCACGTAAAGCTGCTGACGCTGAAAGATCGATTTCTTTTTGAGGGGAAAGTAATGGGTCAGGTTTTCAATGCGAATTAAAGGCTTCTTATTCTCCACTGTTTCTCACTCCCTTCTGAGGATAGAAACATCTGACGGACTGCACATCGCTGACAGGAATCAAATCTGGTTCCTCCTGCTGGCAACGGGCAGTAGCGTACTTACACCGAGGGGCAAACTTGCAGCCCGCTGGCAGGTCCAGGGGATGGGGAACTGCACCGGGAATAGCCTCCAGGCGGTCTCCCTGATTGCCGCTAAGGAGAGGAATAGACCGCAGCAAAGCTTCGGTGTAGGGATGGGAGTACTTATCCCGGTTCTTGAAAATATAATCCACGGGGGCAGTCTCCACTACCTGGCCGCAATACATAACTGCGACATCATCTGCCATTTGGTTTATTACACCCAAGTCATGAGTAATAAACATGATAGAAGCGTTGAAGTCTTCCTTAAGCTCGTTCATCAGGCGCAAAATCTGAGCCTGAATGGTAACATCCAAGGCTGTCGTAGGTTCATCAGCAATTAACAGCTTTGGCCGGCAAGCCAGGGCGATGGCTATCATAACCCGTTGCCGCATGCCCCCGGAAAGCTGGTGAGGATACTGGAGTACTACTTCTTCGGGGTTGGGAATCTTTACAGCCCGCAGCATTTCAATTGATTGCTCATGGGCCTCTTGTTTGCTAAGGCCCTGGTGCAGCATCAATACTTCACTGATTTGTCTGCTGGCATTAAAGACAGGGTTAAGAGAGGTCATGGGTTCCTGGAAAATCATCGAAATGGAGTTCCCCCGAATATCGTACAACTCTTCCTGCTTTAATTCGGAAATCAGGCGGCCATCAAAATAGATCTCGCCTTCATAGATTTTCTGATTTGATTCAAAGAGCTTGAGGATGCTAAGGGCCATCTGACTCTTGCCGCTGCCGGACTCGCCGACAATGCCCAGAGTCTTGCCTCTGTCCAAGCTGAGGGAGACCCCGTACACAGCCTTAATCAGCCCTCTGCGGGTTTCAAAATAAGTGTGCAAATTTTTAATTTCTAGCAAGCTCATTTTCTCACCCCCTATTTCTCACTTGCTTTTGGATCCATTGCGTCCCTGAGAGCGTCCCCAATGAGGTTGACGCTGAGGGCAGCAAAGACGACAGCAAGTCCAGGTATTACCCATCTCCACCAGTAGTATTCAATAACTGTGGCTTTTTGGGCGGAGTCTAACATATTGCCCCAGGAAGGAGTTGGGGGCGCAACGCCGAAACCGAGGAAGGACAATGCAGATTCCATCAGCAAGGCACTGGCATATCCCAGGGTCACATTGACGATGACCAGGTTAAAAATGTTGGGAAGAATATGCCGCACCATGATGTTTCTCTGCTTGACACCTAATGCCCTTGCAGCCAGGACGAAGTCCTTTTCTCTTTCCAGCAGTAAATGTGCTCTGATAAGACGGGCCAGTCCGGGCCAGTTGAGGAAGCCGAGGATAACCATAATCATATAGATTCTGTACATTTCCGGCACCGAGCCCGTGACAATTGTGGACAAGGTAATGGCCAAAGGCATAAAGTGTATCGAAATGACCACGTCGGTAAAGCGCATGAGGACATTGTCAACCCAACCGCCGAAATAACCGGAAACCAAGCCGATGATCAGGGCGATAATAACCGAGATAATCATGGCGATGGCGCCAACGGTCAGAGAAATACGGCCGCCATGAATGAGGCGGGTCAAATTATCCCTGCCAAACTGGTCGGAACCAAAGATAAAGCCCTCGTGTCCCCAGGCGGAGATGGTTCCGTCCTCAGCGACGGCAAAGTTTTGGAAGATATCGGAGTATACGGCAACATACTTGGTGTGTTTGGCTTCCTTGGGCATCTTCAACTGGTTGAAATGATTTGCCCCCCAGTACACCAACTCGCCGTTATCCAGCAATAAGCCAAAGTTGTTTTTGCCGCCAAAAAGGTCCACTACATTGCCTTCAAATTCCGGGATATTAAGAAGGCCATGCATAACGCTGCCCCAGATATGGAGCTTGCCCTCAGAATCCAGGGCCATAGCTGCCCTTCCGGAAGTAGTAAAATCGACTACTTTTACACTGCCATCGGTGAGTTCCTCGGGAATATCAGAAATTTCGTTGCCTTCAGTGCCAAAAACACCAATTGTGCCGTCATCCAGCAAAACCACAACGTTCAAAGGCGTAATTTCTGCATGAACGATTCTCCCCTGGTATGCAGCAGGAACTATATCCTGACGGGTAGCTAAAGTGCTGCCCCAGATATAAATTTCACCGTTCTCCAAGAGGATACCGGTAACACCTTCTCCGGCCAGGAGCTGCCTGACAGCAGTGGTCTGAATTTTCATCTTGACGTTTTGCGGCACTTCCAGCTGCGAAAAGTTGTTGTATCCAAAGCCGTAGAATTTGCCGTCTTCAGATATGGCTACCCAGAAGCGGTCCCCGGCTGCAATGTGAGCGATTTTCCCCTGGGGAAAATCCTTGGGCAGCTTAAATATGCTGGTAGCCCTGCCACTGAGGTAGATGGGCTGTTTGCCCCAGATATAGACATTGCCCTGATTGGTAAGAGCAACCGAAAATGAGATTCCCGACGAAATCTCCTTGACGCCCTCTTTGACAATAGCAGAGGGGTACTTCAGATAGTTAGCTCCCGGGCGGACATTGGAAAGAGCGGGTTCCTGGTAGGATTCGTCAATAGGACGAAGCTCGGAGCCGACAAAGGAGAACAGCAAAATAAGGATAAAAGCGATTACGCCAACAACCCCTAGTTTAGTGCGGATAAAGTTCTTGATTATTGTCTGGGTCGGCGTCTGCAGAGCTTCTTCCTCTAAAACTGACAAGGGATCCTTTTCCCTCACGAACAGGCGCTTAAACATAGAGCCAAAGGACTTTCCAAGTTTGACGCCCGTAGATTCTTTGGGATGGGTATTAGGCTCGTGCACTGTTTTCTTTTCCATGATATCACTCCCTATTCCAGCTTAATCCGAGGATCGACGATCCCATAGGTGATGTCGGCGACGATGTTAGCAGTAATGGCCAGCATTGTGCTCAGCAGGTTTAGGGTAATAACCAACATATAGTCCCTGTTGTTCAAAGCCAAAACCAGCGTATAGCCAATCCCCTTCCAGGCGAAGACCTGCTCGGTGATTGCTGAACCGCTGAGCAATGCAAAAACACTCATGATGATGATGGTGGAAATGGGAATCAAAGCGTTGCGGAAAGCATGGGAATAAATAACCACCTTTTCCGACAGGCCCTTGGAGCGTGCGGTTCGGATATAGTCCTGGCTGAGAGCTTCAATCATCGCATTGCGCACATAGCGAATAGAACCGGCAATACTGATGATGGTTAAGCTCAGCATTGGCAGAAGCATATATTTAAACCAGGACAAATAGTAAGCTAAGTCTTTGCCGTAAGCCGCTATAGGCATGCTGCCCGGCGGCAGCAACTTCAGTTTTAAAGCAAAAATAAAGATTAAGGACAGACCGATGAAAAAAGAAGGCATGGAATAGCCGATTAGGGAAAAGACTTGCCAGAATTTGTCGATAAGAGACCCTCGTCTGACAGCCATGACAACCCCCACAGGCAGGATAACGGCAATCTCACAGATGGTGACAAAGACGTTGAGAATAAGGGTGTTGCGCAGAGGTTCGGCAATAACTTCTTTTACCGGCCGGTTGTTCATCGAAGACCAGCCTAAATCTCCTGAGAGGGTTGCCGCAATCCATTTGACATACTGTACGGGCATGGGGTAATCTAAGCCCAATTTTTCGCGCATGGCTCTGTATGCAGCTTCTCTCTGTTCTTCTTTGAGAGCAGGGTTAATCATCATGCGGGCGGGATCCCCGGGCATAGCCTTTACCAAAGCAAAGATAATGATGGTAATGGCGATTACCACAGGAATCATGGAGATCAGCCTTTTTGCAAGGTACTTTAACACATCAACACAGCCTCCTTCATGCGATAATATAAAAACTGATTTTGATCGGGATTACCAGGTAAACTGGTATAAATGACTCCATTGTGAGTATGCAGGAATTTGTATAGCAGAAACAGATGGTAAGAAAAGAAAATTTTCGCAATATACCCATTGGTATAACAAGTTAATTTGATATAAGAAAGGGGACAGCAGATGCCATCCCTCTTTCTTATTCCAGTGATTGGCCAAAAACCTTATTTGGAGATATCGCAGATCATCTCTGCCCACTGCAGGAAGGGAGTGGTGTTGAATCCCTTGACCTTGCTGCTGTAGATGTCATAGTACTGGTTGGAGTAGAGCGGAATGACCGGCAGCAGTTCGTTCCAGCGAATCTGGAATTCCAGCCATGCAGCTGAGTACTCTTCTACCTGGGTCGGGTCGAGGCTTCTCATCTTGATGATGATTTCGTCTAATTTCTCGTCCTTGACCTGCTCAGTCTGCATGTAAAGGACATGGTAGAAATCAGAGTGGTATGAATAGTAGGGGTCGAAGATGGCGGAGAAGCCAGTTGCCAGGTTGAAGGTGTGGAATTCACGCTCGTCGCCCATGGTGAAGCCCTCGTAGTAGTGGTCGAGGAGTTTGGCGAAGTCGGAGCGGGTCAGTGAGAACTTGATGCCGGCATATGGGCAGTTGGCCTTGAATTGGATATCAACGTTGTCGGTAACTTCGTTTTCCTCAGTTCCAAGGTGATTAATTGCCAGCACTTCTCCGTCAGCATTGTGACGATAGTACTCGCTGCCGGGCTTGGCCTTGGTGCGGTCAAATGGGGTCTTGCCGTCAGCTTCGTACTTCCACTCGGTTTCATCCAGCAGGTCGTTGGCCTTGTCGTGGTTGAGGACAAAGTTGGGAAGGTTGTCGATGGCTTCCTTGTTGTCCTGATACATCCACTGGGCCAGACCATACATGCCGTTAACCACGGAGCCGTAGCCGCCGAGAACGTTCTTGATAACTTCCTGACGGTCGATCAGGTAAGCAAGAGCATGGCGGACTTTAGCATCCTGGGTGGGGCCAAAGTCGCAGTGGATGAAGATTCCGCCGTAACCATTACGGGGATAGTAGGTGACCTTGGTGTTGGGCTCGTCGTTGAGGGCCTTTTCAATCTTTTCGCCTTCAATGACACCGGTAACAGCGTCAACGGAGCCGTTGATGACCTGGTCTACGTCAGTGGTCTGGTTGATATACTTGATGATGATGTATTCGAGCTGGGGCTTCTTGCCGTTGGCATCGCCCTTGAAGTGGGGGTTAACCTTGAGAGTTACAGCGTTGTTTTCAAAGCTCTGGAAGATGTAGGGGCCGCAGGATACGGTGGGAGCGAAGCGCTCGGTCCCGGCAATACCCTGGCAGTTGCTTTCCAGGCTCCACACTGAGCTGTCGCTGACAAGGCAAGTGCCTTCGAAGGTCTTTTCTTCCATTTCAGGATTTTCGGCATCTTCCTGGCCTGCCTTGGGAACTTCAATGGTGATTTCGTTGGCAATCTTGGCAGCAGGAGCCCATGCTTTCATGGGCAGAGGCCGCACGGAAGCATAAGAGGTTTCAAAGAAGTAGGGCAGCATTTCTGCATCGATGGTGACTGAGAACTTGTAGTCATCGATGAGCTTAATGCCGGTGAAGACCGGGCTTTCACCTGAGAAGTAGGCCTCGTAGCCCAAGAGCCCGTCTCCGGTGGCAGAGCTGGCGCCTGCTTTTACCCATGCAGGGGATGCTTCCCAGAGAATGCTGAAAATATAGTCATGAGCAGTGATGGGAGAGCCATCGTTCCATTTGAGGTCATCGTGAATCTCAAATGTGTAAGTCTTGTTGCCGTCGCCATCGACACTGGTTTCCAGATTTTTGACGACAGTTTCGTTAAGGACGATTTCGCCGTCGGGGGTGACAGCATAGGTGCTCATATACCCGCCAGTGAGGTCCTTAACCCATTTGTCATAAGAGCTGTTGCCAAAGCCGTAGATGAAGTCACCGGAAATGGGTGGGCAACCTACGACCAAGGTTCCGGACACTTTGTCCGAGGGGGTACAGCCCGCCAGTGAAGCAGCGATTAACATCGATGCAAGCACTAGCACCAAAAGCCTTTTCATTTCGTTTCCTCCCTTAATAAAATGTAATCTATATTTTAGGCGGATAAACCGCACTAAAACCGCTGGGAAAGCAAGGCAGTAATCATTCACTTAACTATATTCGACGCATAAGGCAAAATTCCTGCTTATTCCCTGCAAGAAAATCCAAAAGGCCCAGAGAAAACTGATGGCTTGTCCCCTATTATACTAAATATTAAACAGCAGTCAAGTCCTTTTGGATATCGTGCTGCAATCGCCATTCCACTCTTCGCAAGCAGCTTGAGGTAAAACATTGCTTGTCAGTGATTATACTTTACTGCTTTAGCAGAGTCAAGAGACATAATTAACCAAATATTTGGCTGAGACGGGGAAACAAGAGTTGTCGAACGCATTCCTGCATACATTTTGGGGATGGAATTTTTTAATTTTCAAAGAGCGCGAATACTTCTTAAGAG